>NZ_BAABKN010000031.1:0-91740 GCF_039543845.1 Nocardioides endophyticus | reverse complement strand
GCTAAACGGCGTTAATGCCATCTCGAATCCAACTGGGAGGAAGTGCTTCATACCACCGCGTATCAACCACGAGCTCGAGATGCTCCGATCGTGTCCGAATCCATCAGCCGCGTGTTGCCTCTGTAGGGGCGAGACCTGCCGGCGCACATCATTGCGCCCTTGGACCGAAAATCCGAAAGTGCTGCTTCTCCCCCATTCCGCGCCAAGGCTCGGTCACGCCGGCGACCCACTACGGTCCCCCGGGCGTGAGACTGGCTCTTCTGAGCACGGGTGGTGCGGCGTAGCGTCGCTGACGCGGGTCCGGGATCGGCTGGTCGAAGTGTCATTGGCTGGGGCGCGGCGAGGTCGTCGACTTCGACCGCCTCAAGTTGTCGTGGCAGATCGACCAGACGGACGCCTGGCCGTCGGATCACGCACTGTGCGGGGCTCCGGGTCCGCGAGTCTGGCGAGGCTCGCCGCGAGCGAGGTTGCAACGTCGCCCACATCGGACGCCTCTGCGGAAAAGGCGTCGACATCTGCCTTCGACGGAGCGTCAACGTGTCCCGGCGTCTTCGCGTTGAGGAGTTTTCCCGAAGGATGATCGCTGTCGGACATGGACGACCATCCCTGCTCCCGCATCACCAACCAAAGGTCCATGATCGCTGCGGAGTGCGCCCATACGTCCCGACGCGCCTTCAGACTTCGGAGGCCAACACAGAGGTCCCTCGCGTCGCTCTTGACCTCCGTATACGCCCGACCAACATTCTTGAGCCAGTCGGTCAGGACACCTGAGTTCGATGAGAAGGTCAGATAGTCGGTGCTCATCGCCACTCCCCAATTGCCGTGGGCAGCCATCACGACATGTCCGGCCTCCAGCTCGACGCGCGCGTATACGTGGCAAACCCGCCCGATCAGGCCTTCCAACTCGGGGTCCTCTGAGAACTGCATTCGCTGCCACCCTCGACGTCTTGTCGGTCTGCGAGCTTCTATCTCGAACTCACGCCATCATGACCGAAACAACAAGAAGACCCGGACTGGCGGCCGGGTTCTTCTGTGCGTGGGGCCAGCCGTCAGCCCGCCGGACCATCTGGGCCTGCGGATCCACGTCCTACGACAATGTCTTCACGGAACACCCGAAGGGGCGCCTGAGCCGAACTCGTGACGAGCCTCGCGTCAGTCTCTGCCTTGCCGAGCAGTGCCGCCGCGGTGGGGTTGGAGTTCCTCAGAAGCAGCAGGCGGGGCTGACTGATCGCGTCCTGGGCATCACGGTCGGTCGCCATCGGCCTGACTTCACAGGCGTAGACCTGAGCGGCGAAGGAACCGCCACCGGCGCCCTCGGCGCCCGGCTTGAGCTTCGCGAGCGTGTGGTCGGGGATGCCGTCGTACTCGTTCACCAGGGAACGAACCGTCGGTGTAGTCGTCGCCCCTGTTGAGCGTGTTTACCCCCAAGAAGGTCACATGTTGCCGGGAGAGAATCGGGAACGCGCGCCGGGCTCGCCCCTGGGATGGTAAGACTGGCCCACATCGGAGAGGGGCATCGTGGCTGGCAAGACACGCAGCAGCACCGGTCGGCGAAAGTCAGTTGCCGCAGGGACGTCGCAACCTCGAAGCGCTATCACGGGTCGCTTCGTCAAGAAGGCACCTTCTGGACGCACGGCGGCCAAGACGACGGCCGCGAAAAAAGCCGCCCCCTCGAAGAAGACGGCCGCGAAGAAGCAACCCGCGAAAAAAGCCGCCCCCTCGAAGAAGACGGCCGCGAAGAAGCAACCCGCGAAAAAAGCCGCCCCCTCGAAGAAGACGGCCGGCGAGAAGGCGTCGTCGGGCAGGTACGCCCCCGCGAAGAAGGCCTCGGCGAAGAAGGGGGGCCACACGGGCGGCTTGGGTGCATCATCGGGAAGTCGACCGTCTCGGCCGAAACCGGGTGGCACGCCGAGCACAGGTCCACAGTCGTGAGCCGACTGCCTCGCGGCGCGGGAGGCTGGTTTGCGTTCCTGACTGTGTGCTTGATCTGGTTGAAGCGCAGTGGCCCGAAGCCTGCTCCCCTGCCCCGGCAGGACGATTCACCAACACCTGACGAGCCCGTGCCCTGGTTGGCGCGGGACACGGCCCTCAGCGCCTACTACGCCGCAACAGCGACCGTCAGCACAATCGTCCGACAACTAGCCTTCGTTGGGATCGCAGTCGTCTGGCTCTTCAGCGGGGTTGATCTGAAGACCGGCGAAGGCTTGGACATTCCGCATGACCTTCTGTTGCCCGGCGTCCTTCTCATCGCAGCGCTGATCCTAGACCTCGTGCAGTACGTCGTACGGACGGTCATCTGGGGAATCTGGAGTTGGCACCTCCACCGCCGGCAGGACGCCGAAAGACAACTTGCGCCGCGCTGGTTCAACTGGCCGACGCTGGTGCTCTTCTACTCAAAGATCATCTGCATCGGTTGGGCCTACGTCTTGCTTGGGCACTATCTCTACGACCTAATGCCCGATTGAAGACTCTGCCACCGCCGCGACGCACAACCTTCGAGGGGAGCCCGGACACAGATCACCAAGCTCGCGTTCGAGCGAATCCCGACTGCGTCTGCCGCCGAGGGGACTGCTGTACGGATCAGCGGACTTAGCCCATTCCGCCGCGTCACGGCGCCACAATGACACGCGCAGCGCTATTGGTTCGAGCCCACGGCGCCGAGCCCAGGGCCACTAAGGCCGACGCGGCCCAGGCCCAACCGTTGCAAGCGAGGCGCGGACAGTCCTACCCGTCTACTGAGCCTTCGTTAACCGGGATAGCGTGTGACGCCGCCCAGGCTTCCACCATCGGCCAGGCCTGGTGGCTCCAATAGCGATGCCGTACTTCGCCTTCGGTTGAGAGTTGGCCGAGTTCGGGTATGCCTGCGCCTTGCGCGAGTTCGTCGCACATGCGGGCCGCTAGGCGCACGAGATCCGGGCCGGGGTTGGCGAGATCATCGAGCGCTGCCGCTCCGATCGCCGCAATCGAGGGCACCACGTTGGTGCTGCGAGATTGAGCGAATCCTCGACGCACATGACCGATTGCGACGCCGCTCTTCAGATCTTCTGAGAGCACACGAGTGCCGACGATGCAACCCCCGCTCGCGGCCGCATCCTCCGCATGGCGCCCAAGGCGGGTGAGGCCGGTCAGGACAGCCGCGACTAGACTTTCGTCGTTGATCAAGGTGGCTTCGTGCCTTATTTCTGGCACCGATTGGCTGCGTTCCCGTAGGTCTGGAACTTGCAGAGCATAGGAACCGCACCCGTCGGCGTGCAGTTCAATGGATACCCAGCGCGACGACTGGGCACGGGAAGCGTCCTCGCTTGTGCTCCCGTCAGCCCGTAGCCGACGCCAACCAACGTCGGCTCTTTGAAAGCGCACGCTCATTGGCGTAACGGACCAGGCTTCCTGGTTCAGGATCGACTCTCGGAAACGGTGCACGGACTCTGTCGTGAGCGCCAGGTCGCCGGCCACGTCCGGTACCAGCGTTACGACCACCCACGGGCGGTCTCTTCTCAACCGGGTGAGCGCCTGGCTCTCGACTTCGCAGCGGCGGTCCTGCTGCTGCCCCGCGCTCGAGAAGCGGCTCCTGTAGGCGAAAGCAACCTCGGGCTCGGACAGGTAGCGAGTGGTGCTGCCGTTGCGTTTCGGGAACCGCAGTCCATCGTTGATCAAGACGGCGTGGGGAGCGCTTGGGCTCGGAGGTACGCAGACTACGAAGAACCCTGTTTGCTCGTCGTCGTTCTTTGGGATGAGCGAGATGTCGAAGGCAGGCAGCGGCGCGACGAGGCTCGCAACGATCTGGCGCATTCGACTTGCCTCGCCGTCGCTGAGCACAACGCCAGGAGCAGAGCTCGCGCGGGCTCGTGAGTCTTCCTGTACGCCGACGATGAGCATTCCGCCGGCAGTGTTCGCCAGCGCTGCGACGTCAGAAGCGAGCGCACGCCGGTCCGCGTCCGACCTGCCATAGAGCGAGCCTTTGAAGTCGAGGTCAAACTCCTCGCCCACAGCGCTATCAACTAGCAGCGCGATGTGATCGGCAGTCAGTGTCGCCAGCGTGGTTCCGAAGAGCGCTTCAAGACGCCGCGACCGGAAGGTTGTCACGCCCATATGGTGACGGACCCTCGCTCGGCGCGCCGGAAAATCTGACGCTCGACCCACGACGATGGGCAACCTCGACGAGACGCTCGGCGTCTGCACCTTCGCGCCGCGTTCACTCGTTGCTCCGCGGTTGAAGCGACGTTGACGCCACGAAGCGCCAGCACCGCCACTGCGGGATACCGCGCAAGCTCGACGTCGAGGGTCTCCGCGCCGATCCGGCCGGCGGCACCGCGCCGTTTCGAGATGCGTCTATCCACCGCGTGTCCGCGCATCCCAGGGAAATAGCCGGATAGGCGAGCGGGAGCAGCACTAGTGTGCGTGCCGTGGGAGCGAAGACGGCCGCCGAGCTTGCGGCGGAGTTGGAACTGCGCAGACTCAAGGACGACTTCCATCGTGCCGAACGCGCTCGCGAAGAGGCCGAGCGCGCCGAGTGGTACAGGCTCTTGGAGATCGCCGAGAAACCCGTGGCTGAGGACCTCAGGTCGATGGGGCTCGACGTGGACAGCGCGTGGGACCTCTACCTGATCCCGGACTCGCGTCCGAAGGCAATCCCCGTTCTGCTAAAGCATCTTGCACTCGACTACCCAGACCGCGTCCTGGAAGGCATCGCCAACGCACTCAACGACCCCACGGCCCGTCCATGGTGGGCAGACCTGCGAGAAATGATGCTCAGCACCCACCGCGAAGCAGTCCGAGATCGGCTTGCAGCAACACTGAGCGGTATCGCGACCAGGGTCCACTACACCGACCTTCTGGACTTTCTCGGCAACGACAAGCTCGGGTCGAATCGGATCTACTTTCTGAGACCCGTCAATCGCATCGGCAACCGGATCAGCCCCGGTCAGGGTCGAGCCGTCATCGAGACCGTCGCCGACGATCCCATCTTGGGTGTGGAAGCAAACCGGATCCTGGATCCTCAGAGGTCGGAGCCGGAGCCAATAGGCATCCTCATCCCGCGTTGAGCGCGACCGAGGGACTGCGGCGTTCCACCGCCATGGTTCCACAGCTCGGCCGAACGACAACAAACGCGTCAGGTCAGGACGCAGCCAAATTCGGCACAGACCGAATCTATGTCCTGAACGTAGCTGATCGACGAGGGGCATCCGGCGACCGTGCCCGCTGCGCCGACGACCGTCCCGATCACCACCGCGCCGGACGTGACGGCTGCGCCGGAGTGGCCGGGCTCAGAGAATGCGCCCCTGGGGGAGGAGACCATGTAGCAGTCGCACCAGGAGCTGCCGGTCGTCGCTACCCACGCTGCGTAGCCCACGACGTGACCGGAGCCCGCTGAGCCCGTCGTGACCCGACTGACGGGGGCGGTGTGCCCGGCCCCGCCCTGGGGGCCGAGGCTGCCCGTCGGAACCCCGGTTGCGTCGAGGATGGCGCCGTCGATAGCCCCCCGCAACGTCGCCGCCCGGCTAGTGCCGATGCCTCGTGGCACCTCGGACTTGAAGATCGTTAGGCGAACTGGCCCTCCGGGTTGGTCCACGTTCACTGTTCCGAGGGGGTCGGGCACCACGTGGCCAGCGGTGAGGAAGCCAGGCGTGCTACGTCCATGGTTGTCGGCGTAGGTGATTGGTGCTCCCACCCGGCCGGTGAGCGGTGTACTCGCGCCGGCAGCGGACCAGTTCGTGACATCGCCGCTCGTGACAGCGTTCGGGGATGGGGGCAGCGTCGCGCGAAGTACCGTCCCGTGCGGGACTTCGATCCCGAGTGTGGTCGACAGGGCGTGGGCGGCCCATTCGGCCTCGTCGGAGGTGAGGACAGGGCTACGACTGCCCAAGCGGCGCATGTCGCGGTCCAACCAGGCAGGATCGAGCAATAGTTGGTGCCGGAAGAACGATTCGCCGCGGTACTCCAACGCGGTCGCACCGACGCCGTACACACCCCAGCCGTCTGCGACGTCCAGTACGCATCGCACACCGTCCGGAAGATATGGCGACGTCGGGTCCGGGCGATCGTCGATGCGGTGTAACACCTCGTGAGCGACCTGATCCACGGTCGACGGGTCGACGTCGCGGTGCGCAAACGGATGCCAGTGCGGTCCCTGGCCGTACAGGTAGTGCTTCAGTGACATCGCTGGCCTCTCCTATTGAGTCTGCCCTCGGCCCTGGATGACTGTGGCGACCTGCTTGATGGCCTCGGCGGTGACTGCTCCCCACAGCAGAGCCGTCAGGTAGTCGCCGGCTGTACCCCAAGTCGCATCGGGCACGTAGAGCGCGACCATTCCTGAACCGACCGCGAGTACGAACGCGACCAACAGCAGGAAGCGGTCGTCCGCCGAAAGGGCCCGTCGCGCGCGTTTGAGCCGGCCGACCGCAGTGTCCGCTGTGCCGGACCACCTGCCCAGGACTTGGCTGTCGTGCTCGCTGACAACTCTCGCCTCTAATGTCTTGGGACCGTCAGCGAACATGTGCTGCACCTTGAGTTCGACCACTTCGCCGGCCGCACCCTCAGCGGTGTTGGCAGAACTCGTGGAATTGTCGCTGAACTCCCAGTGGTAGCGCTCGTTGTCCCGCGCCAGGGTTGCCGAGACGCGAACCATGACGAGGTCGTCGCGATCGACGCGTAGCTTCTCTGTGGGATCCTCCAACGCCTTGAGGTGACGGATCCAGTCGCGTACGCGCGACCCGACATCATCGAGGCCCCGAACGGCTTGTGGTGTAGCCGCCTGCTGATCGGCGACAAGAGGCGGCGCATCTGCGGACGGTTGTAGCGCTTCCACCTTCGTCTGAAGCTCGGCGGCGGTCTTCCGCACAGCCTCGACCTCGGCCTCGCTACTGCTCTGGACCAGTCGAGGCCCCAGCCCCTCCCACTCCTCGGTGACCTCGGTGACGTCACAGTGCGCGGCCGCTCGCTCCCCGATGGCGTCGCGGAGAGAACTGAGGCTCTCAGCGACGGCGACGGCCTTCATGCGGGTCGTAGCTGCAGTTCCGGCGGCCTGGCTCAGGTGGGTGACACGAGTCGTCGAATCGGCGACGCTCTGCCCGGGGACGAATAGGGGGTTCGGCTCGTCGACCAAGGCCGAGAGCCAGGTCGGATCCCGGTCGATGGCGTCGCCGTACAAGACCTGCAGCACCGAGCGCAGCCCCATCGCGTTCTCGATCTCGGCACGGACACCGACCCGAGTAGAGTCCGCGGTCTCGGCGAAGGTCTCGATCGCCGACAAGTCTGTCTCGGCTTTGACAGGGTCGGACGCATAAGTGGACGAAAGGCCGTCCAGATGCTGCTTGACGTAATCGTGGATGCGGTAGCGGCACGCCCAAGGCTGGTCACCTTCGCCCAGGAGCCACTGGCTCTCCCGGCTGGCGACCTCGCGCCGGACCTCCGCCACCGCAACGGAATGGAGCGCACTGCGCCGGCGCTGCGCGTACAGCACGCTCACCAGGAATCCGATCAGCACGCCGACTGTCACCGCAGCGACGGCCCACCCCCAGTAGTCGTGCACGGTGACAGTCGTCTTGATCTCCCCACCGCCTACGGACGGCTGGGTGTCCACAGTGCCCGTGTAGTTCCCTGCCCGGTCCAGCCCAGAAATTGTCAACGTGGCGGCTTCGCTCACGAGGAGGCCGTTGCCGCCCGTGTCGCCTGCGAGCGTGGCGCCCGATCGGCCTGAGTTCGGTGGCGCGATCGTGTTGGAGACCTCAGGGACGTTCGGATCCGCCTTCTCGACGAACTGCGCGACCGTCACGCCCACCACCAGGAGGGCAGCGGTTAGCCCAAGGAGCGCCAGGATGGACGCGACGAATGCCCACAAGCCGTCCTTGGCCCGCTGACCCCGATAAGCCAGTACGCCGAGGACAGCGACGACCGCGACACCCGCCACCACCAGCCACCAGTCCCGGTTCTGGGCGGGGACGGGCCGGACAAAGGAGGGGACCGCACTTACGGCGGATACCTTGAGCTGTTCGAACGTGCCTGGAACGAGAACGCCGGGCTCCTGCGGCGCGACGCCGACTAACTTCACGGCAAGCCGCTCCAGAGTTCCGTCGGTGCCGGTCAGCACAAGCGTTCCGGTCGTCGGGGGAGGTTCGGCGTCCACGCGGAGGGTGAACGATCCCGCCGCTCCGGCTGCAAGCACCTGCGAAGCCGAGGAAGGGTGGAGGTGTGGGGCAGCGTTCCCAACCACGGTGAGCGTGTACGTGACTTGCTCGGTGCCCGTGTTGATGATGTCGACCCCGACCGGGTCGGCCGTGGGGTTAGTCAGGTCGATGACGACCGGCTGGTCGTCGAGGAAGTGCCCGGCCGGGTCAGCCCCAGACGGCGGCGCCCAACCCAGCATCAGAGCCGTTACGGCGACAAGGACCGCAACGAGTCGCCCCACCAGGACCCTGGCCATCCCAACAACCTAGCCTTCTCGGGCCCGGGCTGACAGAGACAACTCCTATCGAGAACACCGAGTATGTGCCGACAGATTCCGGAGTACGCGAGGAGGTCCGACGGTTACCTGGTCTCGTGACACCAGCGTCATATCACCGCCAAGGGGCAACGCCACGACGCTTGTTCGACCCGATCCGAGCCTTGCGATCTTGACTCCACCACAGCCGTAACTGGGCAACGTCGCTGAACTTCTTGCGGACTGTGTGCGGACTCAGAAGGGTCACACCCCCTCTGACCTGCACAAACGCGCCAATTCAGACGTTGAAGCGGAACTCCACCACGTCGCCGTCGGCCATCACGTAGTCCTTGCCCTCCATGCGCACCTTGCCGGCCTCCTTGGCCTTGAGCATGGAGCCGGCGGCGAGCAGGTCGCCGAAGGAGACGATCTCGGCCTTGATGAAGCCGCGCTGGAAGTCGGTGTGGATCACGCCGGCGGCCTCGGGAGCGGTCGCGCCCTGGGGGATCGTCCAGGCGCGGGTCTCCTTGGGCCCGGCGGTGAGATAAGTCTGCAGGCCGAGGGTGTCGAACCCGACGCGGGCCAGGGTCTCGAGGCCGGGCTCGGTCACACCCATCTCGGCGAGCATCTCGCGCGCCTCCTCGTCGTTGTCGAGCTCGACCAGCTCGGACTCGAACTTCGCGTCGAGGAAGATCGCCTCGGACGGCGCGACCAAGGCGCGCATCTTGTCCTTGAGCGACTCGTCGGAGAGCTCGTCGGCATCGCAGTTGAAGACGTAGATGAAGGGCTTCGCGGTGAGCAGCGAGAGCTCCCGGATCAGGGACCGGTCGACCTTGGTGGCGATGATCGGCGTACCCGCCTCGAGGTGGCCGAGCGCCTCCTTCGTCGCGTCGAGTACGGCGGCCTGGGACTTGTTCATCCGGGCCTCCTTCTCCAGCCGCGGGATCGCCTTCTCCACGGTCTGCAGATCGGCCAGGATCAGCTCGGTCTGGATCGTCGAGATGTCGTTGCTCGGGTTGACCTCACCATCGACATGGGTGACGTCCTCGTCGCGGAAGACCCGGGTCACCTGGCAGATCGCCGCCGACTCACGGATGTGCGAGAGGAACTTGTTGCCCAGTCCCTCACCCTCGGAGGCGCCGCGCACGATGCCGGCGATGTCCACGAACTCCACCGTCGCCGGCAGGATCTTGGCCGACCCGAAGAGCTCAGCGAGCTGCGGCAGCCGGCTGTCCGGGACGCCCACGACGCCGACATTGGGCTCGATGGTCGCGAACGGGTAGTTCGCGGCGAGCACGTCGTTCTTGGTGAGCGCGTTGAAGAGGGTGGACTTGCCCGCATTGGGGAGTCCGACGATGCCGATGGTGAGTGCCACGGGCGGTCACTTTACGGGCGTACGACGACCGCGCCCCAATCAGCGCTCAGACCGCAGGACGGATCGGCCCGGCGCCCGGTGCGACCGCGTCGAGGACCTCGACCTCGTCGCCCACCCGGATCGTCACACCGGCGGTGTCCGGGACCAGGTTGACCCCGAACCAGGTGGCGCCGTCCCAGCGCCGGATCCGGGCCAGCGAGGCGATCGGCTCCTTCTCGCGTACGGCGGTGTCGGGGTCGATCGTCGTGATCACGCAGCGGGCGCAGCCCTTGACGGCCCGGAAGACCGCGTCGCCGATCCGGATCCGGCGCCAGCCGTCCTCGGCCCAGGCCTCCGAGCCGGCGATCACCACGTTGGGGCGGAAGCGCGTCATCGGCAGCGGCGCGTGGGCACCTGCGGAGCGCTCGACGATGACATCGTTGAGGGCGGCCAGCGATGCCTCGGTCGCCACCAGCAGCGGGTAGCCGTCGGCGAAGGAGACCCGATCGTCCGGCTCGCTGAACTCCGGACTGGTCGCCCGCCTCGTGGGGTCGTCGAGATAGACGAGCCGAGCCGGTTGGCCGAGGGCCTTGCTGAACCAGGCGTCCGCCTCTGGACCGGCCGGGGCTGCGGTCAGCTCCGACTTCCACAGGTCGACGGGGGTCTGCGTCCGCGGGTCCGGGGTCGAGATCGTGAACGGCGGCAGGTCGGGCGCCGCGACGATCAGGCCGTCGGCGGTGAGCTCGGGATGCACCAGCAACAACTGGTTGGCTTCGCGCGCCGTGATCGCCGAGCCGGCCTCGTCGACCAGCATCCAGCGGCGGTCTCCGGCCAGCCCCCAGGGCTCGACGACCGCGGAGTCGACGGACTCGCCGCGGCAGGACTTGACCGGGAACCGGTGGATCGAGGCGAGGCTCAGTGGCACGCGATCAGGATAGGTGCGGGTCCGCCGTACCGAGGAGTTCGGAACGCCGGGACCACCCGTAGCGCAGCGCGGTCAGCGAGAAGACCAGCGTCATCCCGACGATCCCCGCCTCGACCGCACCGCCACCGCCGGAGGTGAAGATGCCGTGCTCGAGGTCGTAGAGGAGGTCCATGCCGAAGAGGTACATCCCCGCCGAGCCCGCACACAGGATCCAGAAGAGCGCCATCGGCGTACGCCGGGTCAGCGTGACGAGCGCGCCCAGGCAGGCGAGGCCGAGCCAGAGGTCGGCGAGCGGGAAGGCGTTCTCGAACTCGTAGTAGGCCGAGCGGTGCGAGCTCGCCAGGATGTCACGGTCGGTGAACCAGATCGCCCAGTAGGCGATGTCGATGACGATCGCGATCACGAGCATCACCTGCACGATCCTTCTCATGAGCGCGATCCAACCAGTTCCAGGTCGGGGCGGAGGCCGATCGCCCGGATGGCCGGTCGCGACTGTGGCAAGAGCATCAGGACGGCCATTGCGAGTCCGTACGCCGCGCAGGCAGCCCCGACGCCGTACGCCGCGACCAGCGCGCCGAACCCCGCCATCGCCGTCGGCATCAGCACGTCGGCGCCCGCACCCCCCTCGCCCTGCGCCCGGAGCGCGACGCCGAGCGCCAGCGCCGGCGACACGGCGAGGTTGAGCCCCGACAGCGTCAGCACGAGGACGCGGGTCGTCGGCTCGTCCCGCAGGTGGCCGAACCCGCACACCATCCCGCGCAGCACCCGCTCGGCCTCGGCTCGCGGCAGCGGATAGCGCGGGCGCAGCACCAACGCCAGGTAGCCGACGACGACCGCGAACGTCACCGCGTTCGCGACCGCACTCCCGCCCAGACCCCACGTGGCCACCACCACTCCGCCGAGCGCAGCCCCCGCCATGCTGCCCAGGCGGATGGCCGTCTGGCTGGCGCCGGCGTACGCCGGAGCTGCTCGGGTGGGACGAGCTGGCGCGAGATCGTCGCCACAGAAGGCTGGTAGAGCGCGTCGCAGAGCCCGAAGGCCACGGCGGCCGCGATCAGCACGGGGACCGTCGTACCGGCCACGATCACCCACAGCGCCGTCGCGACGAGGACCGCGATCCGAACGACGTTGACGACCAGCATCACGAGGCGCGGCTCGCGCCGGTCGGCCACCACTCCCCCGAGCAGCAGCACCAGCGCACGCGGGATGGTGCCGGCGGCGACGACCAGGCCGGCGACGGCCGGGCTCGCGCGGCGTACCGTCGTCGGTGTCGATGCCCGCCTGCCAGCCGCGGACGACGTCGAGCAGCGCGTCCCGAAGGCCGGCGAGCTCGTCGGGCGTCGTCAGCGCGAGGAAGTCGGCGCTGAAGGCCGCGCGCCGCCAGGCGGGGTCGGCGCGCTCGGACGCCCGCTTCCAGGCCGCGAGCTTGCCGAGCTGGTGCTCGACGTCGAGCCGCTCGGCCGCCTTGGCCTGCGCGCGGTCCGCGACGTCGTCCGCGAAGTCCTCCACCGACCACGAGATCGAGGACTGCTCCAGGCCACCAGCTGGTGCGGCCGTCGGTGGCGAGCTCGGGCGGGCGCGACGATGCCGGCCCTCTCGATCATCCGCAGGTGGTGGCTGATGCTGCCGACCTGCTCCCCGAGCTCCCGCGCGAGCGTCCCCACCTGGGTCGGACCGTGCAGGTAGAGGTAGTCCACCATCCGCCGTCGGGTCGGGTGGTGGATCGCCCGCAGGGTCTCGATCGAGGTCACGTCCGGGACGGTAGACGGCACCACCGACCTCTACAGGAGTTCTCGTACGACTCGGGCTCTAGGCTGCACGTCGTGCGCATCGCGACCTGGAACGTCAACTCTCTCCGGACCCGGATCGACCGCGTCGAGGCACTCCTCGACCGCCACGAGATCGACGTGCTGGCCCTCCAGGAGACCAAGGCACGCGAGGAGCAGCTGCCGCTGATGGGGCTCCAGGCGCGGGGCTACGAGATCGCCGCGGCCGGGACCAACCAGTGGAACGGCGTCGCGATCCTCAGCCGGGTCGGGCTGGAGGACGTGCAGATCGGGTTCCCCGGGCAGCCCGGGTTCACCAAGGAGCTCGACACCCCGGCGGAGGCGGAGTCGCGGGCGATCGGCGCCACCTGCGGCGGCGTACGCCTCTGGTCGCTCTACGTGCCCAACGGCCGCAAGCCCGACGACCCGCACTACGTCTACAAGCTGGAGTGGTACGCCGCGCTGCGCGAAGCCGCCCGGGACTGGCTGGGCGCGGACTCGGTGCTGGTCGGCGACTGGAACGTCTGCCCCACCGACGACGACGTCTTCGACGTCACCCAGTTCAAGAACTCGACGCACGTGACCCCCGCCGAGCGCGCCGCCTTCTTCGCCTTCATCGAGGACGGCTGGGCCGACACGGCGAAGCCGTACGACGCCGGCTACACCTACTGGGACTACTACCGGCAGCGCTTCGAGCGCAACCGCGGCCTGCGCATCGACTTCCTGCTCGGCTCGCCGTCGCTGGCGGCGCGGGTGACCGGCGCCTTCGTGGACCGCGACGAGCGGGATCCGGCCCAGGGCACCGGCGCCCCCTCCGACCACGCCCCGGTGATCGTGGACCTCGACTGACGCCGAGACCGTCGAGTGACGTGAATTCGCCCTTCTGAAGGTGATCTGGGGGCGATCTCACGTCGCTCGACGGCAATGTCGGTGGCCACCCCCATGCTGGGGCCATGGAGATCCTGACGCTCTTCCTCACGCTGCTGGTGGGCCTGGCCCTCGGCGCGGTCGTCGGTGTGCTCTGGTCCCGGTCGCGGCCGACCTACACGGCCGGCGTCGTGGACCAGGCCGAGGTGATGCAGGGGCTGGACCGGCTCAGCGACCAGATGCAGGACCTGGACCACCAGCGCGCCTCCTGGCAGGGGCAGCTCAACGAGCAGGTGCTCGACATGCGGATGACCGCCGAGGGGCTGCGCCGCGAGACGCAGTCGCTCTCGACCGCGCTGCGCAAGCCCCAGGTGCGCGGCCGGTGGGGCGAACTCCACCTGCGCAAGGCCGTCGAGCTCGCCGGCCTGGTCGACCGGTGCGACTTCGCCGAGCAGGTGCGCTTCGACGACGGGGCGCGCCGCCCCGACCTCGTCGTACGGCTGGTCGGCGGGCGCAGTGTGGTCGTCGACGCCAAGGTACCGCTGGACGCCTACCTCGACGCCACGTCCACCGACGACGAGGACGACCACCGCCGCCACCTGGTGCGGCACGCGGGCCAGCTGCGCACCCACGTCGACGCACTGGGCGCGAAGCGCTACTGGCGATCGCTGGAGGAGAGCCCGGAGTTCGTCGTGCTCTTCGTCCCGGCCGAGTCGTTCCTGGCCGCGGCGCTCGAGACCGACCCCACCCTCATCGAGTACGCCGCGGCGCGGCAGGTCGTGCTCGCGACTCCCACCACCCTGATCGCCCTGCTCCGCACGGTCGCGCACGGCTGGGGCCACGAGGCGCTGGCCGATCAGGCGCGGGAGATCCACCGCGTCGGCCGCGAGCTCCACGAGCGACTGTCCAGCATGAACGGCCACCTCGACCAGCTCGGCCGCTCCCTCAACGCCGCCGTCGGCCATTACAACCAGACCGTCGGCTCCCTCGAGACCCGGGTCCTGGTCTCTGCTCGGCGCTTCGGAGACCTGCCCGCACCTCGCCAGGTCGAGGCGGCGACGCGCTCCGTCGACGGAGTCACCAGCGCCGGCCTGCACGCGGTCGACCGGCGCGGCGCCGACGACGACGGTGCCGCGGACCATAGCGTGGCCCTGTGAGCCAGAGGACCCTCTGGGAAGAGGGGCACGAGTCCGGCCGTCAGGTCGTCGTGCTCGGGGTCGCGCTCGCCCTCACCTTCACCGCGCTGGACCTGCTGGTCTTCGGCCGGCTCACCGTCCTCTTCGACATCGGCTTCGTGCTGATGTGCGTGGCCGTCGCGCTGCTGGTGCGACCGTCGGACTTCTTCACCGTCGGCGTGCTCCCGCCGCTGCTGATGGTCGGCGCGTTCGTGCTGATCGGGGTCGCCCAGCCGGACCTGGTCGCCGACGCCGGTGACGGGGCCATCCAGGCAGTCGTCAGTGGGCTGTCACACCACGCCGGTGCGCTGATCGTCGGCTACGCGTTGTGCCTCGGCGTGCTCGCCATCAGGCATCGGGTGCTCCGACACCGGGTGCCGGGGCAGCGGACTCAGGCCTCGAACCGGCCCGCGTCGCCGGCTCCGACGCGCACGACCTCGGGGTAGCCCTCCGACCAGTCGATGACGGTGGTCGGCTCGGCCAGGGTCTCCCCTGCCTCGACGACGACGTCGACCTGGTGGTCGAGCTCCTCCTTGATCTCCCAGCCCATGCTGCGCGGCTCGGTCTCACCGGGCAGGATCAGCGTGCTGGTCAGCAGCGGCTCGTCGAGGGTCTCCAGCAGCGCCTGGACGAAGACGTGGTCGGGGATGCGTACGCCGACGGTCTTCTTCTTCGGGTGCATCAGCCGCCGCGGCACCTCCTGGGTCGCCGGCAGGATGAACGTGTAGGGCCCCGGGGTCGCCGCCTTGATCGCCCGGAAGGCCGTGTTGTTGACCTGGACGAAGTGCCCCAGCTGGGCGAAGTCACGACACATCAGCGTGAAGTGGTGCTTCTCGTCGAGGCCGCGGATCCGCAGGATCCGGTCCCTGCCGTCGCGGTTGCCGAGCCGGCAGCCCAGCGCGTAGCCGGAGTCGGTCGGGTAGGCGATCAGCTGGTCGTCGCGCAGCGCGTCGGCGATCTGGGCGAGCAGCCGGGGTTGCGGGTTGTCCGGATGTACGTCGAGGTAGCGGGCCATCGTCTCTAGACCCGACCGGCGGCCTTAAGGTCGCGACGCAGCTCGTGCGGGAGCGCGAAGATCAGCGACTCCTCCGCGCTGTGCACGGCCTGCGCGTCCGGGTAGCCGCGCTCGGCGAGGTAGGCCAGCACTCCGTCGACCAGTGCCTCGGGCACGCTCGCGCCCGAGGTCACGCTGACGGTGCGGACGCCGTCGAGCCAGGCCTCGTCGATCTCGGAGGCGTCGTCCACGCGGTACGACGACCTCGCGCCGGCCTCCAGGGCGACCTCGACGAGGCGCACGGAGTTGGAGGAGTTGCCGGAGCCGACCACGATCACCAGGTCGGCGGCCGGGGAGATCTCCTTGACCGCGAGCTGGCGGTTCTGGGTGGCGTAGCAGATGTCGTCGCTCGGCGGGTCGAGCAGGTCGGGGAACCGCTCGCGGATCGCAGCCACCGTCTCCAGGGTCTCGTCGACCGAGAGGGTCGTCTGCGAAAGCCACGCGACGCGCTTCGGGTCGCGGACGACGATGCCGGGCACGTCGGCCGGGCTCTGCACCAGCTGGATGTGGTCGGGTGCCTCGCCCGCCGTACCCTCGACCTCTTCGTGACCGGCGTGGCCGATCAGCAGGATGTCGTAGTCCTCGG
Organism: Nocardioides endophyticus; assembly: GCF_039543845.1. Lineage (NCBI taxonomy): Bacteria > Bacillati > Actinomycetota > Actinomycetes > Propionibacteriales > Nocardioidaceae > Nocardioides > Nocardioides endophyticus. Next base: position 75,597 of record NZ_BAABKN010000031.1, on the reverse strand, counting down.
CCGCGAACCGCTTCGCCTCGTGATGGACCTTGGTCACCAGCGGGCAGGTCGCGTCGATGGTCTTGAGCGAGCGCTCGTCGGCCTGGCGGTGCACCTCCGGCGAGACGCCGTGGGCGGAGAACACCACGGTCTGGCCGGCCGGCACCTCGTCGAGCTCCTCGACGAAGATCGCACCGCGCGACTCGAGGTCGGCGACGACGTGCTTGTTGTGGACGATCTGCTTGCGCACGTAGACGGGCGCGCCGTACAGGTCGAGCGCCTTCTCCACGGTGATCACTGCCCGGTCGACGCCGGCGCAGTAGCCGCGCGGTGCCGCCAGCAGCACGGCCTTCTCGGCCGCCTCCGGCGACAGGATCGGCGGCATGCCCATGTCGGTCGTCATGGTGTCCATCCTAGGTGCGTCGGTGCGATCCCCTAATCTCGCCGCATGGCCATGGAGACCTCGCTCGAGTCCCCGGCCCCGGTGCGCCAGATCGCCAATGCGATCGCGGGCTGGGTGGACCGACTCGGTGCGGTGTGGGTCGAGGGCCAGGTCGCGCAGGTGAGCCGCCGGCCGGGGATGAGCACCGTCTTCATGACGCTGCGCGACGCGGTAGCCGACATCTCGGTGACGGTGACCTGCTCGCGCACGCTCTTCGACAGCCTCAACCCGCCCGTGGTCGAGGGCGCGTCGATCGTCGTCAACGCGAAGCCGTCGTACTACGCCAACCGCGGCACCATCTCCCTCTACGCCCGTGACATCCGGATGGTCGGCCTCGGCGAGCTGTTGGCACGCCTGGAGCGCCGCCGCCAGCTGCTGGCCGCCGAGGGGCTCTTCGCGCCCGAGCTGAAGCGGCCGCTGCCCTTCCTCCCCGGCACCGTCGGGCTGGTCACCGCCCCCAACAGCGCGGCCGAGCGCGACGTGCTCGAGAACGCCAAGCGGCGCTGGCCGGCGGTCACCTTCGAGGTGGCGTACGCCGCCATGCAGGGCCAGCGCTCGGCGGCCGAGGTGATCGAGGCGGTGGAGCGCCTCGACCGCAACCCCGCCGTCGACGTCATCGTGGTCGCCCGCGGCGGTGGCTCGGTCGAGGACCTGCTGCCGTTCTCCGACGAGGCCCTGATCCGCGCGGTGCACGCGGTCCGCACCCCCGTCATCTCCGCGATCGGCCACGAGCCCGACCAGCCGCTGCTCGACCTGGTCGCCGACGTCCGTGCCTCGACGCCGACCGACGCCGCGAAGCTGGTCGTCCCGGACGTGGCCGAGGAGCAGCGCGGCGTCGTCCACGCACGCGACCGGATCCGCGGCGCCGTCCGCGGCTGGCTGGCGCGTGAGCAGGCTGGGCTGGACGCGCTCCGCTCGCGGCCGGCACTGGCCGACCCGCGCACCCTGCTCGACGCCCGTCTCGACGAGGTCGTCCAGCTGCGAGACCGGGCTCGCCGTACGTTGAGCCACTCGCTCGACCGGGCCGCCGACGACGTCGGTCACCAACGCGCCCGGGCTCGAGCGCTGTCTCCCCTGGCCACCCTGCAGCGCGGGTACGCCGTGCTCCAGGACGCCGACGGCCACGTCGTCACCTCCATCGAGGGGGTGGCCGCGAAGCAGCGGATCAGCGTGCGGGTCGCCGACGGCCGCATCCACGCCACGACCACCAGCACCACCCCCACCGAGGAGCACGATGGCTGAGAAGAAGGCCGCGAAGACCGAGACGCCGTCGTACGAAGCCGCGCGAGAGGAGCTCATCGACGTCGTACGCCGCCTGGAGGCTGGGGGTACGACGCTGGGGGAGTCGCTCGCACTCTGGGAGCGCGGCGAGGCGCTGGCCACGATCTGCCAGGACTGGCTCGACGGCGCCCGGAAGCGGCTCGACGCCGCGATCGAGGCCGACGACGAGTAGTCCGACCCGGACTGCAACGTTTTGCGCACCGCGCCCCTCTAGACGGGTGTGATGACCGATCTGCTGGACGAACCGGTGACAGCCGTGCGACGACCCGAGAGCTTCGAGGAGTTCGTCGTCGCGACCGGCGACCGGATGCTGCGCACCGCGGTGCTGCTGACCGGTGACCGCCATGCCGCCGAGGACCTGGTGCAGAGCGCGTACGCTCAGGCGTTCTCGCGGTGGCGGCTGGTGAGCCGCGCCGACAACCCCGCGGCGTACACGAGGATGATCCTGACCCGGCTCTTCCTCTCCGACCGGCGCCGCAAGCGGGTGCGTGAGCTGCCGCTGCTCGAGGGTGCCGACGCCCCGGCGGCGTCCGGCGACCCGTCCCTGCGGCTGTCGCTGGTCGACGGGCTCGGCACCCTGCCGCCGCTGGACCGGGCGGTGCTGGTGCTGCGCTACTTCCACGACCTGCCGGTCGCCGAGGTCGCCGACCAGACCGGCCTGTCCGAGTCCGCCTGCCGGACCCGCGCCTCCCGCGCGCTGGCCCGGCTGCGCACCCACTTCCCCGACCTGGCCGACGAGGCCTGAGAGACCCGAGGACCTGACCATGAAGCTGCACGACTCCCTGGACCACGCCGTCGCCGACGTGTCCGCCGACCTGCCCGCCCTCGCCGTCGCCTCGCGCAACCAGGGCCTCTCGATCCGGCGTCGCCGCCGGGCTCTCGCCGCCGTCGGCTCCGTGGCTGCGGCCACCGTGCTCGCGGTCGGCGCCTATGCCCTGGCGCCCGGCCTCGACGGCGGCGCCGACCGGGGCGTAGCCACCGACCTCGCGGCACCCGTCGTCCGCGGGCCGCTGAGCGGGGAGACGGCGACGGCCACCAACCGCAGCCTCGCAGCAGCGCTCGCCGTGACGGTCGACAACGTGGCCGACGGGACCGTCGGGCGGTTCCAGGGCGCAGCCCACCGCCACGAGGGTTTCGCGTCGCTGCTGTTCCAGCCCACTGCAGGGTCAGGCCCCGCCGGGGAGGTTATGGTCAACATCCAGCCGATCGGGATTGCCGGGCGCCCTCCGTACACCTGCGACGAGTACCTCGATGAGTGGGCGGCCACCTGTGCTGTCAGGCAGCTGCCGAACGGCGACATCCTGCGCACCTACAGCGAGGACGACGACACCGAGTACGGCGTCGGGTCGCAGCGGCTGGCGGTAGAAGTGCTCAGCCCCGGGCGCCGGCTCCGGGTCGTCGTGAACGCCCTGAACACCAACCCGTGGGCCGAGGGCGAGACGCGTCGGGCCCCGGTCTTGAGCACCGAGCAAGCGACCCAGATCGCAACCCAGCCCTGGTGGAACCGCACGACCCTTCCCGCCGAGTACGTCGAGGCCGGCGAGCTGCTCCAGGACTTCGCCGACGCGAACGCCGACGAGTCCTAGGGAGCGTCGGTGAGCGGAGCGTCGGTCAGCGACTCGACGAAGCTCCGCAGGGCGTCGGGGTCGCCCGAGCTGTAGACGAGCACGGTGTCGTCGCCGTGCTCGGCCGTGTAGGCATGGTCGCCGTCGGTGTCGACCCACGCGGTCCAGGTCGCGACGTCGGTCGTGAGCTCGGCGTCGTCGTCGTCGGTCACACCGGCGCCGACGTACTTCGTGAGTAGCTCGCGCTCGCCGGTGTCCTCCTGGTGCAGCCCGGCGGTGCGCTCGTCGTCGGTGGTGAAGACCAGGTCGAGCGACGGCCGGTCACCGGGGACGAAGCTCGCGTCCTTCACGAACCAGCCGTCGGGGAGCTCGGGCGGGTAGAGCGGGTTCAGCCCGGCCTGCTGCACGCTGCTGATGAGCTCGAGGTAGTCGATGTGGGCAGGCTCGTAGTCTGGGGTCTCTCGGAACGTCCCGCGAAAGGCGACGATCGCGAGAACGGCCACGACCAGCACGATCATCGAGCCGATCAGACCACCGGTTGACCGGGTGTAGCGGCCCGGCTTCTCCGGCTGCGCCGGCTCGGGCTGGGTCGGCTCACTCACGCGAGCAGTTTCCCAGGTGGCCTACTGTCGCCCCGTGCCGGCCCTCGATCTGATCCCCGTGGCCGCACTACTCGCCCTGCTGGTCACGGCGTACGCGCACCCGTCCGGCCGGGTCGAGGCCGGGGTCGGCGTGCTCGCCGCACTCGCGACCCTGGCCACCGGCATCCTCGTCTGGTCCGACGTCGAGGACACCCTGCGGCACCTCGGACCGGTCGTGCTCTTCCTCGTGACGATCCTCGTCGTCGCGGACGTCTGCGCGCGGGCCGAGCTGTTCGCCGCGGCGGCCGCACGGGTGCGCGATGCCGGCGGTGGCCGCGCGGTGCCGATCTTCACGGGCGTCTTCCTGCTCGCTGCCGCGGTCACGGCGGTGCTGAGCCTCGACGCGACCGTCGTGCTGCTCACCCCGGTCGTGGTCGCCGCCGCGGTCAGCAGCGGTACGTCGTACCGCCCCGGCGCGCATGCCTGCCTGCGGATGGCCAACTCCGCCTCGCTGCTGCTCCCCGTCTCCAACCTCACCAACCTGCTGGCGATGCCGCACCTCGACCTCACCTTCGGCGGGTTCGCCCTGGTGATGGCGCCGGTGCTCGCGGTCGTGCTGGTGGTCGAGTACGTCGCACTGCGACTGCTCTTCCGCCGCGACCTCGCCGCGCCGGCCGGGCCGGTGCCGGGACAGGTGGAGGAGGCACCGCCGCTCCCCCGGACGCCGCTCGTCGTCGTGCTGCTGATGCTGGTCGGCTTCGGGGTCGGGTCACCGCTCGGCGTCGAGCCGTTCTGGATCTCGGGCGCGGCTGCGGTCGTCCTCGTCCTCTGGGCGCGCCGGCGGCAGCTGCTGACCACCTCCGACGCCGTACGCGCGGCCCATCCGGCGTTCGCGCTCTTCGTGCTGTCCCTCGGCGTGGTGGTCGCGGCCCTGGCCACCGGCTTCCTGGGTGACTGGGTGAGCGACGTGCTGCCCGACGGCACCGACTTCGCGAGCCTGCTGCTGATCGCCGTGCTCGCGACCGTGCTCGCCAACCTGCTGACGAACCTCTCGGCCACCCTGCTGCTCGTCCCGTTGCTGGCACCGATGGGCGACACCGCCATCCTCGCGGCGCTGCTCGGTCTCAACATCGGCTCCGGGTTGAGCTACACCGGCTCACTGGCCAACCTGCTCTGGCGCCGCGGCATGGTCCGGCTCGGTCATCCGCCGTCGCTGCGCGAGTTCCACCGGGTCTCACTGCTCGTGACGCCGATCAGTCTGGCGTCCGCGGTTGCGGCGCTTTCACTGGTCACCTGACCGCATCTGCGGCATGATCTCCGCGTGACGACGTACCGGATCGCGGAAGCCGCCGAACTGCTCGGCGTCAGCGACGACACCATGCGCCGCTGGGTCGAGGCCGGCCGGGTGGCCAGCACCAAGGCCGACGGCCGCACCGTGGTGCCCGGCGTCGACCTCGCCGCGCTCGCCGAGTCGCTCGCCGACCAGCCCGACCGGGAAGCCACCCGGGCGGCCGCCGTCAGCGCCCGCAACCGGCTCGCCGGGATCGTCACGAAGGTCAAGACGGACACCGTCATGGCCCAGGTCGAGCTGATCTGCGGTCCCTACCGGATGGTCTCGCTGATGAGCTCGGAGGCCGCCGAGGAGCTCGGCCTCGAGCCCGGCGTACGCGCTATCGCCTCCGTCAAGTCCACCAATGTCGTCGTGGAGCGCCCGTGAAGAGCCTCGTCCTGACCGCCGTCCTGGCGCTCACCCTCCCCCTCGCCGCGTGCGGCAGCGACTCCGACGGCGACGCCGGTGGTGGCAGTGGTGGTGAGACCACCACGCTGACCGTGTACGCCGCGGCGTCGCTCACGGCGACCTTCGAGGAGATCGGCAAGAAGTTCGAGGCCGAGCACGACGGCGTGAAGGTGGAGTTCGACTTCGGTGGCTCCTCCAACCTGGTCACCCAGATCCAGGAGGGCGCCCCGGCCGATGTGTTCGCGTCCGCCGACACCGCCAACATGGACAAGCTGGTGGACGCCGACCTCGCCGGGGGCGACCCGCAGGACTTCGCGACCAACACCCTCGAGATCGCCACGCCGCCCGACAACCCGACAGGTGTGGCCAGCTTCCAGGATCTGGCGAAGAAGGGGCTGCAGCTGGTCATCTGCGCTCCCGAGGTCCCGTGCGGGGCCGCGACCCAGACGATGGCCGACAACCTCGGCGTGACGCTGAAGCCGGTCAGCGAGGAGCAGTCGGTGACCGACGTGCTCGCCAAGGTGACGTCGGGCGAGGCCGACGCCGGCGTCGTGTACGTGACGGACGTGACCGCGGCCGGCGACGCCGTCACCGGGGTCACCTTCCCGGAGTCGGGCGATGTCGTGAACACCTACCCGATCGCGCCGGTCGAGGGCACCGACGCCGAGGATCTCGCCGACGACTTCGTCGAGTTCGTCCTCGGCGACACGGGCCAGAGCATCCTCGCTGACGCCGGCTTCGGGCAGCCTTAGGGAGTGGCGACGAGGCAGCGGCAGGTCGGGCTCCCCGCCTGGATCTTCGTCCCCGCCGCGCTCGGCGCCGCGCTGGTCCTGCTCCCGCTCGTCGGGATGGGGTCCCGGGTCGAGTGGGGCAGCTTCTTCGAGCTGGTCACGTCCGACTCGGCGCTGACGGCGCTGTCGCTGAGCCTGCGTACGTCGCTGGTCGCCACGGTCCTGTGCCTGCTGCTCGGCGTACCCATGGCGCTGGTGCTCGCGCGCACCAGCTTCCGCGGCCAGGGACTCGTGCGCTCGCTGGTGCTCCTCCCCCTCGTGCTGCCTCCTGTGGTCGGCGGCATCGCGCTGCTCTACACGTTCGGCAGGCGCGGCCTGCTGGGCAGCGAGCTCGACGCGCTCGGCATCCAGATAGCGTTCTCCACGGCGGCGGTCGTGCTGGCGCAGACGTTCGTGTCCCTGCCGTTCCTGGTGGTCAGCCTGGAGGGGGCGCTGCGCAGTGCCGGCGCCCGCTACGAGGAGGTCGCGGCCTCGCTCGGAGCCCGGCCGACGACGGTGTTCCGCCGGGTCACCCTGCCACTGGTGCTCCCCGGCCTGGTCTCGGGTGCGGTGCTGTCCTTCGCCCGGGCACTGGGTGAGTTCGGCGCGACCATCACGTTCGCCGGCAGCCTCGAGGGCACCACCCGCACGCTGCCGCTCTTCATCTACAACCTGCGCGTCGTCGACCCGGACGCCGCCGTCGCCATGTCGCTCGTGCTGGTGGTGGTCGCCGTGCTGGTCATCGCCTTCGCCCGACCGGGGCGGAGCACCTGGTGACCCTCGAGCTCACCGCCCAGGTGACGGAGCGCGACGTCGACGTCGCGCTCGACGTCGCCGACGGCGAGACCGTCGCCGTGCTCGGGCCCAACGGCGCCGGCAAGTCCACCCTCCTGGCCGTGGCCGCCGGCCTGCTCCGGCCCGACAGCGGCCGGGTCGTCCTCGACGGAGTCGAGCTGACCAGCGCCGACGTCTGGGTGGCCCCGCACGCGCGGCGGATCGCCCTGCTGGCACAGGACCCCCTGCTCTTCCCGCACCTGAGTGCGCTCGAGAACGTCGCCTTCGGGCCCCGCAGCCGCGGCATCCACCGCCGTACGGCGCGCGAGCAGGCCCGTGCCTGGCTGGAGGACGTCGGGGTCGCGGAGCTCGCCGACCGGCGCCCCGGCCAACTGTCGGGAGGCCAGGCCCAGCGGGTCGCCGTGGCCCGCGCGCTGGCCGCCGACCCCCGGGTGCTGCTGCTCGACGAGCCGATGGCGGCGCTCGATGTCGCCGTACGACCCGCGCTGCGCCAGACGCTGCGTCGGGTACTGGCCGACCGGACCGTCGTCCTGGTCACCCACGACGTCCTCGACGCGCTGCTGCTGGCCGACCGGGTCGTGGTGGTCGACGGCGGCCGCGTCGTCGAGGCGGGTCCGACGACCGACGTGCTGACCCGCCCGCGCAGTCCCTTCACGGCTCGGATCGCCGGGCTCAACATGGTCCGCGGCACCTGGCGCGACGGCGCCGTCGACGGGCCCCACGGGATCGCCGTGAAGGGGCTGACCACCGACCCGGCTCCGGCCACCGGCGACTCGGTCGTGGCGGTCTTCCGGCCCAGCGCCGTCTCGGTCTTCCGCGAGCCGCCCGGCGGCAGTCCTCGCAACACCATCACCACCACGGTGTCCGACCTGGAGCCGTTCGGCGACCAGGTGCGGGTGCGGGCCGCCACTCCAGACGGGCAGAGCCTCGCCGCCGACGTCACGACCCTGGCGGCGGCCGAGCTCGACCTCGCGCCCGGGCTCGAGGTGGTCTTCAGCATCAAGGCAACCGAAGTGTCGATCTATCGCACCTAAAGGGAAATCCGTGACCGATAGAGTTCGCCCATGACCGAGCCAGAGAGCCTGTCCCCCGCTCCGCAGTCGCCCGATCGCAACCTCGCCCTCGAGCTGGTCCGGGTGACCGAGGCCGCCGCCATGGCCGCCGGTCGTTGGGTGGGACGCGGTGACAAGAACGGCGCCGACGGCGTAGCGGTCAACGCGATGCGGGTGATGATCTCGACCATCGGCATGGACGGCGTCGTCGTCATCGGCGAGGGTGAGAAGGACAACGCCCCGATGCTCTACAACGGCGAGCGGGTCGGCGACGGTACCGGCCCTGAGTGCGACGTGGCGGTCGACCCGATCGACGGCACGACGCTCACGGCCAAGGGCATGAGCAACGCCGTCGCCGTGCTCGCGGTGGCGCCGCGCGGCTCGATGTACGACCCCTCCGCCGTGTTCTACATGGACAAGCTCGCCGCCGGCCCCGAGGCCGCCGACGTGGTCGACATCCGCTACCCCGTCGCCGAGAACATCCACCAGGTCGCCAAGGCCAAGGGCGGCAAGCCCGAGGACGTCACCGTCGTGCTCCTCGACCGCCCGCGCCACGAGAAGCTGGCCCACGAGATCCGCGCGACCGGCGCCCGGATCAAGTTCATCGTCGACGGCGACGTCGCCGGCGCCATCTCCGCGGCCCGGCCCGACAGCGGCATCGACCTGCTGCTCGGCGTGGGCGGCACCCCCGAGGCCATCATCACCGCGTGCGCGATGAAGGCCATGGGCGGCGTGATCCAGGGTCAGCTCTGGCCGCAGGACGACGCCGAGCGACAGAAGGCCATCGACGCCGGGCACAATCTCGACTCCGACTTCGTGCTCACCACCGACACCCTCGTGACCGGAGACGACTGCTTCTTCGTGGCCACCGGCATCACCGACGGCGACCTGATGCGCGGCGTCCGCTACTACGCCGGCGGCTGCACCACCGAGTCCCTGGTGATGCGCTCGCGCAGCGGCACGATCCGCAAGATCAGCTCGGAGCACCAGCTGCAGAAGCTACGCGCTTTTGCCTCGATCGACTTCGACAGCTGAGGCACTCGAGGTCCGCAGCAGGCTGTCCGCGACCACGTCGATGACACGGGGGTCGAACGCCATGCCCAGGTGCGAGGCGGTGACCTCGACCTGGCGGGCGACCGGGTCGACACAGGCCCGCCAGTCGACGATCCCGTCGCGTCGGGAGTAGACCGCAGTGAAGCCGATGCCGGCCGGCATCGGCGCGCGGCACTCCTCGAAGCTCTGCCGCGCACACGATCCCGCCACACAGTCCTCGGCCATCAGGCCGGGCACGCCGGCCTTGCTCAGCCGCACCAGCATCTCGACGCTCGCCGACAGCGAGCGGTGGTGTGCGCCCGGCGCGAGCATCGGGCTGCCGAGGGTGATCACGTTGGAGACCAGGTCGGGGCGGCGTACGGCGACGCCGCGGGCGAGCATGCCGCCCAGGCTGTGCCCGACGACCTGCACCCGGGAGCCGCGCCGGATCGCGATCGACTCCAGCCGTCCCTCGAGCTGCGCGGCCGCGTTGAGCGTGCAGCCGATGTTGGCGTGGATGTGGGAGCGGTAGGTGCGGAAGCCCTGAGCCCGCAGCGCGCGGGACATCAGCGCGAGCGTGCCGTCACCGGCAAGGAACCCGGGCACCAGCAGCACCGGGTCGCCGAGGCGCGAGCCCGCCCGCTCGGCGTACGACGTCTCGCGGCGGGACCGCCGGTCGCCCGCCGCGCGGAGCGCGAAGCGACCGAACTCGACGACCGCGCTGCTCTCGCGCAGGACCGCGCCGACCGCGGGGGCGGCGAAGCCCTCCGGCAGCAGGAAGTCGGCCAGTGCGTTGCTGCGCATGTGATCCACGCTACGGGGCAGCGCCGACACATTCTCGGTTTTCGGTCGCGATTTGTCCCAAGTTCGGTACGGCACGCCGCCTACCCTCCCGGCACCGGACCCACGGATGGTTGACTGGTCAAGTGCCCTCCGGATCACGACGTACCCGCGCCGCCGCGGCCGAAACGCCGGTCCAGGCCGCGGTAGCGGTCTCGGAAGAGCTGTTCGCGCCGGTCGGTCGCGGCATCGAGCTCTGCTACCAGACCTTCGGCGACCCCGACGACGCCCCGCTCCTGCTGGTGATGGGGCTCGGCGGGCCGATGAACTGGTGGGACGTCGAGCTCTGCGAGGACCTCGCCCGAGCCGGGTTCTTCGTGGTCCGCTACGACAACCGCGACACCGGCCGCTCGACGATCCTCGACTCCCGGGTCTCCCGCTCGATGGTCGTCCGCGCGTTCGCCGGCGCTCCGGTCCGCGCGCCGTACGGCCTCGAGGACCTGGCCGACGACGCGTTCGGGCTGCTCGACCACCTCGGGCTGGGGTCGGCACACATCGCCGGGGTGTCGATGGGCGGGATGATCGTGCAGACGATGGTGCTCGCGCACCCCGAGCGGGTCCGGTCGCTGACGAGCATCATGTCGACCACCGGCAAGCGCACCGTCGGGTGGCAGAGCCCCGCCGTGCTCCCCCGCCTGCTGGCGCCGACCAAACCCGGCCTCGATGCGTACGTCGCCGGCAACCTGGCGTTCACGCGGCTGACCGGGTCGCCGGCGTACCCCGACACCGACGAGCGGATCCGCGCGCGGGCCGAGGCGACGTACGAGCGCGGCCTGCACCCCGCTGGCGTCGTGCGGCAGATGCTGGCCGTGCTGACCCAGCCCAACCGCGGCAGCCGGCTGCGCGGCGTACGTGTCCCGACCCTGGTCGTGCACGGCCTCGCCGACAAGATGGTGCACGTCTCCGGGGGCCGGGCCACGGCTGCGGCCGTCCCCGGCGCCGAGCTGCTCCTCATCGACGGCATGGGCCACGACCTGCCCCCGGCCCTCTTCGAGACGTTCGTCGCCGGCATCCGGCGTACGGCGAACCGCGCGAAGTAGCCGAGTCGGCGCAAAATGACCCTGGACTGGGTCACTCTGCGCCGACTCGAGGGTCAATCTGCGCCGACTCGGCGATGGGTCACTCCGACAGGCGGGCGCCCGACTCGGTGTCGAAGACGTGCACGTTCTGGGGGTCGGTCGTCACGTAGACGGTCTCGCCCTTCTGCACGTGGTCGCGACCGTTGACCCGGATGATGATGTTGTTGGGCGTGCCCTCGACACCGCTGGTGCCATAGACGAAGGCGTCGGAGCCGAGGTCCTCGACCACGGTCACCTTGACGGGCATCCCGTCTTGGCTGTTGCCCACGATGCGCCAGGCCTCGGGGCGTACGCCGACGGTGATGCTGCCCTCCATCTTCGAGGACGCGGCCGGGTCGACCGGGACGACGTAGTCGCCGATCTGCGCCTTGCCGTCCTTGGCGTGCGCCTCGAGCAGGTTCATGGCCGGCGAGCCGATGAAGCCGGCGACGAACAGGTTCACCGGCCGGTCGTAGAGACCCAGCGGAGTGTCGACCTCCTGCAGGTAGCCGTCCTTCATGACCGCGACCCGGTCGCCCATGGTCATCGCCTCGACCTGGTCGTGGGTAACGTAGACGGTCGTGACGCCGAGGTCGGCCTGGAGCTTGGCGATGTCGGTGCGGGTCTGCACCCGCATCTTCGCGTCGAGGTTCGACAGCGGCTCGTCCATGCAGAAGACCTGCGGCTGGCGCACGATCGCGCGGCCCATCGCGACGCGCTGGCGCTGACCACCGGAGAGCGCCTTCGGCTTGCGGTCGAGGTACTCGGTCAGACCGAGGATCTTGGCGGCGTCCTGGACGCGCTTGTTGCGCTCCTCGGTCGGCACCTTCGCCATCTTCAGCGCGAACGCCATGTTGTCGGCCACCGACATGTGCGGGTAGAGCGCGTAGTTCTGGAACACCATCGCGATGTCCCGGTCCTTCGGCGGGGTGTTGGTGATCTCTCGGTCGCCGATGAAGATCTTCCCCTTGTTGACCTCCTCGAGCCCGGCGAGCATCCGCAGGGTCGTGGACTTGCCGCAACCGGAGGGGCCGACGAGGACCATGAACTCCCCGTCGCCGATCTCCAGGCTGATCCCGGGGACTGCGGGCTTGTCGGCGCCGGGATACCAGCGCTGGGCCTCTTCGAAACGAACTGTGGTCATGCTTCAACAACTCCTTCACCGGCAGGTACGTGCCGGACGATCCGTAGTAAAGGTGAGCGCGCTCACAGTAGCCGGTGCCCTCGATTCCCACGTAGTCCGGGCGCCCGAACCCCCGACCGAAGAAATGTCAACGTTTACATCCGGCCGAAAGGGGGCTACATGTGATCTAGACCACCCGGAGGGAGGGCTCATGGATCGAGTACGGCGCGGAGTCGCTGCGGCGGCGGCACTGATGACGGCCACGGGGCTGCTGGCGGCATGTTCGGCGAACGCTGACTCAGGCAAGCCCGAGCTGATCTGGTACATCAACCCCGACAGCGGCGGACAGGCCAAGGTCGCCGCGAACTGCAGCACGGACGACTACACGATCAGCACCCAGGTACTGCCCCAGGACGCGAACGAGCAGCGGATCCAGCTGGCCCGGCGACTCGCGGCCCGCGACTCCGGCATCGACATCATGAGCATCGACCCGCCGTTCACCGCCGAGTTCTCGAACGCCGGCTTCCTGGCTCCGATCCCCCAGGACCTCCAGGACAAGTTGAAGGAGCAGTCGTTCAAGGGTGCTACCGACGCGGCCACCTGGGACGGCAAGCTGGTGGTCGCGCCGTTCTGGTCCAACACCCAGGTGCTCTGGTACCGGAAGTCGTTCGCAGAGAAGGCCGGGATCGACATGAGCCAGCCGGTCACCTGGGACCAGATCATCGACGCCGCCGCCAAGAACGGCGGCAAGGTGGCGGTGCAGTCCAACAAGTACGAGGGTTACGTCGTCTGGATCAACGCGCTGATCTCGGGCGCCGGCGGCGAGCTCGCCACCGACACCGACAAGGGTGTCGACCTCAAGCTGGAGATCGACTCGCCGGCCGGCGAGAAGGCCGCCGCCGTCATCGAGAAGCTCGCGCACTCACCGGCTGCTCCCGCGGACCTGTCGGTCGCCCAGGAGGGTCAGGCCGGCAGCACCTTCGGAGGACCGCAGGGCGCGTTCATGGTCAACTGGACCTACATCTACAACAACTACGAGGCGAGCGACCCGGGCTTCAACAAGGACATCGGCTACACCCGCTACCCGCAGACGGTCCAGGGCGAGGACTCCCGCCCGCCGTACGGCGGCATCGGTCTCGGCGTCAGCAAGTACTCCCAGCACATCGACGACGCGATGCAGGCCGTCGAGTGCCTCACCAGCCCGGAGAACCAGGAGGTCAACGCCGAGCTCACGGGCAACATGCCGGCGAGCCAGGCGGGCTACCAGGCCAACGGCGACGCACTCCAGAAGACCTACCCGGCTGACCTCCTCCAGCTCTTCCAGGACAGCCTCGACGCCGCGGCGCCGCGCACGGTCACGCCGTACTGGAGCGACATCTCGGGCGGCCTCCAGTCCACGTGGCACCCGCCCGCGAGCGTCAACAGCGACACCCCGGCGAAGTCGCAGAGCTTCATCTACGACGTCCTCCACGGAAGGAGCCTGCTGTGAGTGCCATCGCGAAGGCCCCCGGCAAGCCGGTGGTGAGCGACCGGACGCGGGCAGAGAACCGGCTCGGCCAGAAGCTCGTCCTGCCCGCGGTCATCGTGATGCTGGCCGTCACGGCGTGGCCGATGATCCAGGCGCTCTACCTGTCGCTGTTCCGCTACCGGCTGACCACGCCGGACGACAAGTCCTTCGTGGGCCTGTCCAACTACGGCACCGTCCTCACCGACTCGCTGTTCTGGCAGGACACCCTCAACACCGTCATCATCATGGTGGTGACCGTGGCGATCGAGCTGGTCATCGGCTTCGCGTTCGCGATGGTGATGCACCGCATCGTGTTCGCCCGCGGCGCGATCAGGACCTCGATCCTCATCCCCTACGGCATCATCACCGTCGTCTCGGCGTATGCCTGGCAGTTCGCGTTCAGCATCAACAACGGCTTCGTGAACGCCTGGTTCTCCTGGTTGCCGTGGATCAGCACGGACACCAACTGGTTCGGCAGCCACTGGCCGGCGATGTTCGCGATCATGGTCTCGGAGATCTGGAAGACCACGCCGTTCATGGCGCTGCTCCTGCTGGCCGGACTCTCGCAGGTGTCGGAGGACATGATCGAGGCCGCCGAGGTCGACGGCGCGACCTGGTGGCAACGGCTGTGGAAGGTGATCCTCCCCAACATGCGGGCGGCGATCATGGTCGCCGTGCTGTTCCGGGCACTGGACGCGTTCCGGATCTTCGACAACATCTACGTGATGACCCGGGGTGCGCAGGACACGGAGTCCTCGTCGTTCCTGACCTACCGGCAGGTCATCCAGCAGTTCCAGCTGGGCCTGGGCTCCGCGCTCTCGGTGCTGCTCTTCCTCACCGTGCTGCTCTTGGCCTGGTTGATCGTGAAGCTCTTCCGAGTGGACCTGGCGCAGGCGAGGGGTGAGGCGTGATGGCCATGTCCAAGGGGACCCGCAACAAGATCGGCACCTGGATCGGATTCGTCATCATCCTGGTGTGGTGCCTCCTGCCGGTGGTCTGGATCATGTCGCTGTCGTTCAAGGGCCCCGGCGAGACCGCGGCCGGCAGCCCCCAGTTCCTGCCGAAGGACTGGACCCTCCAGAACTTCCGCGACATCCTCGGCGTCGGCTCGGTCACGGCGGGTCAGGAGAACACCCACAAGGACTTCCTCGACGCCCTGCGCAACTCCTTCGGGATCGCGGCGATCTCGACGCTGCTGGCGGTGATCTTCGCGACGCTCGCGGCGTACGCGATCGCCCGCCTGGAGTTCAAGGGCAAGCGGCTCGTGCTCTCGCTCGCGCTGGCGATCGCGATGTTCCCGGTCGTGGCCCTCGTCGGCCCGCTCTTCGACCTGTGGCGGACGCTGCACCTGTTCAACACCTGGCCCGGGCTGATCATCCCCTACATGTCGTTCACGCTGCCTCTGGCGATCTGGACCCTGTCGGCGTTCTTCCGCGAGATCCCGTGGGAGATGGAGCAGGCGGCCCAGGTCGACGGCGCCACGTCGTGGCAGGCGTTCCGCAAGGTGATCGTGCCGCTCGCAGCTCCCGGCGTGTTCACCGCCGCGATCCTGACGTTCTTCTTCGCGTGGAACGAGTTCGTGCTCGCGATCTCGCTGACGTCGACGACGAACTCACGCACAGTGCCCGCGCAGCTGTCCTTCTTCGTGGGACCCGACCCGTTCAACCCGCCGTACGGACTGCTGGCCGCCGCCTCCGTGGTGGTCACCGTCCCGATCATCATCATCGTCCTGCTGTTCCAGCGAAAGATCGTCGCCGGGCTCACCTCCGGCGCAGTGAAGGGGTGACCTCGTGGCTGCCATCGACATGAAGAACATCGTCAAGAAGTACGGCGACGGCTTTCCGGCAGTGAACGACATCAGCATCGACGTGGCCGACGGGGAGTTCATGATCCTCGTCGGGCCGTCCGGGTGCGGGAAGTCGACGCTGCTGCGGATGATCGTGGGGCTGGAGGACATCACGTCCGGCGACATGATGATCGGCGACAAGCGGGTCAACGACCTGGCGCCGCGGGACCGCAACCTCGCGATGGTGTTCCAGAACTACGCGCTCTACCCGCACCTCACCGTCTACGAGAACATCGCCTTCCCGCTGCGGCTGGCGAAGGCCCCCGACGACGAGGTCGACAAGAAGGTCCGGGCCGCGTCGAAGACCCTCGAGCTCGACGAGCACCTCGACCGCAAGCCGGGCAACCTGTCGGGCGGTCAGCGCCAGCGCGTCGCGATGGGGCGGGCGATCGTCCGGGAGGCGGACGCCTTCCTCTTCGACGAGCCGTTGTCCAACCTCGACGCCAAGCTGCGCGGCCAGATGCGCACCGAGATCGCCCGGCTGCAGAAGCGGCTCGGCATCACCACGGTCTACGTCACCCACGACCAGACCGAGGCGATGACGCTCGGCGACCGGGTCGCCGTGCTCAAGCGCGGGATCCTGCAGCAGCTCGCCACCCCGCGCGAGCTCTACGAGAACCCCGGCAACCTCTTCGTGGCCGGCTTCATCGGCTCGCCGCCGATGAACTTCCTCCCGGCGACCGTCGAGGGCACCACGGTGAAGCTGCCCTTCGGCAGCGTCGAGATCCCGGCCGAGAAGGCCACGAAGGCCGAGGGCAAGGGGCTGCTGATGGCGGGTATCCGGCCGGAGTACTTCGAGGACGCCAGCGTGAAGACAGACCCCGGCAGCGGGTCGACCTTCCGGGCGAAGGTCGACGTCGTCGAGTGGCTCGGCAACGAGACCTACGCCTACATCCCGTTCGAGGCGCCGCCCGAGGTCGAGGAGCAGCTGCGCCAGCTCGAGCGCGACCTGGACGGCGAGTCGCTGCACACCCAGCTGGTCGTCTCCCTGGACGGCGCCAGCCGGATCACGGAGGGCGAGGAGGCCGAGATCTGGGTCGACGGTTCGAAGATCCACCTCTTCGACCCCGCCACCGGTGAGAACCTCACCGTCGACCGCGACAACGCCGGGCGGATCCTCGAGCACGCGACCGAGCAGGCAGCGGACCAGGAGGCGGCACAGGACGCCGCGACCGGCTGAGCGCCTCCGTCAGCGGCGACGGATGCGTTTGCGCTTCTCGCCCGGCATCGGCTTGCGGTCGACCGACACCCCTCCCCAGATCGCGACGCCGCGGATCCGGACCGTCGGTGAGTTGGCGTCCAGCTCGGCCGGAACCTTGTCGTCCGGGCCGGAGTAGCCGCCCATGATCCCGGCGCCCTCCATCACCACGTTGGTGTGCGGGCCCACGGTGATCTGGGCGCCGCCCATGAACGCGTTCACCGTGATCACGACCTCTTGGGCGGCGAACCGGGCCTCGCGCAGGTCCAGGTCGGCGCCGCCCATCATCGCGAAGACCGACATCCGGCGCGGCACGACCCAGGACCCCTTGCGGTCGAGACCGCTGAGGATCGCCACATGACTCTCACTGGCAGGCCCGTCGACAACGGGCGACGGCAGGGCCGGCGGATGCCAGGAGGGCTGGCCCTGGACCGGCAGGTCGGACGTGATCGGCACCAGGTCGGCGTACGTGCGCGCGGCGTACGCCGCCTCGAGCCGCTCGTCCAGCTCGTCGAAGTCGATCCGCCCCTCGCCCGCCGCGGTGCGGAGAAGCTCGGCGACTTCGTGCCGGTCGGCGTCCGAGATGCGCAGCTGGGTGGGGTCGGGGCGGCCCTGCGGCGCGAGATCTCCCATCCGCCCAGAGTAGTGGGCACGGGGGCGGATATCCTCAGGGTTCGTGGCGACATCTCCCTCCCAGAACCAAGCGGAGTTCCTGTACTCCGACCTGCTGCCCATCGGCAAGGACGAGACGCCTTACCGGCTTCTCACCACCGAGGGCGTGACGACGTTCGAGGCGGACGGTGAGACGTTCCTCAAGGTCTCTCCCGAGGCGATCGAGCGGCTGACCTCCGAGGCGATGCACGACATCAGCCACTACCTGCGGCCGGCGCACCTCGCGCAGCTGCGCAAGATCATCGACGACCCCGAGGCGTCGGGCAACGACCGCTTCGTGGCGCTCGATCTGCTCAAGAACGTCAACATCTCCGCAGGCGGCGTGCTGCCGATGTGCCAGGACACCGGCACCGCGATCGTGATGGGCAAGAAGTCCGAGGGAGTCCTCACCGGCATCGACGACGGCGAGGCGATCTCGCGGGGTGTGTACGACGCCTACACCAAGCTCAACCTGCGCTACTCGCAGCTCGCGCCGCTGACGACGTACGACGAGAAGAACACCGGCACCAACCTACCGGCGCAGATCGAGATCTACTCGACGCCGCAGACGTCGGGGAAGCCGGAGTACAAGTTCCTCTTCATGGCGAAGGGTGGCGGCTCGGCGAACAAGTCGTTCCTCTTCCAGGAGACGAAGGCGATCCTCAACCCGCAGCGGCTGCTGACCTTCCTGGACGAGAAGATCCGCTCGCTCGGCACGGCCGCCTGTCCGCCGTACCATCTGGCGGTCGTCATCGGCGGCACGTCGGCGGAGTTCGCGCTCAAGACCGCGAAGTACGCCTCCGCGCACTACCTCGACAACCTGCCGACCTCAGGGTCGATGAGCGCCCACGGGTTCCGCGACGTCGAGCTCGAGGAGGAGGTCTTCAAGCTCACGCAGTCCTTCGGGATCGGCGCGCAGTTCGGCGGCAAGTACTTCTGCCACGACGTCCGCGTCGTACGCCTCCCCCGCCACGGCGCCTCGTGCCCGGTCGCGATCGCGGTGTCGTGCTCGGCCGACCGCCAGGCCCTCGGCAAGATCACGCCCGACGGTGTCTTCCTCGAGCAGCTCGAGACCGACCCGGCGCAGTACATGCCCGACGCCGGCGTCGCCGAGGACATCAGCGGCGGCGAGGTGGTCTCGATCGACCTCAACCAGCCGATGGCCGACATCCTCGCCGAGCTCTCTCGCCACCCGGTCAAGACGCGACTGTCGCTGACCGGTCCGCTGGTGGTCGCGCGCGACATCGCGCACGCGAAGATCCAGGAGCGGCTCGACGCGGGCGAGGAGATGCCGCAGTACCTGAAGGACCACCCGGTCTACTACGCCGGCCCGGCGAAGACGCCCGAGGGCATGGCGTCAGGCTCGTTCGGCCCGACCACCGCCGGGCGGATGGACTCCTACGTGAAGTCCTTCCAGGCTGCCGGCGGCTCGATGGTGATGCTGGCCAAGGGCAACCGCTCCAAGGTCGTCACAGAGGCCTGCGACGAGTACGGCGGCTTCTACCTCGGCTCCATCGGCGGCCCCGCCGCGCGGTTGGCGCAGGACTGCATCAAGAGCCAGGAGGTCATCGAGTACCCCGAGCTCGGCATGGAGGCCGTGTGGAAGATCGAGGTCGAGGACTTCCCCGCGTTCATCGTGGTCGACGACAAGGGCAACGACTTCTTCACCGACCCCTCAGGCACGGTCACCGTGCCACTGAGCACCTTGACGGGGGCCGGCATCCGGGTGCGTTCGGCGGAGTAGGAGGCCCGGGACGTCATCCGAATCGTGGGTTCTAGGCCACGATTCGGATGACGTCCGGCGTCCATCCGGCCGCGCGCAGTGCCTGCTCGATCTGAGCCATGAACTCGTCAGGCTCGAGGCGGAGTCCGAGGAGCGGTAGGCGGAGCACCGTGTCGCCATCGAGGACGAGATCGTTCTGACGGAGCGCGTCGCCGACCACGTTCTCCGCCCACGTGTGGTGGACGCCGTCGATCTCGACGACCAGCTTCCATTCGGACCAGTAGAGGTCGAGGTAGTAGCGGCTGCGCCGGTCCTTGCGGAGCACCTGCCGATCCGGTCGTGGCAGGCATCGTCGAGCCAGTTCGTCGCCGATCTCGAGCTCGCCAAGTGATCGGGCACCGTCCAGGAGGTCGTTGACGAGTGCGTGGAGCAGCAACCGGCGTCGATCACGCCGGATCCGGATCAGCTGGCGTCCGATGCCCTCGGCCGTGGTGATGCCCTGCTGCACGGCCATGGTCACGACCAACGCGGCCTGACTGTCGGATCGCGCCCACAGTCCAGCTCGGACGGCGGCGACCTCGGGACGCGTCCGCGGGATCCCGGACGGCATCAGATCCGCGGCATTCCATCGCCGCGTCTGGCGGATGTCGAACGCCTGGGTCCGGCGAACCTTGGCTCCTCGAGGCACCGACACCCGAACCCGCTCGACCTCGAACCTGGTGAGCCCAGACTCGATGAGGGCGGACGCCCCGTCGAGCTGAGCACGCGGTCCGCCTTGGAAGACCGCGGCCCAATGCCGAGCACGCTGGGAGAGCGGGCCCGTGTGGACGCAGATGGACTGGTCTCCGATCCGCTGCCAGCGGCCGGCTCGGAGGTTGGCCACCACCTGCCAGCGAGTGACACCGAGCCCGTAGAGCTGACGACGTGAGACCACCCCGTCCTGCTCGGCAGCGAGAGCGACGACGGCTGGGTTCTGGTTCATACCCGCAGGTTCGGTCCCCGGGCCGGGTGGCGTCGGCGTACGACCGCGCGACTGTGGACAGTGCGGTCGGAAGGGCTTCTGTGGATGTCTGTTGGGTCGGTCGTCTCGCGGGACGTCATACCTTTGGTGGCCCAGGACCCACGAAAGGTATGACGTCCGCCGTACGCCGCCGCAGGAACCCTCGACGTCGCTCAGCCGTTCGACCCAGTGACCGACGAGAGGACACGACATGCAGTGCCCCACCGATGGGACCACGCTGACGATGAGTGAGCGCAGCGGGATCGAGATCGACTACTGCCCGACTTGCCGCGGAGTGTGGCTGGACCGGGGCGAGCTCGACAAGATCCTCGAGCGGTCCTTCACGCCGCAGGCGGCCGCGCCGGCACCCGCCCCGAGGTACGGCGAGGGCCCGCAGGGCTACGCCCAGCAGGGCCACTACAAGAAGAAGCGCAAGGAGAGCTGGCTCAGCGAGATCTTCGACTGAGACATCGCCCGGGCCACCTAACGTGTGACCCGTGGAGTACGTCGAGATCGCACGGGCCGAGTCGGAGCGGGGCGAGCTGGTGCTGCGCGAGCGGCGCCCCGAAGGTGGGCCGAGCTCGTTGGAGCTGCGCGCCAACGGCGTGTTCGTGATGGACACGCTCGAGGTGGCGACCGAGCGAGCGCTGGCCACCGAGGCCCTGGCATCCGTCGAAGCACCAGCGGCGGTCGTCGTCGGCGGGCTCGGACTGGGCTTCACCATGCACGAGGTGCTGGCCGACTCCCGGGTGGAGAAGGTGGCGGTCGTCGAGATCGAGCAGTCCCTGGTCGACTGGATGCGCGACGGCACGATCACCCACGGGCCGGCGCTGCTCGCCGACGAGCGGGTCACCGTCGTGGTGGCCGACGTTGCGGTCGCGCTCGCGGAGGCCCCGCCCGCGTCGTACGACCTGGTGCTGCTCGACGTCGACAACGGCCCGGGCTACCTGGTCCACCAGGACAACGCCGCGCTCTACCGCACCCCCCTTCCTGCGCAGTGCTCGGGCCGTCCTGCGGCCCGGCGGGGTGCTCGCCGTCTGGTCGGCGGCCGAGGCACCCGAGCTGGCCGACGCGATGGCCGCAGTGTTCGACTCGGCCGAGGGCTCCGGGCACGAGGTGCTGCTGCAGGACCGCGAGGAGATGTATTGGCTCTACCTCGCGCGGGTAGCGTCGGAGGCATGAGCACCCCCGTGACCGACGACGTCCGCATCGAGCACGACAGCATGGGCGAGGTCCGGGTGCCGAGCGCGGCCCTGTGGCGTGCCCAGACCCAGCGTGCCGTGGAGAACTTCCCGATCAGCGGCACCCCCATCGAGCCTGCCCTGATCCATGCGATCGGACGGGTCAAGGCCGCCGCCGCGACCGTCAATGCCGAGCTCGGCGTGCTCGACGCCGCGCAGGCGGCAGCGATCGTCGAGGCCGCAGGCACGATCGTCGCCGGCGAGCACGACGACGAGTTCCCGATCGATGTCTTCCAGACCGGATCGGGCACCAGCTCGAACATGAACGCCAACGAGGTCATCGCGACGCTCGCCGGGCGCGCCGGCACCGAGGTGCACCCCAACGACCACGTCAACGCCAGCCAGTCGAGCAACGACACCTTCCCGACTGCGATCCATGTGGCCGCCGCCCTGGCCGTCGCCGACGACCTGCTCCCCGCCCTCGACGTCCTCGCAGGCAGCATGAGCCGCAAGGCCGAGGAGTTCGCCGGTCTGGTGAAGTCGGGCCGAACCCACCTGATGGATGCCACCCCGGTGATGCTGGGTCAGGAGTTCGGTGGGTACGCCGCCACCGTGCGGTACGCCGGCGAGCGTCTCGAGTCCGTCCTCCCCCGGGTGCGCGAGCTGCCGTTGGGCGGCACGGCCGTCGGCACCGGGATCAACACCCCGCCCGGCTTCGCCGAGCGCGTTATCGCCGTACTGTCCGAGCAGTCCGGTCAGCCGTTCACCGAGGCCCGCGACCACTTCGAGGCCCAGGGTACCCGCGACTCCCTCGTCGAGCTGAGCGGCGTGCTGCGCACCGTCGCGGTGGGCCTGACGAAGATCTGCAACGACCTGCGCTGGATGTCGTCCGGCCCGACCACCGGCCTCGCGGAGATCCACCTGCCCGACCTCCAGCCCGGCTCGAGCATCATGCCCGGCAAGGTCAACCCGGTGCTCCCCGAGGCGACGCTGATGGTCTGCTTCCAGGTGATCGGCAACGACGCCGCCGTGACCGCCGCGGGCGCGAGCGGCAGCTTCGAGCTCAACGTCGCGATGCCGGTGATGGCGCGCAACGTGCTCGAGTCGGTGCGGCTGCTGGCGGCCGCCTCACGCCTGCTCGCCGAGCGCTGCGTCGACGGCATCACGGCCAACGCCGAGCGGATGCGGCAGTACGCCGAGTCCTCGCCGTCGGTCGTCACGCCGTTGAACAAGTACGTCGGCTACGAGGCCGCCGCCAAGATCGCCAAGCAGGCCCTCGCCGAGGGCGCGACGATCCGCGAGACGGTCATCGCGATGGGGTACGTCGAGCGCGGCGAGTTCACCGAGGCACAGCTGGACGAGGCGCTCGACGTGGAGTCCATGACTCACCCGTAGGCGGCACTCCTCGGGCACTTCATGAGGTTCTCGGGCAGTGCAGTGCCCGAGAAGCTCAGGGATACCCGGTTGACCGGGTATCCCTGGAGGCCCCTAATAGAACCCGGCCGACTCGGAGTGCGCCCAGGCGCCGCAGGGGCTGCCGTAGCGGTCCTGGATGTAGCCGAGGCCCCACATGATCTGGGTGGCCGGGTTGGTGGCCCAGTCGGCCCCGGCGGAGGCCATCTTCGAGCCGGGCAGGGCCTGCGGGATGCCGTAGGCGGAGGACGACGGGTTGTCGGCGCTGGGGTTCCAGCCACTCTCGCGCGTCCACAGCGAGTCGAGACAGCCGAACTGGTCGGCGCCGAAGCCGAACTGGCCCATCAGCGCGCGGGCGATGTCGCGGGGGTCGCCGTCGCTGACGTCCACCGAGCCGGTGGTGGCCGGGCCGCTGGTGGCCGACAGCTTGCTCACCTTGACCGGGTCGGCCTCGCGGCGTCGGTCCGCCGAGCGCGAGGTCACCGACCGGTCGATGGCGGCGGCATCGGTGTCGGCCTGCGCATCCGTCAGCGTGGACCCGACGTCCTGGGCGGTGCCTGCGACCTGCGACTGCGCACCGACCACGCCGCCGGACACGGCGATGCCGGTGACCGCCACCGCGACCGAGGTCATCACGACGCCGGTGCGAAGCGCCTTCTTGGGCGCGTCGCGCAGCGTCGGCTCAGGTGCGTGACGGTGCTTCGGGACGTACTTCTTGTGCTTCGACAAGGCTTCGGGGTATCCGGGTAGCTGGCAAGGGCCGACCAACGACGGCGCTGTCGCCAGGTCACGGAAAGATCACGGCCACCCTGCCTGACGGAGGAGGTGGTTGCAAACCGAACGGCCCAACCGGCCATCAGAAATGGCCGGTTGGCCACCTCCCCCGTCACAGCATTCACAGGGGACCCAGGAGCACCAGGTTCAGGGGGCTACGTTCTCCAGCATCTCGGTCACCAGCGCCGCGATCGGCGAGCGCTCGGAGCGGGTCAGCGTGACGTGGGCGAACAGCGGGTGCCCCTTGAGCTTCTCGATCACCGCCACGACGCCGTCGTGCCGGCCGACCCGGAGGTTGTCGCGCTGGGCGACGTCGTGGGTCAGCACGACCTTGGAGTTGGCCCCGATCCGCGACAGCACCGTCAGCAGCACGTTGCGCTCCAACGACTGCGCCTCGTCGACGATCACGAAGGCGTCGTGCAACGACCGCCCGCGGATGTGGGTCAGCGGCAGCACTTCGAGCATGCCGCGGTCGAGGATCTCGTCGATGACCTCCTTGGAGGTCATCGCGCCGAGGGTGTCGAAGACGGCCTGGCCCCAGGGCGACATCTTCTCGCTCTCCGAACCCGGGAGGTAGCCGAGCTCCTGGCCACCCACGGCGAAGAGGGGCCGGAAGACCACGACCTTCTTGTGCTGGCCCCGCTCCATGACGGCCTCGAGACCGGCGCACAGCGCCATCGCGGACTTGCCGGTGCCGGCGCGGCCGCCGAGCGAGACGATGCCCACCTCGGGGTCGAGCAGCATCTCCAGGGCGATCCGCTGCTCGGCCGAGCGGCCGTGGATGCCGAACGCCTCACGGTCGCCGCGGACCAGGTGCACCTGCTTGTCGGGGCCGACCCGCCCCAGCGCCGTACCCCGATCGGAGAGCAGCACCAGCCCTTGGTGGCAGGGCAGCTGACGGGCGGCCTCCAGATCCAGCACGCCGTCGTCGTACAGCTCGTCGAGGTCGGCAGCAGCGACCTCCAGCTCGGCCATCCCGGAGTAGCCGGAGTCGGAGTCGCTGATCGCCTCGGCGCGGTACTCCTGGGCGTCGAGCCCGACGGCAGACGCCTTGATCCGCAGCGGCAGGTCCTTGGAGACCAGCGTGACGTCGAAGCCCTCCTCGGAGAGGTTGTGGGCCACCGCGAGGATCCGGGTGTCGTTGTCGCCGAGGCGGAAGCCCGAGGGCAGCGAGGTCGGGTCGGTGTGGTTGAGCTCGACCCGGATCGTGCCGCCCTCGTCACCGATCGGGACCGGCTCGTCGAGCCGGCCGTGCAGGACGCGGAGCTCGTCGAGCGAGCGCAGCGCAGACCGGGCGAAGAAGCCCAGCTCGGGGTGGTGCCGCTTGCCCTCCAGCTCGGTGATCACCACGACCGGGAGCACTACCTCGTGCTCGGCGAACCGCTTCAACGCCCCGGGATCGGCCAGCAGCACGCTGGTGTCGAGGACGTAGGTGCGGACGCCGGGCGCAGCTGGGGCGCGGGTCTTGGCGGCGGCGGAGGAGGAACGCTGTGACTTCTGAGCCTGGGTCGGCACGATGACACCCCATTCGCAGGCCGGCGGGCACTCCGCGTCCGGCCATCAACTCACACTGATGGACCGGAACGAGCCCGAGCGCCGGAGTGCCGGCTCCCGGTCGCGCACCAGCAACGCTGCTGCTGCGCTGTGCAGTCGTGAGTACTCACGAACGGGCCTCCCGATACGGCGAGCTTCCCCACTCCCCGATACCTCGGAAAGTACGCCCCGCAGATCGCCGATGTGGGAGACACGCCCAACCGTTCGGTGAACGTCACGTGGCGGAAATACGGACCCGTTCGTCCACTCGCGGGACCGGTGACGGTTTCATCGGCCGACCGACAGAACTCTCAGGACCCGAACCGTCGCTCGCGCTCGGCGTAGGTCCGGATCGCACGCAGGAAGTCGACCCGGCGGAAGTCGGGCCAGTAGGCCTCGCACACTCGCGGGACCGGCGACAGTTTCACCGGCCGACCGACAGAACTCTCAGGACCCGAACCGTCGCTCGCGCTCGGCGTAGGTCCGGATCGCACGCAGGAAGTCGACCCGGCGGAAGTCGGGCCAGTAGGCCTCGCAGAAGTAGAACTCCGACTTCGCGCTCTGCCACAGCAGGAAGCCGCCGAGGCGCTGCTCCCCCGACGTACGGATCACCAGGTCGGGGTCCGGCTGGCCCTTGGTGTAGAGGTGCTCGGCGATGTGCTCGACGTCGATGACGGTCGCGAGGTCCTCGAGCGACATGCCCTTGGCCGCCGACTCGTTGAGGAGCGAGCGCACGGCGTCGGCGATCTCGCGGCGACCGCCGTACCCAACGGCGACGTTGACGAGCATGCCGTCCACGTCGCGAGTGGCCTCCTCCGCAGCCTTCAGCTGCTCGGCGACCGATGCGGGCAGCAGGTCGAGGGCGCCTACGGGGTGGATCCGCCACCGCTGCTGGTCGGCCAGCGAGGCGACCGCCTCGCCGATGATGTCGAGCAGCGGGGCGAGCTCGCCCTCAGGCCGGTTGAGGTTGTCGGTCGAGAGCAGCCACAGCGTGACGACCTCGATCCCGACCTCGTCACACCAGCCGAGCAACGGCTCGATGTTGGCCGCACCGGCCCGGTGCCCGTGAGCCGTGTCACGACCGACGGCCTTGGCCCAGCGGCGGTTGCCGTCGAGCATCACGCCGACGTGCTTCGGGATGTCGCCGGGCATCCGCCGCAGCATGCGGGCCTCGTAAGCGGGATAGAGCAACCGCCGAGCACCCCGCTTCCAGTCCACCACCCGATGGTACGGCGTCGGATGCCGCGAGTGTTGACATGGCGTTCATCGCACGACGCGTTTTCGTGACCTACCTACGGGTACCTTCTGCATCATGAACCAGTCCGTGAACCAGACGATGCGCGCGGGGCTCGACCACCTGCAGGACGCCGTCGCCGAGATCACGGCCGAGATCAAGCCGAAGCTCCGCGGCTGGTTGCACCTCGCGACCGCCCCGTTGACGCTCGCGGCCGGCATCGTGCTCATCGCGCTCTCGCCCGACGACACCACCCGGATCGGCTCGGCCGCGTTCACCGGGACCGCCCTGATCCTCTTCACGGTCTCGGCGATCTATCACACCGGCACCTGGTCACCGCGGACGTGGGCATTCCTGCGCCGCTTCGACCACGCCAACATCTTCCTGCTGATCGCCGGCTCCTACACGGCGTTCAGCCTGCTGCTCCTCGAGGGCACGACCCGCTGGGTGCTGCTCGCGACGGTGTGGGGCGGGGCGATCCTCGGCGTGCTCTTCCGGATCTTCTGGACCGACGCCCCCCGCTGGCTCTACGTGCCTCTCTACATCGCGATGGGTTGGGCAGCGGTCTTCTTCCTGCCGGCCTTCCTCGACGGCGCCAACAGGCTCGGGGTCGGGATCGGCGTCGCGACGTTCACGATGATCGTGGTCGGCGGTGCGCTCTATACGTTCGGTGGAGCCGTCTACGGCTTCAAGCGGCCCAACCCGTGGCCGCGCTGGTTCGGCTTCCACGAGGTGTTCCACACCTGCACGATCCTGGCGTTCGTCGCGCACTACGTGGGCGTCTCGCTCGCGACGTACTCCCTGCGCTGACTCTCGGCGCCGATTCTCAGGGGACCTTGCCGGCCTTCCAGGTCGTGCCGTCCCAGTAGGCGTTGTTGTCATCCCCGAGGACCACGTACTGGTCCTTGGTCCACGCCGCGGCGGACCCGAGGTCGATGGCTGCCTTGAGCGCCGCCAGGTTGGCCGGCAGCGCCGCCCCCGCCGGGGTGAACGCGCCGGGCTTGCCGGCGCTGGCCCCCGTGGCCGGCGTCGGGGCCACGCCGGCGGCCCACGCCGATCCCGTCCAGTAGGCCTTGCTGTCGTTACCGAGGACCACGTGCTGCCCGGACGTCCACGCCGTGGCGGGACTCGCGTCGACTCCGCCGAGCGCCGCCAGGTTGGCCGGCGTGGCGTAGGTCGACGGGGTGAACGACCCGGGGGCGCCGGCCGTCGCCCCCGTGGCCTTCGGCCAGACGACGGCGATCGTGAGCGGGTAGTCATCTGGGACGAGCAGTACCTTCGTGCCGTTCTCGGCGTCCCCGGGGATCATCGCGGTCACCGTCCAGCTCCCGCCGGGCAGCTTCAGGTCGACCTTGCCGTCCGCGCCGGTCGGCACCGTCGGCAGGTAGCCGGGCGGCACCGTCACCCCGGACGGCGGCGTCAGCGTCAGCGTCGCCCCCGAGGGGGGTGCCCCGGTGACGTTGACCTGGAGGGTCGCGGCCTTCTCCTCCAGGACCAGGGACGCCGCGACCGCCTCGGCCGGCGTCGGCTGGGCAGCGGGCACGGACTTGTCGACCGACACTGCCGGCCAGAAGGCGCTCGGCGATGCCGGCTCGGCCGTCACCGTGTAGGCGCCCCCTCCGGTCGGCAGCCAGATCTTGGTCAGCGCTCCCCCGACACCGAAGGCAGGGTTCGTGTACCAGGTCTTGGTGCCGCGCTTCACCGTCACCCGGACGGCGCCGGGACCGGCCGCGGCGAAGCCCGGGTAGTTGGCGAGCGTTGCGCTGAGGTCCATCCGTCCCTCGTCGACGGCCAACGTCGCCGCCACGTCTGTCGTGTCGTCGCTCTTCGGGACGATCACGTTGTCGCCACCGTCGCACTCGGTGATCGCGGCGTCGGTGGGGCCACCCGACAACGCACCCGGGTCAGCGAGGTGCCCCGCCGGCTTCGTCAGGGCGAACGTCCAGCAACCCCACTTGACCTGCTCGAACGTCGCCTTGAAGGTAGTGCTGCCGTCCGCCGTGAGGGCGACGTTCGTGTACGCCGTCATCCCCTCCTCCTCGGGGGTCAGCGACGCCTTCATCCCCGCGGCCGCGAGGTCGTTGTTGGCCCACGGCGTGGTGATGGTGACCGTGACCTTGCGGGTGACCACCTGCAGCGTGGGGTTCAGGGCGACCGGACCGAGCACCGGTGAGAAGGGGAACTTCCCGAGCGTCTGCGAGAGGTAGCCGGACTTCATGACCTTCACCCAGTAGTCACCGTCGGGGACCATCCGGATGGCGAAGTATCCGGTGGCGTCGGTGTCCACCTGCATCGAGACACCGTCCCCGCCGGGCGCAGCGGTGGTGCAGGCGGCGGTCGCACACACCCGCACGGTCGCATCCTTGAGGACGCCGCCGTCCGAGGCGGTGATCGTGCCGTAGACGACGTTCACCGCGCGTGCGACGGGCAGGCTGATGAGCTGACCGGCCGACACGATCAGCACGTCGCTCGTCGAGGCCCGGAGACCGGCGCCGCTGTAGGCGACGATGTAGGAGCCCGGCACGACGTTGGTGAACGTGTACGACGTCCCCGAGACCCCGGCGTCCTGCACCCACTCGGTGGTGGTGCCGGCGTCGGTGAGCCGCCGCAGCTCGACGTGCGCACCCGTCACCTTGGTGGAGTCCAGGAGGAGCGTGACCGACGCGTTGACCGGTTTCAGCAGCATCTCGACGTTGCCGGTCGCCTTGCCGTCAGCATCGAACGACGAGCCCAGGACGAGGGTGCCGGGCTGCACCGGGGAGGCGACGTCGGGGAGCTTGTAACCGGGCGACACCGCCGTCACGAGCCAGTTCTTGTCGAGGTCGAGGCCCTGCTTGTCGGCGGTTCCGGTGATGGTGAACTTGCCGTCGTCGTCGGCCTTGCCCGTGAACGCGTTCGTCGCACTGAGCGCCCGACAGGTCCCGGACACGACGCTGGTGCACTCGGTGACGGTCACGTCGGCGCCGGCGAGGTCGGTCACCGGCTCGGTGGCCGGCGGGATCGCCGGCTTGCCCGTGATCGTGCCGCTGATCGTCCCGAGCTTGCGCATCTTGACGTCACACACGGTGGTGGCACCGGCCTCGAGGACGACCGAGGTGTCGTCGCCGCACTTGATCGCGAGCGGGGTGGTGACACCGAAGTCGTAGCCGGCCGATCGGACGCTGACCTTGTAGTCGGTCAGCGTCGGGTCCAGTCCGGTGAAGACCACCCCGTTCGGGTCGCCGGTGAGTGTCTGCAGCGGCGTCGTGCTCGAGCCCCGGGTCAGGACGTACGTGGCCCCGGGCACGACGGTGCCGTCGTGCTTCGCCGTGACGTCGAGCGACGACAGCTTCTCCATCGACAGGACGTCGGTCGGGTCCCACTTGCAGACGTCCGTGGTGGCGGGCCAGTGGACTGGGATCGGGCAGACGAGCGTGCCGCTCCCGTCGAGATATCCGGCGCGCTTCGCGGTGATCCGGTAGGTCCCGGGGATGACCATGTCGGGCGTGCTGCCGGTCCTGCTGTCCACCCAGGCCAGGGTCCCGGTGCCGAGGCCGGTGGCCTTGGCGCTGATCGCGTTGGTCGGGCCGGCGTCAGGCACCACCGACAACGCGACCGAGCTCCAGTCGAACGTCGAGTCAGCCGGCTTGAGGGTCGGGTTCACGGTGCCGAGCGTCACGTCGTGCGGCACGAGGGTGAACGAGTTGAGGGCGGAGGTGCTGAGCGTGTACTGGGTCTCGTTGTCGGTGATGTAGCCCGGTGCGGACCATTCGACCAGGGACGCGACGTTCGACAGGAAGGTGATCTTGCCGCGCGAGGGGTCCACCGGCGGGTCCGTCGGGCCCGGCGTCGTCCAGGAGCACCCGCCGGTCCCCGTGACGTCGGAATTGCCGGTGCCGGCCTCCTCGATGATGAAGCAGCCCGGAGAGCCCTGGGCCTGCGTCTTGGTCGTCATGGTGACGGTCCCGGGTGTGGGCACGTCGTCGTCGCCGTACTTCACGGGTGCGGTCACCTTCACGGTGGCGCCCTGGACGTTCGTCGACTGGCCGTCGAGGCTCGACGTCACCCGTCCGACCACGGCCGGGATCGGGGCGGTCAGGTTGAGCCGGACGTTGACCTCCTGATTGAGGCCGACCGACACGGGTCGGCTGTCCTTCAGGCCGCCTTCGTCGGCCGCGACCGTGTAGGCCCCGGGCCTCACGCCGACGAACTGCATCAGGCCACCCGCGGCCGTCCTCGCATCGGCCGGGATCGGGGTGGCCTCGGCCGGCTTCGGCGGGGTGTCGACCGTCGTCTTGAGGGTGACGGTCGTCCCGACGGCGGGCTCGAGCGCGCCCGAGACAGCGGTCTTGCGAACGGTCAGGTTCACCCGTCCGAGGCGGTTCAGGACGTACGACTGGTTCCGGCTCGCACCGGGCTCCAGCACGAGGTTCGCTGGGCTGGGCGTGAGGTACTCGGGGTCCTGCGGCTCGATGTAGATCGTGTAGGTGCCCTCCGTCGGGACCTCGATCGTGTACGAGCCGGTGCCGGCGGCGGTGAAGGCGCAGATGCGTCCGGTCATGCCGCTCTGGAAGGTCGCGTCGGTGGCCTGGCACTCCCGAGAGGTGCCGGTGGTGGGGGTGAGGTCGCAGTCCTCGGGCGGGGCGGCGCCGGGGTTGGCGCCGTCGTACGGGACCGCCCAGACGCAGGTGTTGCCGGACGGCGAACCGACGGTCGCTGTGATGGTGCCGACGATCTTGGGGGCGGGCAGCAACGCGAGGGTGCCGACGTTGGCGGTCTGGTCGCTGCCGATCTGGATGCTCGCGGTGGCCGATGAGTAGTGCGGAGCGGAGACCGTGACCTTGTGCAGGCCGGGCAGCAGCCCGCCGTCCGGGTCGGTGAGCGGGTCCGGCAGTGTGAACTCGTCGGTCGGCAGGAAGTCGGTGGTGTAGGTGTGGTCGTCGCTGGTGTCGTCGTCGACGCCGGGCTCGTGGACGGTGGCGACCAGGCACTCGGGCTTGGCGTCCGGACAGTTGACGGCCAGGCTCGTGCTGCCGTCGATGGCCCGGCCCTGCACGGAGGAACGGGCCGCGAGGACGCCGCCCTCGACCTGGACGATCTGCCGGTTGACGGTGGCGGTCTTGCCCGCCTTCACCG
This sequence comes from Nocardioides endophyticus, assembly GCF_039543845.1. NCBI lineage: Bacteria > Bacillati > Actinomycetota > Actinomycetes > Propionibacteriales > Nocardioidaceae > Nocardioides > Nocardioides endophyticus. Next base: position 44,166 of record NZ_BAABKN010000031.1, on the reverse strand, counting down.
TGACCGTGACGTGATCACCGACATAGCCGAAGAACTTCGTCTCGAGCGAGTAGGTGCCGGGGGCCACGCCGTCGAAGAGGAAGCTGCCGACGGGCTGCGAGGTCGACATGGTCTTGTAGGTGTTGTCGGCGTTGGACAGGGTCAGCCCGGCGCCGACGATCCCCGCCGAGCCGCCCGTGGACGTCATCCCGTTGATGGTCCCCGCAACCGCTCCCGACGAGGACGTCAGGTCGGCATCGACGCCGGCCCTCGACTGGCCCGGCTTGAGCTTCACCTTGCTCGTCTGGGTCTGCAGGCCCGGACCACTGAGCGTCACGACGTACGTGCCGGGTGCCGGGAGGCCGGGGACGATGTAGGTGCCGACGAAGTCGGCCGCGACCCGAGCCTTGCTGCCGGGGACCGCGGCGCCCTGCGTCAGGGTCGTCGCCGTACGCACCTTGCCGTCCTCGTCGGTCACGGTGACCGTCGCGCCGCCGATGCCGGTGAGCTCGCCCGACTGGTTGGTGGTGCGCACCTTGCCGATCAGGCTCGCGACGCCGCTGACCAGGCGCAGATCGGCGGCGGCGGTCCCACCCGCGGCGAGGTCGACCATCCGGGACTCGCTGGAGTAGCCGGGCTTGGCGGCCTGCACCACGTAGGCACCCGGGGTCGAGAGACCCTTGACCGACCAGTGGCCGACCTGGCCGCGGGAGTTGCTACTCGTCGTGATCGTGTTGGTGCCGTCCGTGATCGTCACCGTCGCGGCGCCGACCTTGTTGCCACGCGGGCCGGTGACAGTGCCCGACAGCGTCCCCTGGCCGGCGGCGAGGTCCACCTCGAGCGGCTCGGCCGAGGCCTCGCTGGTCGAGTCGATCACGAAGGACTGCTTCTGGAAGCCGCGCTTGGTGAAGGTGAGGAGGTAGTAGCCGGGCTTCTTCACACCGGCGAACGCCCATGATCCGTCCGCGCTGGTCGACGACGTCCGGTTGCGCGGGGTCGTCGGCAGCGCGCGGTTGAGGAAGGAGGACGCCAGGCTCATCCCGGTGTTGCCGAGCTGCGAGCTCGGCACGCCGACCCCGATGCCACCCTGGGCGTCCTCGTCGACGAGCGAGGTGGGCTTCAGGCTGACCTGTACGCCGCCGGGCTGCTCACCCGCGACGGTGCCGGTCAGCGCGATCACCGAGTCGTCGGTGTCGGCCGCCTGCTGGGTGCCGCCCTTGCCGCCGTCGCTCTTGTCTGGCTTGTCGCCCTTGTCGCCGGAGCCGCCGCCCGAGTCGCTGGAGCCGCCATCACCGCTCGGGTCGCCCTTGCCGTCGCCGCCCTTGCCGCCGCCCTGGTCACCCTCGACCGTCGTGGAGGTGCTGGTCTCGCTGGACCGGTCCCCGATCCGGTTCGCCAGCTGCGGGATGAAGATGACCGCCGCGCCGATCCAGATCGCCAGCACGGACAGCAGGGCCACGGCCTTCATCAGCATCGTGCCCACGAGTGGGTGCTGGGCGACCGACCCTTCGACGTGCCGCAAGGACTCGGTGCCGCTCGCGCTGACCGTGTAGGTGTGGTGCTCGGTGCCCCCGAAGAGCCGCCGGTGCGTCACCGTTGCCCGGCCCCGGACCACCTCCGTCGCGCCGGGCAGGACCTCGATCGCCTTCTTGCGGAAGCGCACCCGCACCCGGGGCGACGTCTTGACGTCCAGGGTCACCCGGGCCGGCTCGTTGCCGCTGTTGCGCAGCGCGAGCCTCACCTTGCGGGACGACACCGTCGAGGCCGACCGCGGCCGCAGCTCGAGCGTGAGCTGGTTGCGGGGGTTCACCACCAGGGTGCTGTCGACCATCACGGCCGCAGCGCCGGCGGGCCGGCCGGTCGCGGGCTCGAGCGCCTGCACGGTGAACGCGAACGGGTAGCTCGCCGGCACGGTCCCCTGCGTCGGCGTCAGCACGAGCGTGACGACGACGCTCTGCCCCGGCTCCAGGGCGGCCGTGCGCAGCGGCGCGGGCAGCCACGCAGCGTCGACGCCGAGCGCGCCGACCGTGAGGACCCGGGGGGCGGAGGCGTTGTTGATCAGCGTCACCTCGACCGGGAGCGCCGCGCCTGCGGCGGTGCGCAGGTGCGTCGACACCACCAGGCCGGGTGCGGGCTCGGTGCCGGGGTAGCTCGAGGTCATTGGTCCGCCTTCACGGTGATCGTCCGCTGCTCACTGGCGGCGAGCTGGACGGTCCGCGAGCCCTGCGGCGCACTGCCGCGGGTCGGACGGACCTCGATGACGTACACCTCGGGCGCATCCACGTCGTCGAACGTGAACGACCCGCCCGCCGACGTACGGACGGTGCGGTAGGGATCGTCGGGGTAGCCGGACGACCGGTAGAGGTCGACGTACCAGCCGGCCGGGACGGGCGCATCGCCCTGCGTGACCGTGCCGGAGATGGAGGCCGCGGCTGCGAGGACCGGGCTGTAGTCGCGCACCTGGCCCGCGCTCAGCTGCATGATCGTCGACGTCGGGCTGACCCCGTTGCGGCTGACGCTGACGGTGTAAGTGCCCGGGGGGACGTTCTCGATGCGGTAGCTGCCTCGGTCCCCGCTCGGGACCGACGCCGTGATGACGGTGTACGTCGCCGTGCCCGAGCTCAGCTGGACGGTCACCTCGCCGACCGGTACGGCGCTCGATCCGGTCCCGGGCTGGCTGATCGTGCCCTTCACGATGGCGGACGAGGGTTGCATCGCCACCGCGATCCCGTCCGCGGTGACGGTGCCACCCTGCGATCCAGGAGTGATCTGGCCGGCGGCGTCGAGCGAGACCGACAGGGTCTGCGCCGCGAGGTCGGCGCGGGTGAACGTCACGGTGTAGGTGCCGGGTACGGCGAGGCCGCCGACCTTCCAGGTGCCGATCTGCCCCGAGCTCTGCGTCGCGGTGACGATCGTCTGCTCGCCGTCGGTGACGGTGACCGCAACTCCGGCCGCGGGCGCCCGGTCGGGCAGCAGCGACACGTCGCCCTTGAGCGACCCGGACGACTTGCCGAGCGTCAGTCCGACACCGGTGAGCTTCTGGCCCTTGGCGAGGGTGAGCGTCATCGTCTGGGAGGCGAAGCCCGGCTTGCTGGCGACGACGGTGTAGCTCGCGGGCGTCGGCAGGCCGCGCAGCGTGAAGCTCCCGACCTCCCCGCTGTTCAGGGAGATCGACGTGACCTCCGTCTGCCCGGAGCTGGCGGTGATCGTGACTCCGCCGAGACTGCCCGAAGCCGAGCTGACGGCTCCGGAGATCACGCCGTCGCCCTTGCGCAGGGTGATCTCGACGCCGTTGCGCTCCTCGCCTGCGCTGACGTCGACGCGCTGGCTCGCGGTGGCGTACCCGGTCTTCGTGACGACCAGGTCGTAGACGCTCGGCGAGGGCACGTTGGTGAGCTCGAAGGACCCGTCGGAGCCGATGGGGACGGTCTGCACGACGGCGCCCATCGTCGTGTCGCCGCCAGTGGTGGTGCCGACGGTCGGGACCGTGAGGGCGAGCGTGGCCGCCGACACGTCGTCTCCGAGGACGGTGCCCGTGATCGTCGCCGGTACGCCGCCGAGGGAGACGTCGAGGCCGGCGCGCTTGCTGTTGGCCTCGAGCGTGACGGTCTCGGAGTTGTCGGCAGAGAGCGCCTGCGGGAACCAGAGCTGCACGAAGCCGGCTCCGCGGAACGTGATCTTGTAGTCGCCGGCCGGCAGGTCCGAGACCGACCAGGTCCCCTGCTTGCTGGTCGCCGTGGTCGCGACCGGCGCCGAGGTGTCGTCGGCCGGGTAGACGTCGATCGCGACGCCGGGCACGGGTGCGCCGGAGGTGAGCAGCAGGACGGTCCCGGACATGCCGCTGCTGCCGGACGTGGCGGCCGCATTGCGGGCCTGCGCGATCTCCAGGGCCAGGTTGCGGTCTGCGGCGGACTGCCCGACGATCCGTGAGAGCGCGAGCGTGATCACGATCGCGAAGACCGACAGGGCGACGAGCAGCCCCAGCAGGGACAGCAGCCCGCGCCCCAGGGCCGCGCGCTGGACGAAGGACGCGTTGGCCAGCACCGGCTCTTCCGAACCCGGGCTGGGTGCGGCGAGGTTCTTCTTCTTGCGCTTCTTGACGGTGAGCTTGTGGTCGACGTTCTCGGGAGCTGGTGCCGGGACCGGCGACGGGGACCCTGCGACGCGCGGGTCCTCGAGGCCGATGTCGAGGACGCGGACGAACGGGCCGCCGACGAACGGCCGCTTCGCCTTGGTCTTGATCTCGACGACCGCGTGCTCGCCCGGCTGGAGGTCGAGCACCGGCGGCTGGAACTCGAACCGCACCTTGCCCTCGGCGTCGGTGCCGGTCAGGCGGCTGTGGACCGGGGTGTTGCCGGTGTTGTCGACGAGGAGCCCGAACCGGCCGACCTTGCCCGCCTGCAACGCCATCGGGTCGACCCGCATCTGCACGGACCTCGCCTCGGGTACGACGAGGACGACCTCCTCGACGCTGGTCGCCTCCGGTGGCGTCAGCTCGCGCACCTGCACGGTGATCCGCCGGTCGCCGGCGACCATGCCCTCGGGCACGGTGATCAGGGCCGTGATCGTCCGCGTCTCGTCGGGGAAGAGCGAGATCTCGGTCTCGTCGACCTCGATCCAGCTCGGGTCGGCGCCCAGGAAGCGCAGCGTGTAGCCGCCGATCACGTCACTGGTGTTGCTGATCGTGATCTCGAGCGGCTCGGGACGTCGCGGGATCGCGACGATGCGGCGCTGGTTGAGCTCGACGTACATCTCAGCCCGCCGCCTGCAACGTGAAGCTCTGGACGGCGTTGCCGCCCGACTTCACCTTCACCATCCCGGTCTGCTGCCTGATGCCGTCGGCAGTGACGGTGACGCTGTAGGTCCCGGGCTGGAGGGAGCTGAAGAGGTAGCCGCCGTTGGCGAGGGTGTCGCCCGCGGCGCTGCTCGTCGTGGTCCACGACTTGATGCCGTTGGTCGCGGTCACGGTGGCGCCGACGTACACGCCACCGCCCGGGCCGGTGACCGTGCCCCTGATGCCGCCGAGCTGGGTGCCGAGCGTGACGTTGAGCTTGGGTGGCGCGCCGCTGGCGCCCAGGCTGATCGGCACCGTCTCGGAGGCGTAGCCCTCGCGGATGAAGGTCAGGGTGTAGTCACCCGGGGTCGCGAGTCCGCTGATCGTGAAGCTGCCGACCGACCCCTCGGTCAGGGTCGTCGTCGACGGCAGGGTGCTGGTGTCGACGCTGCCCCCGTTCTGGACGGAGCCACCGACGAGGACCGACGTACCGCCGAGACCGTTGCCGTCCGCGTCGCGTACGACGCCGAAGACGCTGCCGGTCCCGGCGACCATCTTGACCTTGATGGCGGTCTTGCTCTGCCCCGCCTCGAGGTCGACGATCACGGCCTTGGAGCCGTGGCCCTCACTGCTGAAGGTGAGCATGTAGGTGCCGGGGGTCGGCAGGTGGTCGAGGAAGAAGGCACCGACCTGTCCGGTCGTCGGCGTGATGACCGAGACCTCCTGGCCGGCCTGGGTCGTGGTGATCGTGACGTTGCCGAGCGGGTCGGTCCCGTCGGTGACCGTTCCGCTGATCTGACCGGTGCCCGCGTTGAGGACGACCGTGGGCTGGATGCGGGCCTCACCACCGGCGACGGTGGTGACCACCTTGGTGGCCTGGTAGCCGGGCGCGGTGAAGCTCAGCTCGTAGGTGCCCGGCGCCGGCAGGCTCTTGAGCTTGTAGCTCAGGCCGTCGGCGGTGGTCCTGGCGACCGGATCCGTGTCCCCGGTGGCGGTGGTCATCCGGGCGACGACCTTGGTGGTCACCGGGTTCAGAGAGTCGCCCGGGTCGATGTCGCCCGTGATGCTCGCGGGCTTCCCCTTGATCACGACGTCGATGCCCTCGGCCTCGCCCTGGGCGGCGACGGTGACCTGCTTGGCCCCGCTCTTCGACGGGGCGCCGGGATACCAGACCGGGCGATACCCGTCGGCGCTGAACTTCAGCACGTAGTTGGTCGGGAAGAGCCCGGCGAGGCTGTACGTGCCGTCGGTCTGGGTCGCGGCCGAGCTCACCTCGATCAGCTTGTGACGCCCCTGCCGGTAGGCCTGGACGGTGATCCGGCCGGCGGGAAGCAGGTCGCTCGCGGCGGTGACGGTCCCCGCGATCTCGCCGCCGACGCCGGCGGGCAGCAGGCCGGTCTTGGGCATCGCCCCGGCGGGAGCGGCAGCCGAGCCGGCGGCCTCCTCGGCGGCCGCCTCACCTCCGCCGCCGTCACCGCTCGCGTCGCCGCCGCCGTCGGCCTCGGCGGACACGGCGAAGAAGGACGGCGGCGCCGCCTTGGTCATCGGGTCACCGGAGAGCACCTGGGTCAGCCCGAGCAGGAAGATCGCCGCCCAGAGCCCGACGATCGCCATCAGGATCAGAGCCGTCAGCAGCCCTCGGCTCACCAGCGGCTTCTGCCGCAGCCGGACCTGGGTCTCGAGCTGGAGCTCGGGCTCGGTCTCGGTCTCGTCCATCGCCGGGATCGTGTGCGCGCGCTTGGCGACCAACCCGACGTTCACGAGCCGGTCGGTCTCGGCACCGGTGAACATCCGCGGTCCCTTGACCGTGAGGATCACCGGACTGGCGATGCCCGGCTCGACGCGCAGCGTCTCGGGCGTGAACCTGGTCTTGGTGCGCTTGTCCTCCTGGGTCGACGACAGGGTGGCGTCGAGGGCCACGTTGCCACTGTTCTCGACGGTGAGGACGAAGCGCCCGGAGCGCTTCGACCGGATGGCCTGCGGGTCCGGCGAGACTTTGATGCTCGGTCGCGCCGAGACCGAGAGATCGATGTCGACGTGCTGCGTCGGCGAGCCGGATCCGTGCGAGACGACCGCGATCGTCAGCGGGTGCATCCCGGCCGGCTGGTGGGTCGGCACACCCACGGTCAGCGTGATCTGGCCCTGCGAGTCGGGGAAGAGCGGCAGCAGCTGCGGCTCCACGGCGATCTGGCCGTCAGGCAGTCCGATCAGGTGGGCTGTCACGCCCTCGATCAGCTCTCCGGTGTTGACGACGTCGACCCGCACCTCGACCGTCTCGCCGGGGTTGGCGGTCACCAGCCGGTGCTCGGTTGCTACCCGCACCGCACGCCTCCCCGATCTTGGGGAAGAACGCCACCAGATCCGCCGGGCGCGCTCAGGAAAGGAGAGGCTCGTCGCGAGCCCCTCCTCGGTTCCCTACTCAACGTCCGGTGCACGTCGTCCTCGCCGCGGGTCCGGCCACTTGGCTGACCGTCCCGATCCTAGGAATCGTGAACCGCGCGCGTGGCCGAATCGAGAAACTCGGCGGGCGGTTCCCCTGGCCCGTTCGGGTGGTCCCGACCACCGCATGCAGACGGCCTCGACCCGAGGGGTGATGTGCGGGATTTCCTGTCGGCCCCTCCGATGCGTGTCAGACTCACCGCGTGTTCATCAGCCACGTGGACTCGGGCCTGGAGAAGCTTCTCCGCACACGGCTCCCGCTCCCGGACGAGATGGGTGACGTGTCGTTCGACCCGCCCAGTGGCACCTGGTCTGCCCAGCTGTCCCGGATCACCGTGAACCTGTTCCTGTACGACGTCCAGCGCAGCAGCCAGCCGTCGGCGCCGTCCGTCCGCAACCAGGAGGGAGGCCCCGCCCAGCGGCGCCGACCCCAGCCGATGGTGCAGCTGGGCTACCTGGTCAGCGCCTGGGCCGGCAGCCCGCGCGACGAGCACCAGCTGCTCGGCGACGTGGTGAGCATCTTCGCCGGCACCGAGGCGATCCCCGACACCCTGCTCCCCGACGAGCTGTCCTCGACGGTGCGGCTCTCACTGGGTGACAACGACAACAAGGTCCGTGAGATCTGGGCCGCCTCGGGCGGCTCGCTGAAGGCGTCGTTCTGCCTGATGGCCACCGTCGCGGCGGACACCTTCGACTGGGAGCTCACGCCACCGTCGGTGGAGCGGATCGCTCCGATGGCCTCGCGGATGGACGACGCCGCGAATGCCTGACCGCTTCCGTCTACGGCGTGGCGCGACGACCGCGCTCACCGCCGCGCTCGTGCTGCCGATGCTCGGTGGCTGCGGCCTGTTCGGCGACGACGACGAGGGCGAAGGCGTGTCCGTCTTCTCGATCAAGCCGGGGCAATGCTTCGAGGGTCAGGGCGAGGTGAAGGCGCAGCTGAGCAAGCTCACCGAGGTCGACTGCGACCAGGAGCACGCCCAGGAGTCCTACGCGATCGTCGAGTACACGGCCGACGGCGTGGAGAATCCGGACACCTTCCCGGGCGACGACGCGCTGTCCAAGTTCGCGAACGGCGCGTGCGCCGGCGAGTACGGCGCGTACGTCGGGGTCGACTACCTCGACTCGAAGCTCTTCTACACCTACCTGCTGCCCTCGGCCCGCAGCTGGGAGGACGACGATCGCAACGTCATCTGCTTCGTGACGTCTGCGGGCGAACCGCTGCAGGGATCGGCAAAAGACTCGAAACGCTGACAGCCGCCGTCGCGGCGAGGAGGAACATCATGGGTCAGAACGCAGTCATGGGGGCGATGCTCGCGTGCTCCTTCGGCGTCGCACCGTCAGCCCTGGTGCCGAAGGGCACGAGCAAGGTGATGATCGAGGGCCGCCCGGCGGCCACGGTCATGGACAACGCAGGTGGCGCCAACATCCCACCGTTCGGCATGTGCACCAGCCTTGCCAACCCGACCGTCGCGGCGGCGACGTCGGCCGCACTCGGCGTGCTCACCCCGATGCCGTGCGTCCCGCTCGTCCCGGCTCCGTGGGTCCCCGGCGCGGTCAAGACGATGATCGGCAGCCAGCCGGCATTGGTCTCGGGCTCGATGTGCCAGTGCGCGTACGGCGGCGTCATCCAGATGACGATGCCGGGCGCCATCCGCACCACGTCCAACTGACCCAGCACCCCGGGGCCACGCCGGTGGCACTGAAGTCACTTGACGGTTGGGCGGATCGGCATCAGCCGCCAGGGCTCGGCGCCGCTCGACCGAGCCCCGTGCGACCAGGCGAACACGTCTCCGGGTGCCAGCCCGGCCCGCACCCGCTCGACGTCCGCCGCGAGGGCGGTCGGGTCGGCCTCGGCGTACGCCGCCATCGCCAGCCACGCGCCGACCATGTCGGGCCAGCGCCCCGGCTCCCGCGCGGTGTGGACGGAGATCCGCGACCGAACCGCGAGCGCCTCGCGCAGCGCCGGCAGGCTGACCGGCCCGCGACCGTCGGTCACCAGGTGCAGCCGGGAGGCGGTCGGCCAGTGGGCACGCGAACGGTTCACCTCGTCGAGGAACCCCAGCAGTGCGCTGGCCGTGTCGTTCGGCGCGGGCGGCAGCTCCCGACTGAGGGCGGCCGCGAGGTCGCGCAGGGCATCGTCCGCGGCTGAGTCGTCGGAGCGGGCGGCGGCGCGAGACGGCTCCCGCACGTCCAGCACGGCGAAGCACTCCGGCTGCCCCAAGCGCAGCGCGAGCACGGCAGCCACCCGGCCGGTCAGCGCGGGGGTGACCGCGAACCGGTAGCCGCCGCGCACCGGCTGCAGCCCGTACGTGTGCCAGGCCCGGACCACCGTGCCCCGGCCGATGCCCAGCTCGTCGCCCAGCAGCCGAGATGACCAGTGGGTGACCCCGAGCCGGCGCGGTGGGGCCGCGAGCGACGCCCGGAGCACGTCGAGAGCAGACGCCTGCGGCCGTCGCCCCGGCCGGGACCGGTCGGCGAGCCCGTCGAGGCCGTCCTCGGCGTACCTCTCACGCCACACCAGGACCGTCGGGCGGGAGACCCCGACCTTGTCGGCGATCTCGGTGTTGGACAGACCCTCGGCCGCGAGGAGCAGGATCCGGGCGCGCTGGGCCAGTCCCGCGCGCACGGTGGGGCTCCGGGTCATCGCGGCCAACCGAGGATGGTCGCCCTCGCGGAGCTCGAGCGGCGCTGCCGGGCGGTTGGCCATTGCCCGATCATCGAGACAGCCGCCGCCAACCGTCAAGACATCTCCGCGCCATCGGCATAGTCATTTCGGGCCATGTGTCGCCGTTCTCGTCACAGCACCCGGGAGCCGGGAGGACGCTCTCGATGTCCTGCCACCTGTCGCGAGAGCGGATAAAAGAGATGCCCACATACACCGCACCCGGCGTCTACGTCGAAGAGGTCCCGTCGTCCCAGAAGGTTCTGTCCGCGGCTCCGACCGCGGTGGCCGCCTTCGTCGGGTTCACGGCCACCTCGCCGACCGACGACCCCAACGACCCCCAGGGTCTGGCCCCCCGGCTCGTCACGAGCTGGACGCAGTTCGAGTCGCTGTACGGCGGCTTCTCCGAGGGCTGCGTGCTCCCGCTCTCGGTCTACGGCTACTTCGCCAACGGCGGCAGCATCGCCTACATCTGCCGGGTCCCGAACACCGAGCCCGCCGGTGAGCCGGCCCGCCTGGCCCTCCCGGCCGCGGACCGCTCCCTCGGCCTGCCGGTGGCCGTCGAGAGCCTCGAGCCCGACGCCGACATCACTCTCCAGGTGACCACGGACGACGGCGGCGAGGACGACGTCGACGGTCCCGCCAGCTTCACGATCACCGTCCTCGAGGGCGGTGCGGCCGTGGAGTCCTTCTCCGGCCTCGGCTTCGGCAGCGGCGACACCAACGTCGCGACCGCCGTCAACGCCACCTCGACGAAGATCAAGATCGAGCTCAACCTCGACGACAAGGTCGACCTGGCCTCGCAGCTCGAGCTCGTGAAGCCTGGTCTCTACCCGCTCGAGAAGGCCGCCCCCACGCCGGTGCCCGTGACCGGAGCGAAGTTCGCCGGCTCCGAGTCGGCCCGCAAGGGCATCAACGGCCTCGCCGTGGCCGAGGACGTCACCATGGTGATCGTCCCCGACCTGGTCACCGCCGCCACGGGCGAGGACGGCACCGTCGACCTCAACCTCTGGAAGGCCGTGCAGACCGCCCTCATCTCGCACTGCGAGCAGAACGGCAACCGGATGGCCGTCCTCGACGCACCTCCCGGCATGTCGCCGCAGCAGATCAAGGAGTGGCGCAGCGAGGTCGCGATGTACGACTCGGCGTACGCCGCGCTCTACTACCCCTGGGTCAAGGTCGACAACCCGACCGGCGTCAACGGCAACAGTGAGATCCTGATCCCGCCGTCGGGCCACGTGGCCGGCGTCTGGGCGCGGACCGACGACACCCGCGGCGTGTGGAAGGCCCCGGCCAACGACACGATGCGCGGCGTGCTCGACATCGAGCGCACCGTCACCCAGAACGAGCAGTCCCTGCTCAACCCGATCGGCATCAACTGCATCCGGCCCTTCGGCACCCGCGGCATCCGCATCTGGGGCGCGCGCACCCTCTCCTCGGACACCGACTGGAACTACATCAACGTCCGTCGCCTGTTCAACATGGTCGAGGCGACCATCCTGACCGGCACGCAGTGGGCGGTCTTCGAGCCCAACGACATGGCGCTGTGGGAGGGCGTGAAGCGCACCGTCGGCGCGTTCCTGCGTGGCCTGTGGTCGGCCGGCGCCCTCTTCGGCACCTCTGCGGACGAGGCGTTCTACGTCAAGTGCGACGCCGAGACCAACCCGCCCGAGTCGATCGACCAGGGCCTCCTGGTGGTCGAGGTCGGCATCGCCCCGGTGAAGCCGGCGGAGTTCGTGGTCTTCCGCATCAGCCAGAAGAAGCAGGTCGCCGGCTGACGCCGGTGACTCCGACACCCACTCGACCTTCCTAGAGACCGGAGACCGCAGCCATGGCTGGCAACGACCTCATCGCAACAGACCCGATCGTCGCGCAGAACTTCTACCTGGAGATCGACGGCGAGAACATCATCCTGTCCGGCGTCTCGGGCCTCGACGTCGAGCACGACGTCGTGACCATCCAGCAGAACGGCCCCACCGGCCGCATGCAGGTGGTCAAGACCCGCGGCAACACGCAGAAGGCGCCCGACCTGACCATCACCCGCATGGCTCCCTCGGACGCCATGGCCGACCCGATCTGGAAGTGGTTCATCGCGATCCGCGACAAGGGCCTGACCATGGACCGGGCGAGCGCTCGCAAGAACGGCTCGATCGTCCTCTACGACACCTCGTTCGTGGAGATCGGCCGCTTCAACTTCATCAAGGGCTGGCCGAGCAAGATCGCGACCGACGCCGTGAGCACGGAGTCGAGCGAAGCGGTCAAGGAGACCATCACGCTGGTCATCGAGCGCCTCGACCGGGTTAAGTAGGCACGTGAGCTCACTGCGTACGTCGTACGAATTCACCCTTCCGCGTGGCTACGTGGACGGGCAGGGTCGTCTGCACAAGACGGGCACGATGCGGCTGGCGACAGCCCGCGACGAGCTCGAGCCGCTGCGCGACCCGACCGTGCAGGGTCCCGACGATCCGCGTCTCACCATCTTGGTGCTGACGCGGGTCGTGGAGGCGCTCGGCAGCCTGGAGCTGGTCACCTCGTTCGACATCGAGGGCCTCTTCGCGGTTGACCTGGCGTTCCTCCAGGACTTCTACGGGGTGATCAACTTCGGCAGCCAGGAGGAGTACGACGCCCTGGTCAACGCCCAGGCGTCGTCCTCCCTCCTCGGCGTCGGCTCGGCCGCCGCTCCCGCCCCGACTGAGTCGGAGCCGGAGTCGGCGGCCGCGCCGGCCGAGCCCGCTGCTACGCCGGATCCGGGTCCGCGACCGAACCTGCGTCGAGCGGTCGAGGAGATCCCGCGCAAGGTGCAGTGAGCTGAGGTGAGCACGCAATGATGCGTTACCCCACCGAAGCCCTCTGGCAGGAGATAGCGTTTCTCGCGTACCACCTGCACTGGCGCATGGACGACCTGCTCGACCTCGAGCACATGGACCGTGTCCGCATGGTGCGCGCGGTGGTCTCGTTGAACGATCGAGCCTGGCAGGCGGTGCGCGAGTATGGGCAGCAGTGACATCACCACCCCTCTCGGGGGCGACCTGCCCATCGCCAACAGGTTCCTCTTCGAGCTCGACGGCGTCGAGCTCGGGGTCTTCAAGGAGGTCACCGGCCTGAACGTCACCGTGCAGGTCGAGGAGATCCGCGAGGGCGGCCAGAACGGCTACGTGCACCAGATCCCGGGCCGGATGACCTGGCCGAACCTGGTGTTCCGTCGCGGCGTGACCAACAGCAACGCCCTCTTCGAGTGGTTCCAGAAGACCTCGGGCGAGGGCTTCGCGAGCAACTCCAACAAGCTCACCAGGTCGACCGGAGCGGTCACCGTCATCGACCCGGTCGGCGCCCGGCTCCGCTCCTGGGAGTTCATCGACGTCTTCCCGGTCCGCTGGGCAGGACCGGACTTCTCGGTCGCGAGCACCGACCCGCTCGAAGAGGAGCTCGAGGTCACCCACCACGGCTTCCGGGCGGTCACGCAGGCCTCATGACCACGACTCCGGCGGACCACACCGCCCCGGCCGATCTGCGGCTGGGGCGCGACGTCGTACGCCGGATGCGGCTGCCGGGTCCGCCGCTCGGCATGCCGCTGCCCAGCCGGATCGGCAGCCTCGCCTCGTCGGTCACCCGCTTCGCTGCCGCGACCTCGCGTCCGGTCGACGTACGCCGGGCGTTGATCGGCCCCGGTCCGCACGGCCTCGCGGGCAGCTCCGCGCCGCCACGCTGGTGGACGCCGGTCGCGTCCTCCGAAGCCGACTCCCCCGCCCCCGACGCGGATCCCGCTGCGGGCCCGGTGCGGCGTACGCCTGCTGCCACGTCGTCGCCCGCCGCGACGCCGGCCTGGCTGGCTCCGGCCCGTCCGGTCGCCATCCGCCGCCTGCCCGAGCGCAGCCTGCCTCGGGCGGCCCGCGAGGTGCCGAACGAGGCGACCTGGACCCCCGGCGGCATCGTCGGTGGTCTTCGCGGCGAGGTCGCCCGGGTCCGTCGCCTGGAGGAGGTCGTGGCCGTCGGCCCGATGCTCACCCAGACCGACCGGGCCAAGCTCAACGCCGGGCTCGCCGCCCGTAGCGCGCAGCAGGCCGCGGCCCAACAGGCCACCAGCCAGCCGACGGTCGCTCGCCGCGCGACCACGCGCACGCCGCGCCAGTCCGCGACCGCCTCGTCGGCGCCCTCTGCATCGGAGCCCTCGACAGCCCCAACGGCCTCGTCGGGCACGGTCGCGCCCTCAGGTTCTGCGCCGGGGAGCGGTGCGTCAGCAACCGATTCCACGGCTGGTTCGGTTGCTCAGGCACCGCCAGGAGCGATGTCCACCGGCGCGGCGCCGGTCGGCGGTGCGTCAGCAACCGATTCCGCAGCTGGTTCGGTTGCTCAGGCACCGCCGGGAGCGATGTCCGCCGGCCCCGCGCCGGCAGCGGTCGGCACCCCGATCCGGCGCGTGGCCCGCCCGTCGTGGCAGCTGAGGTCCCAGCAGTCTCGCTTCGACGGCCTGGTGCGCCGTACCCCGATCGGCCACGGCGCCACCGCAACTCCTGTCGGCGTCGGCTCCCCCGCCGCGGCTGCCCCTTCGTCCGTCGGGTTGTCGAGCGTCGTCTCGCGGCTGGCAACCCCCGACCGGCTGCGGCCCCCGACCACGTCGGCCGGCCCGTCGAGCTCCCTCGAGTCATCGGTGCGCGGCGCCGAGGTCGTCGCGGCGGCCGGGCCGGGCTTGATCGCCGGCGGCATGGACGCGCCGGCCACCGTACGACGCCACGCGTGGTCGGCCGGCAGCCTGGTGATGCGACAGGCAGCTGGTGCCCGCGCCGAGGCCGGGGTGCCCACCGCCTCCCGCCCGGCCGCAGCGACGGCACCGTCTGCCGCGCCGCCCGCAGACCCGGGCGTAGCGCCCGCTCCGGTGAGCACGACCACCGCGGGCGCAACCATCACCACGACCTCGGCTCCGGCGGCCCGGTCGGCCGAGCCGGTGGTCCGTCGACTGCCGTCCGCCGTCGGCAGCGCTCCGGTTGCCGCCACCGAATCGTCTGCACCTTCCGGCGGTGCGCAGGCAACCGATTCAGACCCAGGAACGGTTGCTGGCTCACCGCCCGCCGGTCCGAGCGGTGCGCAGGCAACCGGTTCAGGCCCGGGAACGGTTGCCGGCTCACCGCCATCCGGCGCCACCACCCTCGCCACGACGGACGTACGCCGGCTCCCGCGGCTGTGGCGGCGGGCGACCGACATCCGACCTGCGACCGACGTGCGTTCCTCGGTCCCGGCTCTCGTCGTCCGCCTCGCGACCGACCCGGCCGCGCCGACTTCCGCGCCGACCTCCGCGCCGACCTCCGCGCCGACCTCCGCGCCTGCCTCCGCGCCTGCCTCCGCGCCGACGCTCCGCCGGCTCCCGACGGCCAGCACGCCGGCCCCGAGCACGCCGGCCGCACCACTGTCCGCAGCTCAAGCGGCGGCGTCCACGTCGCCCGCAGCCGCAGCACGAACCCCGAACGCTCCGGCATCGACCTCCCCGGCATCGAACTCCCCGTCCGCGACGATGCCGCAGACCACCGGCTCCCCGACGTCGGCACCGACCCCGGCATCGGCGGCCGCACCCGCACCAGCCGCCGCAGCACCGACCGCACCCGCCGCCATCGCGCGCCGCTCGACGTTCCCGGTGAGCCGGATCGGCGCCCACGTCGCGAACCCTGGCATCGCGGGGGCCGAACTCAAGATGCCGGAGCTGATGACGATTCGCCGCGCCACGTCGCACGGCACCGACGCCAACCGCACCCTGGCCACCGGGTTCGGCGCCCCGCAGACGATCCGCCCAGCTGGCAGCCCCGTCGCCGCCCCGGCCGCCGCAGTCGGTGGCGAGACCCGGCTCTGGCGGCGCACGATCACACCGTCGGGCGCCGTCGGCGGCTTCGGCGCCCCGGCCATCCCTACCGCCTCGGCCTCCTCACCCTCCGCGATGGCCACGGCCCCCTCCGCAAGCCCGGCCGCCCGCGCGTCCGCCCCGGCCAGCGGGTTCGCGGCCGGGTTCGCGACCGGTCGCGCGGCCGCCGCCGCGCCCAGCTTCCCCGGGGCCAAGCCCGCGACCCGCGCGGCCTTGCCCGTGCGCCGTACCTGGCAGCCCTGGACCGACGCTCCGGCCGCCGCGGGCACCTCACCCAGCGCCGTGCCGACCGCCGCACCCATCACGGCCTTCCCGGGCGGCACTCCCGGCGCCGCGTCGGCACCGACCGGCCGCCGCCCGGCCCTCGACGTACGCCGGATGACCGTCGCGCCGCCGCGCATCAGCGTGGCTCCGTCGCAGCCCCCACCTCCACCGGTTCCCGCCGTCGCGCGCACGGCTTCCGGCGGTCAGCAGCAGTCCACCGCGCCGGCCGCGCGCCACCGGCCGAGCAACACGGCAAGCTCGAGCACGGGCGGCTCGCTGGTCGAGTCGACCGCCCACCTCTTC
Organism: Nocardioides endophyticus; assembly: GCF_039543845.1. Taxonomy (NCBI): domain Bacteria; kingdom Bacillati; phylum Actinomycetota; class Actinomycetes; order Propionibacteriales; family Nocardioidaceae; genus Nocardioides; species Nocardioides endophyticus. The sequence goes on along the minus strand of NZ_BAABKN010000031.1, from coordinate 27,894 downwards.
GCCACCCCGGACGCTCCACTCGTCCGCCGCGCCGTCCAGCCAGGAGGATCCTCCATGTCGTCGCTCTCCCCATCCCCGACGTCGAGCAACCCACCGATCCGACGGCTGCACGGGCAGAGCTCGGACGGCGGCACCATGTCCGACGAGACCCTGTCGGCAGCCGCCACCGACAGCCTCGTCGACCAGGTCGTGGAGCGGATCGAGCGCCGGGTCATCGAGGAGCTCGAGCGGCGCGGACGCTTCTATGGACGAGGGGGCTTCTGATGGCCGAGCTCGAGAAGGCCTTCTTGGAGATCGAGGGCACGACCGAGAAGGTCCCCTGCCTGTACAACCCGGAGACGGTGACGGTCGGGAGGCGCAACAACTGGGTCTCCAACCCGATGCCCGGACGGGGCGTCCAGACCCTGCGCTACGCAGGCGCCAACTCCGGCTGGCTCAAGGTCGACCTGACGTTCGACACGACCAATGACGGTACGCCGGTCTCGACCCACACCGGCAAGATCGTCGACCTGATGGACGTCGACCCGTCCCTGCCCGGCAGCGACGAGACGACCAGCAACGTGCGTCCCCCGACAGTGACGTTCCACTGGGGTGACCTGCACTCGTTCAAGGCGGTCATCGAGGGCCTGCGGCTCAGCTTCACGTACTTCTCCTCCGCGGGCGTGCCGTTGCGGGCCAACATGGAGCTCGAGCTGCGGCAGTACGAACCGTCGTTGGCGTTCGGCGCCCAGAACCCCACCTCGGGCACCCCGAAGCCGCACCGGGTCCACCGGGTCCAGCCCGGCGAGACCCTGGACCGGATCAGCGCCCGCTACTACGGCGACTCCACCCGCTGGCGCATGCTCGCCACGGCCAACGGTCTCGAGGACCCGCTGGCCGTGCGTCCGGGCACCATGCTGACCGTGCCCCGGTTGGAAGGGGGAGCCTGACGTGCCGTCGGGAGCCAGCTCGGTCGCGTACATCAGCCCGGTCATCAAGGTCAACGGCGCCAACGTCCCCGATGAGGCGGCACTGATCCAGGTCGAGGTCGACCTCGGCCTCAACCTGGTCGGCAGGGCGACGCTGCGCTACCTCGAGCGGTCCTTCGACGTGATGGTGCTGCCCAAGTTCAGCCTCGGCACCGAGGTGACGATCGGGACCCTGGCCGACGGTGCCGACGAGAAGAACCTCTTCAAGGGCCTGGTGACAGGTGTCAGCCTCGAGCAGGACTCCAGCTCCGGCACCGTGCTGACGGTGACGGTCGATGACGCCGCCCACAAGCTGGGCCAGCACACCCAGAACACGGCGTACCTCAACTCCACCTACTCCGACGTGATCACGAAGATGGTCGCCGGCACCGGCCTGCAGTCGTCCATCGACGGCACGACCCAGGCGCACCCCTACCTGCTGCAGACCGGCACCAACCTCGCCTACCTCGACTGGATCGTCAGCCGCTGCGGCATGGTCTGGTGGGTCGACTACGGCAAGCTGATGGTCAAGAAGATCAGCGCGCCCCCGAGCTCGACCGTCGCCGAGCTCAGCCTCACCGAGGACCTGATCCGGTTGTCGACCCGAGCGTCGGGGCTGCACACCGGCAAGGTCACCGTCACCGGGTGGGACGACGCGCAGCAGGCGGCCGTCGCCAACGTGGCCGACACGAAGTCGGCAGCCGAGTCCACCTTGGTCGAGAAGTTCCCGGGCCGCGTGGCTCCGACTGGCGTCGGGACCAAGATCTCCGGGGCCTCGCCGCTGACCGCCGACGAGGCCAAGCTGGTCAGCGAGACCATGCTCGCGGAGTCCACCTCTGCGGCCGTCACCACCCGCGGGACCTGCTACGCCAACGGCGCGATCAAGCCGTTCACCAAGGTCAAGGTGTCGAACGCCGGACCGGCGTCGGGCACCTACCTGGTCACCCGGGTCCAGCACGTCTTCACTGCCGAAGGCTTCCTCACCCACTTCACGGCCGGACCGATCAGGCCCGAGGGGCTCGTCGACCTGCTCGCCGCACCGGTCCAGAGCTCGGGCGCAACGATCAGCGGCCTGATGGTCGGCGTGGTCACGAACATCAACGACACCGAGGGCAAGATCGGCCGGGTCAAGGTGAAGTTCCCGACGATCGGCTCCGACATCGAGTCCGAGTGGGCGCGGGTCGTCACGCTCGGCGGCGGCGCGAGCCGCGGTGTGGTGTTCCAGCCGGAGGTGAACGACGAGGTCCTGGTGGGCTTCGAGCAGGGCGACACCCGGCGCCCGGTGGTGCTGGGCGGGCTGTTCAGCAAGAAGAACGCCCTGCCGACCAATGACAACGTCGACTCCGGAGGGAAGGTCACCTACCGCCGGATCAACTCCCGCACCGGCCACCTGATCGAGATGGCCGACGGCACGTCGCCCGACAAGAAGCACATCCTGCTCAAGACCTCGAACGGCCACCTGATCCGTCTCGGCGAGGACAAGCTGGAGCTCACGGTCGCCGACAAGCCGGTCACCATCACCAACGGCAAGGCCACGATCGAGTTCACCGCCTCCGGCGACATCAACATCGAGGGCATGAACATCAACATCAAGGCCAAGACCGGCATCAAGATCGAGGGTGCGCAGGTCGAGGCGAAGGCCTCGGGCACCGCCAAGATCGAGAGCCCCGTGCTCGACGTGAAGGCCAGCGGGACCGCCACCGTCGACGGCGGCGGCATGCTGACGCTCAAGGGCGGAATGGTGGCGATCAACTGATGTCCGAAGGCGCCATCCGCAGGTACGACGATCCCGGCCAGCCGGACTCGTCCTTCATCGGCCGCGGCTTCACGTGGCCCCTGGCCGTCGACCACACCGGCGCCATCGGGCTGTCCGCCGGCGTGCCCGACCTCGACCGGTCGATCGAGATCGTGCTGATGACGGCACCGGGCGAGCGACTGATGCGCCCGCAGTTCGGGTGCCGGATCTGGGACCTGCTCTTCGAGCCGGTCACCGGCAACCTGCTCGGCCTGATCGCCGAGGCGGTCCGCGAGGCCCTCGCGCAGTGGGAGCCCCGGATCGTCGTCGAGGACGTCCGTCCCGAAGCCGACCCCGACAACCAGGCCCTGGTGCGGATCCAGATCACGTATCGGGTCCGCGCCACCAACGATCGCCGTAACCTCGTCTACCCCTTCTACGTGATCCCTCACGACGCCGAGTAGGACGCCCGATGCCGCTGCCCACGCCCGCCCTCGACGACCGGACCTTCCAGGACATCGTCGACGAAGCGAAGCGCCTGATCCCGCGCTACTGCCCCGAGTGGACCAACCACAACGTGTCCGACCCCGGGGTCGCGCTGATCGAGCTGTTCGCCTGGATGAGCGAGATGGTCCTCTACCGGGTCAACCAGGTGCCGGACCGGCTGTACGTCCACTTCCTCAACATGGTGGGCATCGAGCCCTTCCCACCGTCCGTCGCGCGCACCGACCTCACGTTCTGGCTCTCGGCCGTCCTGGAGCAGCCGGTCCTCGTGCCCGCGAACACCCAGGTGATGACACAGACCAGCGCCGCCGAGGGTGAGGGCGTCGTCTTCAGCACGGTCCAGGAGCTGGTCATCGCCCCGCCGGAGCTGGTGGCTTCGAAGTCCGCCGCCGCCGACGGTGAGCAGATCCTCGACGTTTGGGAGGACCTCCGCTTCGGCACCGACGGCGCCAGCTGCTTCCCGGCCGACACGATCACCCCCGGGGACGCCTTCTACCTGGGCTTCCGCGAGAGCCTCGCAGGCATGGTGTTGCGCCTGCAGGTCGAGGCCCGCGCCGAGGGCATCGGCGTCGATCCCCGCAACCCCCCGCTGATCTGGGAGGTCTGGAACGGCGAGGGCTGGCTGCCGACCCGCATCTACGAGGACACCACCGGCGGCCTCAACCGTCCCGGCGAGATCGTCCTGCTCGTCCCGGTCGAGCACCAGCCGCTGACGGTCGCCAACGAATCGGCGTACTGGCTGCGAGCACGGCTCCTGGCGCCGCGCACCGGGCAGCCGATCTACCGCAACTCACCCCGGGTGCGCGGCATCGAGGTGTCGGCCCTCGGTGGCACGGTCGGAGCCGAGCACGCCGAGACCATCGGCAGCGAGATCCTCGGGCGCAGCAACGGCGCGCCCGGCCAGACCTTCCAAGTCGACCGCTTCCCGGTGCTGCCCCGGCGCGAGAGCGAGACACTCCGGATCGTCGACGGCGAGCGAGTGGACGTCTGGTCGGAGGTCGAGGACTTCTCCGCGTCCGGGCCGAACGACCGCCACTTCGTGTGGGACAGCGGCACCGGCGTCGTCCACTTCGGTCCCCGGATCCGCTACCCCGACGGGTCGATCCGCCAGCACGGCGTGATCCCCCGTGACGGCGCATTCGTCGAGGTGTCGGGCTACCGCCACGGTGGTGGCTCGCGCGGCAACGTCGGCGCCAGGACGCTGACCGTGATGCGGACGGCGGTGCCGTTCGTCAACGGCACCATCAACCTCGGACCCGCCTCCGGTGGTGTCGATGCCGAGTCGGTCGCCGAGGCCAAGGTGCGCGGCCCGCTCACCCTGCGCACCGGCAACCGCGCCGTCACCGCCCGGGACTTCGAGCGGCTCACGATCGAGTCGTCGATCGAGGTCGCGCGCGCCCGCTGCCGGCCGGCCGGACGCGGCAACGGCGCCGTCCAGCTCCTCGTCGTACCCCATGTCCGCAGCGAGCCGACCGGTCACAAGCTCGACGACTTCGCGATCTCGCCGCCGCTGATGACGACCATCGTCGACGCGCTCGACGAGCACCGACTGGTCGGTACGTCGGTCGAGGTGAGCACGCCGTACTACCAGGGCGTCTCGGTCGTCGCGCTCCTGCACGGCGCGCCCGGTCGGCCCGCCGCGCTCGTGCGCCAACGCACCATGGACGCCCTGTCGCGGTTCCTGAACCCACTGGTCGGTGGCTCGGACGGCACCGGGTGGCCCTTCGACGCCGACGTCAACCTCGCCGTCATCACCCAGCTCCTCGAGAGCGTCGATGGCGTCGAGCGGGTCGAGGAGGTGCTGCTGTTCGAGTACGACCTGCGCACCGGACGCCGCCTCGGCGGCGGCAAGGACGTCATCCGCCTCGACAAGCAGTCGCTCTTCCTCTCCGCCGGGCACCAGGTCGTCGTGCGATGACGATCGAGCGGATCAGCGCCACGGTGGTGCCGGGCGGGCAGACCCGGCCCCAGCGCTCCCCCACCTGGATGCTCGACCAGCTGCCGGTCTCGATGCTCGACCACGACTTCTTCGTGCGCTTCGTGTCGATCTTCCAGGACATGGGCACCACGCTCCTCGAGGACGCCGACAACATCGAGCACGTCCCCAACACGACGGTCTCCCCCAGCCCGATGCTGCCCTACCTGGCGTCGTGGATCGGCGTGGAGACGATCGACGATTCCCAACCTGAGAGCCTGCAACGCCGTATCGTTGCCGGTGCAGCAAAGACGTTGACGTGGCGGGGCACCGCTCGCGGACTCAGGTCCTACTTGGAGCTGATCAGCGAAGGACCCGCCGTCATCGAGGAAGGCGGCGGCATCTGGCGTGCCGGCGACGCTCCTGAGGACACCGCGTGGGTGGTGATGAGGGTGCAGTCGACGGGGCTCCTGGAGCTGACCGACTTCATCGACGTCGTCAGGGACGAGGTCCCGGCTCACGTCCGCGCGGAGCTGTACGTCGGGCCTGACCGGGTCTGGACATCGGAGGAGGAGTGGCCGGGGTGAGCGAGACGCTGACCGGGAAGCACGTGTTCTCCGGCGGGGAGCCGGACGACACGAACCCGCTCGAGCCCAAGCCCTCGTTCACAAACGAGCAGAGGGCGGACGAGCAGCCCACCCAGACGCTGGCCCCGCCGCTCGCCGTACCCACGCCCACGTCCGCACCCGACGAGCAGGTCACCTGCCCCGAGTGCGGCACCGTCGCGATGGTCGCGCTGACCCGCCGCGAGTCCGACGACTTCTGCCGCCAGTGCGACTACCCGCTCTTCTGGACACCGTCCAAGGTCGTCCTCGACAGCGGCACCCTCGCCGGCGACTCGCTGCGCCGCCTGCCCGGCACCTCGGGGCGGGTGATGGTGGCCTCGGTGCCATGCCCGCACTGCGCGGAGGGCAACCTGCTCACCGCTGTCCTGTGCGCCCGCTGCGGCGGCGACATGAACCCGCCGGCGCCGGCCCCCGTGGTCGCGGCTCCACCGCCGCCTCCCGCGCCGGCTCCTGAGCCGCAGAAGCCCGTCCCCTGGTGGGTCTGGGCGCTCGGCGGTACGACGCTGCTGCTGCTGATCGCGTTGATCGTCTACTTCGTGCGCTGACGGGTTCCCTAAACTAGAACCTGTTCCTATTGTGTCGGGCATGACTGTGCACGGCAGCTGCCAACCGGCGTACGAACCGCTCCGCGACCTGCTCGCGTCCCGCCTGGCCGACGGGTCCGAGCTGGGCGCGTCCGTCGCCGTGGTCCATGACGGCGAGCTGGTCGCCGACCTCTGGGGCGGCGAGGCCCGTCCCGGCGAGTCGTGGCGCGAGGACACGATCGTCCAGGTGTGGTCGGTGACAAAGACGATGGCGGCACTGACCGTCCTCGTGCTCGCCGACCGCGGACTGCTCGACCTGGATGCGCCGGTGTCGTCGTACTGGCCGGAGTTCAAGCGCGACGACGTGCTCGTGCGGCACCTGCTCGCCCACACCTCGGGCATGGCCGGCTGGACGGAGACGCTCGACGTCGCCGGTCTGCTCGACCTCGAGCACTCCGAGCGGATGCTCGCCGAGCAGGAGCCGTGGTGGGCGCCGGGCACGGCGTCCGGCTACCACATGGTCAGCTACGGCCATCTGCTCGACGGCCTGGTCCGCGCGGCCACCGGCAGCCCGCTCGCCGACCGGTTCCGGGAGCTGGTGGCCGAGCCCCTGAGCGCCGACTTCCACCTCGGCGTGCCGGAGTCGGCGATGGGCCGCTGCGCCGACCTGGTCCCGCCGCCACCCGGCGGGCTCGACCTCTCGTTGCTGCCGGAGGGCAACCTGCTGGTGCCGACGATCGTCAACCCGCTGCTTGACGTCGGTGGCTTCTGCAACACCGCCCCCTGGCGCGGGGTCTCGGTCGCGGGCGCCAACGGACACGGCAACGCCCGCTCGATCGCCCGCGCACAGTCGGTGGTCTCGCACGGCGGCGAGGTCGACGGCGTACGCCTGCTGTCGGCCGCGACCATCGACCGGATCTTCGAGGTCCAGGCAGAGGGGCCAGACCTCGTGCTGATGGTGCCGCTGCGATGGGGCATCGGCTACGGGCTGCCGCAACCGGCGACGGCTCCGGCGGTGCCGGACGGGCGGGTCTGCTGGTGGACCGGGTACGGCGGCGCGATCGTCGTCAACGACCTGGACCGCCGTACGACCGTCGCCTACGCGATGAACCGGATGGACAACCACTTCACGTCCTCCGGGCGCACCGATGGCTACGTGCGGACGGCGTTCGACTGCGTGGACGGAGCTGGGCGATGAACGTCTGCATCATCGGAGCGGGCTGCTCCGGCATCACGACGGCGAAGCGCCTCAAGGACTACGGCATCGACTACGACCAGTTCGAGCTGTCCGACGACGTCGGGGGCAACTGGTACTTCCGCAACCCCAACGGCCGTTCGTCGGTCTACGAGTCGCTGCACATCGACACCTCGACATCGCGCCTGGAGTTCGAGGACTTCCCGGCACCGGCGGACTACCCGCACTTCCCGCACCACAGGCTGATCCACCAGTACTTCCGCGACTACGTCGACCACTTCGGGCTGCGCGACGCGATCACGTTCGGCGTCGGCGTCGACCTGGCTCGACGTACGTCGGACGGATGGGACGTCACCCTGTCGACCGGGGAGAAGCGCTCCTACACGGACCTGGTGGTGGCCAACGGACACCACTGGAAGCCGCGCATACCCGACTACCCGGGCCACTTCGACGGCGAGCTCCTGCACAGCCACTCCTACATCTCGCCGTTCGAGCCGGTGGAGATGCGCGGCAAGCGGGTCATCGTGGTCGGCATGGGCAACTCGGCGATGGACATCGCGAGCGAGCTGTCGGCGCCGTGGATGGCGTCGCGTCTGTACGTGTCCGCGCGACGGGGCGTGTGGGTGCTGCCGAAGTACCGCAACGGCCAGCCCGCCGACAAGGTGATGGCGCCCCCGGACATCCCCAAGGAGCAGGCACTCACGGCCTCCCGGGCCCTGATCCGGGAGCTGGTGGGCTCGATGAGCAGCTACGGGCTGCCCGAGCCGGACCACGAGCCGCTGGCCGCGCACCCCTCCGTGAGTGCCGACTTCCTGACCAAGGCCGGCTCCGGTGACATCCACATGCTGCCGGCCATCGCGCGGCTCGACGGCTCCACGGTCCACCTGGTCGACGGTTCGACCGTCGAGGCCGACGTGATCGTGTGCGCGACGGGCTACGAGATGAGCTTCCCCTTCTTCGACTCCACGGAGACCGACCTGCACCCCGACGACGAGCACCGCTACCCGCTCTTCAAGCGGATGATCAAGCCCGGCGTCGACCACCTCTACTACCTCGGTCTCGCCCAGTCCTCCCCCACGATCGTCAACCTCGCCGAGCAGCAGTCCAAGCTGCTCGCCAAGCTGCTGGCCGGCTCGTACGTGCTCCCGTCGGTCGAGGAGCAGGAGCGGATCATGCGCGCCGACGAGGCCGCTCACCTCGAGCAGTACTACGACGCCCCGCGCCACACCATCCAGATCGACTTCGGCCGCTACTGCCTCGACCTGCACGCCGAGATCGCCGCCGGTGAGGAGCGCGCCGCCACCGGTGGTTGACGTGTGAGGGCCGCCGGGCCCGAGCCTCGAAACCACCACCAGCGTGGGCCACTTGTCGTCCACAAGCCTGCTTGCGGCAGCGTTGTCCACGGGCCGACGGCGCCCGGATGCGGGCGCCGGTCGCAGGGGGTTGGCTGGACTCATGACCGCGATCGCAGCCCCGAGACACCGAGTGTCGGTGGCGGTCGCGCACGCACACACCGAGCTGGAAGCCGTGGCGGACGCCTCGGTGTGGTCGATGGATGCTGCCGAGACCGCATCGACGCTGGTGGAGCTGACCCGCCTCGAAGCGCAGGTCGCCGAACTGCGGTCCCGGGTCGCGGCGCACGCCGACGAGCTGCAGGTCGGCCAGGAGGTGGGTGCCACGTCGACGGCGAACTGGCTCGCGCACACGGTGAAGGAGACCCGTCCGGGCGCGGCGCGGACGGTCCGGTTGGGCTACGACCTCGCCACGCACGACCTGGTCCGGGCCGCGTTGGCGCACGGTGACCTCCGGGTCGAGCAGGCCCAGGTGATCATCCGCGCGGTCAAGGCTCTGCCCGAGGACCTGGACCCGGACCTGGTGATCAGGGCCGAAGGGCACCTGGTCGCCGCAGCGCAGGAGCACGACGCCCACACCCTGAGGATCCTCGGCCGCCGGCTGCTGGAGGTGGTGGCACCCGAGCTGGCCGATGCCCACGAGGCCGACCTCCTCGAGAGGGAGGAGGCCAAGGCGGCGCAGGCGACCCGATTGACGATGACCGACGACGGGCACGGCAAGACCCACGGACGGTTCACCCTGCCCACGGCGCAGGCCGCCAGGTTGAAGAAGATGCTGCTGGCGATCGCCGCCCCCAAGCACCAGGCCGCCACCCACGGAGCGGGCGCAGGTGTGGAACGCCGGCCGGGGCCGGAGCGGCTGGGGAGGGCGTTGGCCGAGCTCATCGAACGCATCACCGCGAAACACCTGCCGAAGGTCGGCGGCACCGACGCCACCATCGTGGTCACCATCGACCTCGACACCCTCACCGGGAAGCTGGCGAAGGCCGGGGTCCTCGACACCGGCGACCGGATCAGCCCGAGAGAGGCCCGTCGGTTGGCGTGCACCGCCCGGATCATCCCCGTCGTCCTCGACGGCAAGTCTCAGGTCCTCGATGTCGGCCGCGCCCGCCGGCTCTTCACCAAGGCCCAGCTGCTCGCCATGACCCTGAGAGACGGCGGCTGTGCCGCCGACGGCTGTGACTGGCCACCCTGGATGTGTCACGCACACCACTGGCAGCGATGGACCGACGGAGGGCCGACCGACCTTCACAACGGCGGACTCCTCTGCCCGAGACACCACGCGAGAGCCCACGACCCCACCTACGAGACGACCCATCACCCCACCGGCAAGGTCAGCTTCCACCGCAGGACCTAGGCCGGCGGCACGGACGACCGATACGGACCCCAGTGGCGTGCAGGCGTCATTGGGCTACGGGAGCTGCAGCTTCCGGCCATGGCCACGCCGAGGAGCGGAACGTGATGACGAGAGCTGCGGTGGTCACGAGGGCGACGACAGCCAAGCTCAACAGCAGCGGGCCGTGGTGCCACGTGACGGCCCAAAGGAGGCGAGCAACAGTGGCGGGAGAGCGGCGACAGTGCCGACGAACCGGAGCGCGCGTCCGCCGGTCCGACGCTTCCGAGCGGCTACGCCGCTTCCGAGGACCAGCAGAATCGTCGCAGCGGACGCCGACAGCACGAAGACGCTGAACGGGAACTGCGCCCGCGTGATGCCGTCGGAAGAGTGGCGGTCGCCGTACGACGCCATGGCGGCCCAGACCGCGTAGGCACCGACGGGCACGCTGGCCGCCACGTAGGCCACCGCGACCGCCGCGGTCACCGATCGATACGACATCTCTGGACCCTAGAGCACCAGCACGCGTCATGATCGTCGTGTGTGGGATCAACCCGTCGTCCCGAACCGCCCGCCGCCCGGCGCACCAGCGGGGGCACTGCTCGGCGTGCTGACCGGTCTGCTCCTCACGTCGATCTGGCTGTACGGCGCGTGGGACGTCGCCCTCGCGGTCACGGCCGTGTTCGCCGGCCTGATCGCCGTGCTGTTCGCGGGCGCGCCGGGATGGAGGGCGTTCGGGACGGGGTTGCTGGTGGCCGCCGCCCTCGCGGGCGGCGCTCTCGCCCTCGTCGCCAGCTAGCGCCCCAGAGGCTCATCCCTCAGAGGCTCATCCCTCAGAGGCTCGGCCCTCAGAGCAGGGCGCGCAGGTCCAGCCCGGCGAGCCGGTCGGGGTCGGCGACGATGTTGATCTCGACGATCCGGCCGTCGCGGATGGCGGGGCTGAAGACGGATGTCGGCCGCCCGTCGACCACGGCGAGCAGCCCGACCGCGCCGTTGACCAGGACCGGGACGCCGGTCGGCCCGATCTTCGCGAACATCAGGGCCTGCCCGGCGACCGTGGCCGCGCCCCGGATCACCCGGGACGGGCCGGCGTCGCCCAGGTCGGCGCGGAGCGTGACGTCGGGGTCGAGTACGGCGACGAGCGCGTCGAAGTCGCCGTCCCGAGCAGCAGCGAGGAACGCGTCGAGGACTCGGCGCTGGGTGGGGAGGTCGGCGGCGGTGGGTGGCGCCTCGCGGACCCGGCGGCGCGCACGGCTGGCCAGCTGGGTGGCCGTGGCGGCGGAGGTGCCCACGATCGTGCCGATCTCCCCGAAGGGCACACCGAACATGTCGTGGAGCACGAAGGCCATCCGTTCCCGCGGCGGCAGGGCCTCGAGCACGACGAGCAGCGCCAGGCTGACCGCGTCGGCCTGCTCGGCGGCCGCCTCGGGGTCGGCGTCGAGGCGGCTCACCACGGGGTCGGGCACGTGCACGTCGAGCGACTCCTCGCGACGCGCCTTCCGCGAGCGGAGGAGGTCGAGGCAGATCCGGCTGACGACGGTGGTGAGCCACCCGCGCAGGTTGGTCACGTCGCTGACGTCCGTCCGGGCCAGCCGCAGCCAGGCCTCCTGGACCGCGTCGTCCGCCTCGGCCACCGACCCCAGCATCCGGTAGGCCACCGCGCGCAGGTGCGTGCGGTGCTGCTCGAACTGCTCGGCCAGCTGATCCTGGTTGGTCACTGTCAGGTTCCTCCTTCGAGATCCGTCACCTGCTTGACGAACCGACGTCGACCGACATGACAGGAGCCAGCACATGCAAGCACGGATGACCCACCCCGTCTTCCTCGTACCCGCGGCGTTGAAGGGGCTGGCGGCGTACGCCCAGGCCGCGGAGGGGCTCGGGGTCCCGAGCACGACGTTGGAGCTGGTGCACCTGCGCGCCAGCCAGATCAACGGCTGCAGCGTGTGCGTGGAGCTGCACGGCACCGCGCTGAAGAAGGAGGGCGAGAGCGACGAGCGGCTCTTCGCGGTGGCGGCCTGGCGCGACGCGCCGTACTTCACCGACGCCGAGCGCGCCGCCCTCGAGCTGGCCGAGCACGTGACCCGCGTGGCCGATCGCGGGGACCCGGTCCCGGACGCCGTCTGGGCTGAGGCGGCGCGTCACTACGACGAGCAGGGGCTGTCCGCGCTGCTGATCGCGATCACGTCCGTCAACGTCTGGAACCGGCTGAACGCCGCGACCCGGCAGGTCGCGGGCGCGTGGGCCCCGTGACCTGACCCACCCTCGACGCGTGACCCGACGACACCGGCTGCTGCTCCCGGTGGTGATGGCCCTGGTCGTCAGCACACTGGTGGCGCTGGGCACCATCACACTGGGCACCACCGCGCCCGCGATCGCCGGCCCGCCGGCCCGCCGGTCGACTCGCCACAGCCGTGGCACCTGCCGCTGAGCAGGTACGCCGATGCCCCGGTCCACGCGACCGTGCCGGCGGGTCTGGCCGCACGGGCCGGCGCGGCCGCGGTTGGCGTGTCGCCGACCAGCGGCAACGGGTCGTTCACGTAGTCGTGGATCTGGGGAACCTGCGACCCGCTCGGCACCGACACCTACACCGCCATCGACGTCTCGGGAGCGGTCGTGCGGACGACGTTCACCATCGGCAGTGGGACGGGACCGCCGCCCGCGCCGGTCGGCAGCCAGCTCATGTTCGACGCCGCCTCGGCTCCCAGCCTCGCGACATGAGGGCGTGGCTCGCCTCGCCGTACCGTCGGCGTCTACGTCCCGGTCGCGCCGGGCACTGACGACCGGCACGACAAGGTGCAGTCCAACCCTCACCGCCTCGTGGGTCGCCGAGGTGTCCGCGATGGGCTGCGGCGGCTGCGGGCTATTGATCACGGAAGAAGTGAATCGTTCCAATCGTGGCTTTTTGCGGATAGTGTCACACGTCACAAAGGCTCCATGTCCCTCCAACGGAGCCGTCGCCTAGCGAAGGAAGCTTCTCTTGATTCGATTCAATTCTCGGGGACGAGTCCTGCTCGTCGGAGCCGTCTCAGCCGCATCCGCACTCGCCCTGTCAGTTGCCGCGACCCCGGCAGACCCCGCCACCGCGGGGCCCGGCGGCTCCGGCGCCACGGCCCCACACGCGCGCGGCTTCGACGCCGCGGCGTTCGCCGACCCTCCCCACGACAGCCGTCCATCCATCTACTGGTACTGGACCGGCACCGTCACCCCCGACGTGGTGGACGCGCAGCTGGCCGAGATGCGCGACAAGGGCATCTACGAAGCCGTCCTCTTCCCCTACGGCGGCGCAGGGATGAAGCCCGCCTACTTCACCGAGGCCTGGTTCGACATCGTGGGACACGTCCTGCGCGAGGCCAAGCGCACCGGCATGCGGATCTGGCTCTTCAATGACAGCAACTTCCCCAGCGGCAAGGCCGGCGGGATCATCGCCAACGGTGGCACCGTCGGCGACAAGACCTACGAGCCGAGCCCTGAGCTGAGGCTGAAGGCGCTCCAGCGGTCCACCCGCGTGGTCGAGGGGCCGACGACGATCGACCCCGCCGAGTCCAGCGGCCTCAGTGTGGCCGACGGTCGCCTCGTCGTGGACGCCGCGATCCGCGAGGGCGCGCACCCGCTCACTGCGGGCGACGCCTGGACCGACTACACCGTGACCGGCAAGGTGCGTCTGACGGCGTCGGGCGCGCAGCTTGTCGTCCGCTCTTCCCCGGACGGGACGAAGGGCTACCTGGTCGACATCGACGTCAAGGGCAGGGCGAGCGTCTGGCGCGTTGACGGCGATTCGAGGACCCAGCTGACACAGGGCATCCCCGCCCCCGGCTTCCACCCCCGCAACGAGCAGACGGTCACGGTCAAGGTCGCCGGCGACCGCATCCAGCCAGTGGTCAACAAGACCGTGCAGCCCGTCGCCACCGACGCGACGTACCCCGTCGGAGCGCCGGCGGTCAGCGCCGAGTACGGCGGCGTCGGCGTCCAGGACGCCGTCGAGGGTCTGCAGCGCGTCTCGTGGGATCACCTTGCCGTCACTGACCCGGATGGCAAGGAGCTGTGGTCGCGGACCTTCGACAACGGTGAGCAGATCGGTGGCTTCGGTGGACCGACGGTGCGGATCACCGGCGCCGTCGCAGCCGCGGCCCGCCCGGCCGGCTCGACCGACGCAGCCGACCTGGTCGAGCTGACTCCGGAGCTCGAGAAGGGCTCCTGGCGAGTCCCTGCGGGGCGCTGGCAGGTGGACACCTACGGCAAGGCGATCCTGACCGACGACTCCAGCGGCTACCACCGGGGCTACCTCGACCTGCTCGACCCGAAGGCGACCGACCGCTTGTTCGACGTCGCTCAGGGCGAGTACGTGCGCCGCTTCGGCTGGGCGATGGGCTCCGTGGTGCCGGGCTTCTGGGATGACGAGCCGTTCATCTCCTCCGCCGCGCCGTGGCCGTTCAAGCGGCTCCCTTGGTCGAGCAGCCTCGAGAAGCTGGTCGAGGAGAGCGGGTCGACTCCGGGAGTCGCCTACACGGCCGCCTTCGAGCAGCTCGGCCGCACCGGTGAGGAGTACTCCGGTGTCTACTGGCGGGCCGTGAACAACGCCTTCGCGACCAACTACTACCAGCGCCAGGCCGAGTGGATGGGAGACCGAGGCCTCCAGCTCATCACGAACCCGCTGCTGGACGAGGAGAGCCCCCAGAAGCGGATGGAGAGCACCGGCGACCTGGCCAAGGACAACCAGTACGCGCAGGTCCCCGGCACGGACATGATCACCGAGGACTACGTGGCCGGCCACCAGACCAGCCTGGGCCGCAACGCCGCGGCCTCGGCCCACCACAGCGGAGCGGACCGGGCACTGTCGGAGGTCTTCGGCAACTCCGGTTGGGATGTGGCGCCCGAGTACATCCATGCCACGATCGGCGCCCTCGCCACGCGCGGCGTCAACTCCTTCTCGCTGCACGCGATGTGGACGGATGAGCAGCAGGTCTTCTTCGCGCCTCCCTTCGGGCCCAGCAACACCTACTGGGATGCGATGGGCGACGTCGACGCGTGGATCGGCCGGGTCAGCGAGATGGCCCGTGGCGAGTCGCTGGCTCGGACGGCACTGCTGCAACCGCAGCGCGCGGCCGAGCAGACCCGGGTCTCCGACACGGCGCATCAGCTCGACGAGGACCTGAGCTCCACGGCGTTCGCGCTGGAACGAGGGCAGGTCGACTTCGACATCGTGAGTGACGGATCCTTCTCCGGCGACCCGCACACCCGTTACCAGGCGCGACCCAAGGCGGGGTCGCTGCACGTCGGCTCGGCGTCGTACCGGATGGTCGTCGTCCCGACGACTCCTGTATTGGACTTGGAGACCGTCAAGACCCTGCAGGGGTTCGTCAGGGCCGGAGGTCGCGTCCTCTTCGTGGGTCCCCTTCCCGAGCACGAGGCGCGCGGCCGGGACAAAGCGATGGCCTCCGCATTCACGTCACTGGTCGCCGGCGCCTCCGGACACTGGACGCGGCGCGGGGCCGGCCGAGTGGCTCTCGTCCCGGACGCCGACGCGGTCGGTGCGCTGGCGCGTGAAGCCGACGTCGCGGCCGCAGAGCTCTCACCAGCGGCTCCCGCGGTCCGGGTGCTGCGCACCGGCCGGGGCAGCGATGTCTCGTTCCTGGTCAACAACGAGAGCGATCAGCAGGTGAGCACCCGCGCGACGCTTCCGGTCGACGGAGTCCCGGAGATCTGGGATCCACGCACCGGAGAGGCCGAGGTCGCCACCACGTACGACGACGGCGGCCGCGATGCGACGACGGTGCCGCTCGAGCTCGACCCGTACGAGACCATCGCGGTGGTCTTCCGCAAGCGCACGAAAGCCAACCCACACCTGGTCGGCGACCGGGTCGCGGAGTCCGTGGCTCGGGTGCGCAACACGCTCAGGGCGGCCCTGGTCCTCGACGAACCCGGGACCATCGAGCTGACGGGCAGGGACCACGGCAAGGCCTTCCGCGGCCACGTCACGGTGCGCGACCCGTTGCAGCCCATTCCGGTGGACGGGCCGTGGACCGTGCAGCTCGAGCGCGACGGTGAGAGCCCCCAAGCGACCGACCTGGGATCGTGGACGGTGACCGACCCGACCTTCTCCGGGAGCGCGGTCTACCGGACGTCCGTCGACCTGACCGGGTCCGATCTCGGTGACCGCCGGCTGATGCTCGACCTCGGCGAGGTGAGCGACGTGGCACAGGTGACCGTCAACGGGGTCAAGCTCCCGCGTGCCCTGTGGAGCCCGTATGTGGTCGACGCGACCGAAGCCCTGCGAGCAGGAGACAACACCATCGAGGTGCGGGTCACCAACACCTTGCTGAACAGGCGCAGCAAGACACCGCCGCCCTCGGGCCTGCTCGGTCCGGTCACGCTCCGCCCCTCGGCTGTCGTCGACGTGAGTCTGAGGTAGCCGGAGAGTCCGCGAGCGAGGCGTGCAAGGCGTGACGCCACTGGCAGCTCCAGCCAGTGGCGTCGCGCTCGCGAGCCGGCGTGCCAGCGCACCGACGACGTCAGCGCTTCTTGGCGCGCCCGTGCAGCAGCCCGATGACCTGGGCGAGCTGCTTGTCGGCCTTGGCCGTCCGGTCGAAGCTGGTGAGGTTGATCATCGGCTTGAACCTCTGCCGCGCGATCGCCTTGGCGTAGGTGAACTCCTTGAGGCCCTCGGGTCCGTGGATCCGGCCGAAGCCCGAGTCCCCCACGCCACCGAAGGGCAGGCTCGGGATGCCCGCGAAGCTGATCACGCCGTTGACCGCGGACATCCCCGAGCGGACCCGCTCCGCGATCGCCATGCCGTTGACCTTGCTGAAGACCGTGTTGCCGAGGCCGTAGCGGGTCGCGTTGGTCTTCTCGATCGCCTCGTCCATGGTGCGCACCTTGGCGATCGTCATCGTCGGGCCGAAGGTCTCCTCCTGCACCGCCAGGGAGTCCTCCGGCACGTCGACCAGGATCGTCGGCTGCACGAACCGCTCACCCACGGCGTCGATGCCGCCGACCACCGCGCGGCCGCCGTGGTCCAGCGCGTCCTGCACATGGCTGCGGATCACGCCGACCTGGCTGGGCATCGTGATCGGGCCGATCTTGCCGTCCCGGTCCGCCCGGAGCACGGCCGCCTTCGCGGTGATGGTCGAGAGGAACTCGTCGTACACCTTCTCGTGCACGTAGACCCGCTCGACGCCGATGCAGGTCTGGCCGGCGTTGCTGCACGCACCCCACAGCGCCGCGTCGGCGGCGGCCTCGACGTCGGCGTCCGCGTCGACGATGACCGAGTCCTTGCCGCCGGCCTCGATGACGACCGGGGTCAGCGTCTCGGCGCAGGCGGCCATCACCTTCTTGCCGGTCGCCGTCGATCCGGTGAACGCTACCTTGTCGACACCGGCACGGCACAGCGCGGCCCCGGTCGCGCCGAGGCCGGTGACGAGCTGGAGGACCGGACGGCCGACGGCGTCCTGGAACGCCTGCACCATCCACGCCCCGACACCGGGGGTGTGCTCACTCGGCTTGAAGACGACGGCGTTGCCGGCTGCCAGCGCGTAGGCGACCGAGCCGAGGGGCGTGAAGACCGGGTAGTTCCACGGGCCGATGACCCCGACGACGCCGAGCGGCTTGAACGCCACCGACGCCGATTGGTTGACCATCATCAGGCCGGGCGACACCCGGCGCCGACCGAGCACCCGGCCGGCGTGGCCCGCGGCCCAGGAGACGTGCTCCATGGCCAGCCCGGCCTCGAGCATCGCATCGCCGACCGGCTTGCCCATCTCGAGGCGCATCAGCTCGGCCAGCTCCGGCAGCCGCTGGGTCATCGAGGTCTTCCAGGCGTTGAGGTGCGTCTTGCGCTCCCCGAAGCTCAGGCCGCCCCACCACGCCGCCTCCTCGCGAGCGCGGGCCACCGCTGCCTGCACCTCCTCCGCGGTCTGCACCGGGTGGGTCCCGACGACCTCGCCGGTCGCGGGGTTCAGCGACTCGAAGGTGGAGCCGGACTGCGGTCGAGCGGGCGCCTGGGTCATGACGGTCACAGTAGTGCTGTCACGGTCACCGCAACAGGGCTGCCTCCAGGTCTGCCACGGTGGTCACCGGGCGCTCGCAGACGAAGCCCCGGCAGACGTACGCCGCGGGCCGGCCGTCCACCGGCTCCCGTCCGACCAGGAGCGGGATCCGGTCGTCGGGTCCGTCCGCGACGACCACCACCGCGCCCGGGTGACGACGGGCCCGGCGCTCCAGTGCGTGCCGATCCTCGCTCGCCCCACCCACGACGGCCACCTCGACCGGCCCGTCGAGCATCGCCTGGGCCGCTGCGAGCGACCACCCGGCGAACCGCGGCGCCTGCTCGGCGACCACCTCGACCGTCGCGAGTGCCGCCTCGGCGGCGTCCCGATGCCGGCCCGAGCCGGTCACCGCGGCGTACGTCGACAGCGCATGGATCAGCGAGGACAGCCCGGACGGGTAGGCGTTGTCCGACGGGTCGCGCGGGCGGGCGACCAGCGTCTCGGCGTCGTCCGCGGTGTCGAAGAACCCGCCGTCGTCAGCGGCGAAGTGGTCGAGCGCGATGTCGAGCAGTACGCCGGCCCGCTTCAGCCACAGCGGGTCGCCAGTGACCTGGAGCAGGTCCAGGTAGCCGGCCGCGACGCACCCGTGGTCCTCGAGCACCCCGGCCGGCGCGCCGACGACGCCATCGCGCGACACGCGGCGGAGCCGGCCGTCGACCAGGTGCACCCGCCAGAGGAGGTTGCCGACAACCACGGCGTCCTTGACGTAGGTGGGCCGGTCGAGCAGCCGCCCGGCGCGGCACAGCCCGCTGATCGCCAGCCCGTTCCACGCTGCGACGACCTTGTCGTCGCGAGCCGGGCGCTCCCGGCGGTCACGAGCAGACCTGAGCAACCGCTGGGTCCGGTACCACCGTTTGAGGTCGTCCGGCTCGGTGAGCAGCTGGAGGGTCGACGTGCCGTGCTCGAAGGTCCCTGCATCCGTGACGGACAGCAGCCGGGCGGCCCACGGGCCGTCGTCGGGCCCGAGCACCTCGGTCAGCTGGGCCGGCGTCCAGACGTAGTAGGTGCCCTCGGCGCCCTCGGAGTCCGCGTCGAGCGCGGACGCGAACCCGCCCTCCACCGTTCGCAGCTCACCGAGCAGGAACTCGGCGATGCCCTCGGCAGCCCGGTCGCCCAGCTCGGTCCCCCACTCGGCGTACACCCGCAGCAGTAACGCGTTGTCGTAGAGCATCTTCTCGAAGTGCGGCACCACCCAGTCGCGGTCGACGCTATAGCGCGCGAAGCCGCCGGCGAGCTGGTCGTGGATGCCGCCGCGGGCCATCGCCTCGAGCGTCGCATCGGCCATCCGGCGGGCCTCGGTCGGCGACTCGGCCGATGTCTCGCCACCGCCCGCCATGCGCAGCAGGAACTCGAGCACCATCGTCGGCGGGAACTTCGGCGCACCGCCGAACCCCGCCGACTGCTGGTCGAACTCCCGGGCCAGGCCGATCACCGTCCGCTCGAGCAGCTCGGCTCCCGTCACGGTCGCCGCACCCCGGACGCCACCCTGGGACGCGAGGTGCTCGCGGAGCGTCTCCGCAACCCGGGCCACCTCCTCGCCGCGGTTGGCCCACGCGTCGGTCAGCGCCTCCAGGACCTGGCGGAACGACGGCTGCCCACCGCGCGGGCGGTCCGGGAAGTAGGTGCCGGCGAAGAACGGGTTGCCGTCGTGGTCGAGCACGCAGGTCATCGGCCAGCCGCCCCGCCCGGTCATCGACGTCGTCGCCTGCATGTAGACCGCGTCCACGTCGGGCCGCTCCTCGCGGTCGACCTTGATGCTGACGTAGTGCTCGTTGAGGTACGCCGCCGTGGCCTCGTCCTCGAACGACTCGTGCGCCATCACGTGGCACCAGTGGCACGCGGCGTACCCGACGCTCAGCAGTACCGGCACGTTGCGGCGCCTCGCCTCCTCGAAGGCCGCCGGCTCCCACTCCCACCAGTCGACGGGATTGTCCGCGTGCTGCAGGAGGTACGGCGAGGTCGCGGACGCCAGTCGGTTCGGCACCACACCACCGTACGGGCGGCCGCCCGACGCGTGGTCCGATTCCCGCCAGCATCGCGCGGCGGTCCGCGTGGAGATGGGTGCGCCGTCGATCGACGGCGACAACCCTGAAGGAGACCCCATGAAGATCGCGTTCGTCACCGGAGGCAACCGCGGGATCGGCCTGGCGAGCGCCCGCCGACTCGCCCACGACTGCGGCCACGTCGTCATCACCTCTCGCGACGCCGCCGCCGGCGAGGACGCTGCCGACCGGTTGCGGCGGGAGGGGTACGCCGTGACGAGCCTGCAGATGGACGTCACCGACGAGACGTCGGTGAAGATCGCGGCGGGGATCGTGGGGGGATCGTGGGGGACCGGTTCGGGCACGTCGTCGTGCTCGTCAACAACGCCGGTCAACGTCAGCACGACGATGGGCTCCCTGGCGGACCAGACGAACCCGGACTCGCCGTACCTCTCCCTGGTCGTGCCGGCCTACCAGTCCTCGAAGGCGGCGCTCAACAACGTGACCATCACGCTCGCCAAGCAGCTGGCCGTCAGCTCGATCAAGGTCACCTCGGTATGCCCCAGATTCGTCCGCACCGACCTGGCTCCTGCCGCGGCCGAGGCACCTCTGGCTCCCGAGGACGCAGCCGAGGTCGTCTACCGGGCTGCCACGCTGCCCGACTCCGCCGCGTCCGGGACGTTCGTCGACGCCCAGGGCGCGGTGCCGTGGTGAGTCGTCAGGCGATGCGCGCGAGCCGGGTCAGCACCCAGCCCAGCAGGATCAGCACGACGCCGACCACCGCGACGAACGCGGCCACGCCGAACGCCACCACCGACGTGAAGAGGCTGGCCCGCAGGAACGACGCGTTCATCACCGTCGCGCGGTTGGGGTCGTCCTGGGCGAGCTCGGAGTAGGTCTTGCCGCCGCCGATCTCCTCGGCGTGCTTGGCGATCACGTCGGCTTGGGCGTACGCGGTGAACGGGCCCTTCACGTCCTTGCCCGCGAAGTGCGCCGCGTCGTCGGAGACGGTGATCTTCTCGTCGGCCAGGGTGCTCGAGATGACGGCGTACGTCGCGACGCCGGCGACCAGGAACACGATGCCGAGCACGGCGACGATGATGCCGACGACCCGGACTGCTTTGTCATTGCGCTTGGCCGGCTTCGCCCCGGCAGGCTCGGTCTCAGTCATGACACCCAGCAGAGCACCGCGCCCGGGGCGGCGGCTCACCCGGACCGGGTGACCGTGCCGGACCCCGCTGACCGCTGACCGCTGACCGCTGACCACACGGCCGCATGCGGCGCCGGCCTCCACCGACGCAAGCGCTCGGAGGGCCGACTCCTCTACCCGGGACCGGCTTGTGTTCACGGCGACTTCTTCGGAGGGTCGTGTCGTGATCCTGGTCCGCGGCACCTCGCTGTCCGGGTTCGTCGAGCTGGTCGAGATGATGGCGACGTGGTGATCCGCCTCACGCAGGTCGGAGCCGATCAGCTCTGGGGGCGCTCCGGTGCCTGCTCGGGCATCTGGACGGGCTTCCGGTCGGACGGGTCGTAGAGCCCCGCGTCCTCGGCGGCGTCCACCTTGCGCAGCTGCTTGACCAGGCTCCAACCGAGGAACGCTACCGCGAGGATCAGGCCGATGAAGATCGCGAAGCCCACCCATCCGGCCTTGACGTCGTTGGCCTCGGGCACCTCGTCGACGAACGAGAGCACCTGCGGAAGGACGGTCAGCACCTGCATGGAGAACAGTCTCTCAGAGTGGGTGGGTGATGCCCGCGAAGAGGTCGTCCTCGGGGAGCTCTGACGTGACGTGGCTCGTCACCAGCTCGAAGTCCTCGGTCGGCCAGACCTCGGCCTGGAGCTCACGCGGGATCGCGAACCAGAAGCCGTCCGGGTCGATCTGGGTCGCGTGCGCCAGCAACGCCTGGTCGCGGACGCCGAAGTAGTCGGAGCACGGGACCCGCGTCGTGACCCGGGCGTCCCACTCGGGCTCGTCCTTCCACTCCGCGAGCCGCTCCGCCCACGGCGACTCCAGACCGTGGGCGATCATCGCGTCGTGGGTCGCCTGGATCCGGGCCTTGTTGAACGAGTGGTGGTAGTAGAGCTTGAGCACCTGCCAGGGCTCGCCGAGCTCGGGGTAGCGCTCCGGGTCGGCCGCCGCCTCGAACGCGGCGACGCTGATCTCGTGGCACTTGATGTGGTCGGGGTGCGGGTAGCCACCACGCTCGTCGTACGTCGTGAGGACGTGCGGGCGGAACTCGCGGATCAGCCGCACCAGGGGCGCCATCGCCTCCTCGAGCGGCACCAGAGCGAAGCAGCCCTCGGGCAGCGGCGGCTTGGGGTCGCCCTCGGGCCAGCCCGAGTCGATGAAGCCCAGCCAGTCCTGGCGGATGCCGAGGATGTCGCGAGCCCGCTCCATCTCCTGGCGCCGGATCTCGGTGATGTTCTCGAGGATGTCCGGCCGGTCCATCTTGGGGTTCAGGATCGACCCGCGCTCGCCGCCGGTGCAGGTCGCAACGTGGACGTCGACCCCCTGCGCGACATACATCGCGGTGCTGGCGGCGCCCTTGCTCGACTCGTCGTCGGGGTGGGCGTGGACGTGCATGAGCCGGAGACCGGCGCGGGAGGGGTGCTGCGTCACCCGGACATCCTAGGTGGGACCATTTCGACGTGATCCAGCCAACCGACCTCGCCGACAGGTACGGCGCGCCGGCACCCTGGCGACGCCGGGCGACCGTGGGGGTGTGTGTCGTCCTGGTGGCCGCGTTCCTGGGCTGGCTGGGCTGGACCGTCTGGGACCAGTCGACCCCGCAGGTCCGCTCGGACATCGTGGGCTACAAGGTCGTCGACAAGCACCTGTCCACCGCCACGGTCGAGGTGCGGCTGGCCGACGACGACGTCGTCGCGAGCTGCACCCTGCGGGCGTACGCCGAGGATCACACCGTCGTCGGCGAGCTGGTCTTCACCCCCGTCGACGGCCAGAGCGTCCAGGAAGTGCGCACCGAACGGCTCGCGACGTCGGTCGAGCTGCTCGGCTGCACGGCCCCCGGGCAGAGCCGGCCGCGCTGAACGATCTGCTTTTGTAGCGGTCCGTTGTTAGACTCGCCGATCTGACGCTCCCCGCAGGGCCGTCGAGGACGGCCCGACGCGATCACGCACTGTCGTTTACCGACATCCTGTGCGGGGAACCCACCGACGATGCGACGGAGCGATTCCGCCGTACCTCGAAGAAGCAAGCAGGAGTTACCCATGACGCAGGCAGCAGCACAGGGCAAGGTCTGGCTCACCCAGGACGCGTTCGACAAGCTCACCCAGGAGCTCGAGGATCTCAAGGGTCCCGTCCGCCAGGACATCATCGCCCGGATCAGCGCGGCCCGCGACGAGGGCGACCTCAAGGAGAACGGCGGCTACCACGCCGCCCGTGAGGAGCAGGGCAAGCTCGAGGGCCGGATCCGGCAGCTCGAGGACATGCTCAACCGCGCCGAGGTCGGCGAGACCCCGGCCGACGACGGCGTCGTCGAGCCCGGCATGAAGGTCACCTACAAGTTCGTCGGCGACTCCGACGACGACGTCGAGACGTTCCTCCTCGGCGCCCGCGAGATGGAGGACGCCGCAGGCGGCCTCAAGGTCTACTCGCCCCAGTCGCCGCTCGGCTCCGCCATCCTCGGCTCCTCCAAGGGCGACACCGTCACCTACGAGGCGCCCAGCGGCAAGGAGCTCCAGGTCGTCATCGTGGATGCGGTCCCCTACACCGGCTGAGTCACCGAGATCGCCGAGTCGGCGCAGATTGACCCACGAGTCGGCGCAAAGTGACCCTTCCAGGGGTCACTTTGCGCCGACTCGGCGTCTAGGACAGGACCCGGTAGCCGTGCTCGCCGAGTCGGGTGAGCACCTGTTGGGCGTGCGGCTCGCCGCGGGTCTCGAGCTGCAGCCGCACCTCGACCTCGTCGACGTGCAGCGTGGGTGAGATCCGCTCATGCGCGACCTCGAGGACGTTCGCACCGACGGCGCTGATCTCGGTCAGCAGCTGCGCCAGCCCACCGGGTACGTCGGGGATGCAGACGCGCAGGTTGAGGTAGCGACCCGCGGCGGCCATGCCGTGCCGGATCACCTTGCCCAGCAGCAGGGGATCGACGTTGCCGCCCGACAGCACCGCGACCGCCGGCGTCCGGAAGGCGGTCGGGTGCTCCAGGAGCGCCGCGACCGCCGCCGCGCCGGCCGGCTCGACGAGCATCTTGGCGCGCTCGAGCGTGGCCAGTACGGCGCGCGCGAGCGCGTCCTCGGAGACCGTGATGATCTCGTCGACGTGGTCGCGCACCGCGGCGAACGTGATGTCGCCCGGTCGGCCGACGGCGATGCCGTCGGCCATCGTCGTCATCGAGGACAGCGCGACCGGGCCACCGTGCTCGAGCGAGCCCGGGTACGCCGCGGCACCTGCGGCCTGGACTCCGACGACTCGCACCTCGGGCCTCCCGAGGACCCGGCACTGCGCCTTGATCGCGATCGCGATGCCCGCGAGCAGACCGCCGCCACCGGTCGGCACCAGCACAGTCTCGACGTCGGGGGTCTGCTCCAGGATCTCCAGGCCGACGGTGCCCTGGCCCGCCACGACGTCGACGTGGTCGAAGGGGTGGATCAGCACCGCGCCGGTGCGCTCGGCGAAGGCGTGCGCCTCGTGCAGGGCGTCTTCGAGGTAGCGACCGTGGAAGACCACCTCGGCGCCGTACCCGCGGGTGGCCTTCTCCTTGGGGATCGGAGCGCCCTCGGGCATGAAGACGGTCGCCTTGATGCCGAGCAGTTGCGCGGCGAGCGCGACGCCCTGGGCGTGGTTGCCGGCGGAGGCCGCGACGACCCCGTGGGCGCGCTCCTCGGCGGAGAGCCTGGAGATGCGCACGTAGGCACCCCGGGTCTTGAACGAGCCGGTGCGCTGGAGGTTCTCGCACTTGAGCGACACCGGGCCGCCGGCCAGCGCGGAGAGCCAGCGCGACTCCTCCATCGGCGTCTCGATGGCCACCCCGGCGAGCACCTCGCGGGCCAGCTCGATGTCGGCCAGTCCGACGGTGGGCGGCTCAGTCATCGCTCGGCCCGTCCCCCACGTCGACGGTCTCCCCAGTCTCCTCGTAGTCCTCCTCGAGCTCCTCGATCGGATCGTCGCCCGGACTCGTGTAGCCGGCGAGATGCTGGACGACGGCGTTGACGGCCGCCGCGATCGGTACGGCGACCAGCGCGCCGGCGATGCCCGCGATCAGGATGCCGGCGGCGATCGCCAGGATGACCGCGAGCGGGTGCACCGACACCCAGCGGCCCATCAGGAACGGCTGGAGCACGTGTGCCTCGAGCTGCTGCACGCCGATGATCACGGCGAGCATCAGCAGGGCGGTGATCGGGCCGTTGGCGACCAGCGCGACCAGCACGGCCACGGTCCCCGCGACGGTGGCACCAACGAGCGGGACGAAGGCACCGAGGAAGACCAGCACGCCGATCGCGAGCACGAACGGCACGCCGAGGACCGCGGCGCCGACCGCGATGCCGATCGCGTCGACCAGGGCGACGATCACCGTCGCGCGTACGAACTGGGTGAGCGAGATCCAGGCGACCCGGCCCGAGCTGTCCACGTGGCCCCGGGCGGCCCGCGGCGACAGCCGCACCATCCAGGACCAGATCCGGGTGCCGTCGGCGAGGAAGAAGTACGTCGAGAACAGCACGATGAAGAAGCCGGCGAAGACGTGCCCGACCGCGGTGCTCACCTCGGTCACGCTGCTCAGGTTCGCACCTTCCTTGGTGCGCTTCTCGATCGCGTCCTGGGCGCTCTGGATGTAGTCGTTGATCTGTGAGTCGCTCGCGTGCAGCGGGCCGTCCTTGAGCCAGCTCTTGATCTCGTCGAGGCCGGCCACGGTCTGGTCGGCCAGGTCGGTGGCCCCGGTGGCGATCTGCTGGCCGGCGAGCGTGAGCAGCAGTCCGACCAGCGCGATGCCGGCGATCACCACGCCCAGCGCGGCGAGGCCCCGCGGGAGCCCGATCCGCACCAGGCCGTCGACGATCGGGACGACCAGGGCGGTGATCAGCAGCGCGATCACGACGGGGAGCACGACGACGGACAGGTAGCCGATCGCCAGGAAGACGACCGCCCCCGCGCCGACGATCACCAGGAAGCGCCACGACCACGCAGCAGCGAGGTCCACACCCCACGGCACGCCCTCACGGCGTACCGGCGCCGCGCCACCGGCGACCGCCGGCAGGCCCAGCTGGGCCTGACGCTCGTCGCGCAGGTGGGCGAACTGGTGCGCGAGCCTCGCCGCGAGCCGCTCCTCGCGCTCCTCGTCAGCGGCGCTCGGCCGGTGCCGCAGACCGATGATCGGTCGGCGGCGACGGGTCTCGGATCCGTCGTCCTCCGGTACGCCGTCGGGGGTCGTGTCCTCGGCGTCGTTGCCGTCGTTGCTCACGGCGACAACCTATCCTCCACGCCGGTCAGCCCAACGCCCTCTCGAGGTCGGCCACCAGGTCGTCGGCGGTCTCGATGCCGACACTGAGCCGGACCAGGTCCGCCGGCACCTCGAGGTCCGTGCCGGCGACGCTCGCGTGCGTCATCCGGCCCGGGTGCTCGATGAGCGACTCGACCCCACCGAGCGACTCCCCGAGCGTGAAGACCTCGGTGCGCTCGCACACCGACAGCGCCTGCGCCTCGCCGCCGTTCACGCGGAACGACACCATCCCGCCGTACCTCTTCATCTGGCGCTGGGCGACCTCGTGCCCGGGGTGGGTCTCGAGGCCGGGGTAGATCACGTCGCCGACCGCCGGATGGCTGGTCAGGAAGTCGACGACGCGCTCGGCGTTGTCGCAGTGGCGCTCCATCCGCAGCGCGAGGGTCTTCAGGCCGCGCAGGGTCAGCCAGGCGTCGAACGGCCCGGCGACCGCACCCATGGCGTTCTGGTGGAAGGTGACCTTCTCGGCGAGGTCGAGGTCCTTGACCACGATCGCGCCGCCGACGACGTCGGAGTGGCCGCCGCAGTACTTCGTCGTGGAGTGCACCACGACGTCGGCGCCGAGCGTCAGCGGCTGCTGGAGGTACGGCGACGCGAAGGTGTTGTCGACGACCAGCAGCGCGCCGACGTCGTGGGCGATCGCGGCGAGGGCCTCGATATCGCCGATGTTGAGCAGCGGATTGGTGGGCGTCTCGACCCAGACGAGCTTGGTCTCGCCGGGCCGTACTGCGGCCGCGACCTTCTCCAGGTCGGACACCGGCGCCGGGCTGTACTCGAGGCCCCAGACCTTCTCGACCTTGTCGAAGAGCCGGAAGGTGCCGCCGTACGCGTCGTCCGGGATCACCACGTGGTCACCGGGCCGGCACAGCCCGCGGACCAGGGTGTCCTCGGCGGCCAGGCCGGAGGCGAACGCGAACCCGCGCTCCCCCTCCTCCAGCGCCGCGATGTTGCCCTCGAGCGCGGTCCGGGTGGGGTTGGCGGAGCGGCTGTACTCGTAGCCGCCGCGCAGCCCGCCCACGCCGTCCTGCTTGTAGGTGCTGGTCGCGTAGATGGGCGGGATGACCGCCCCCGTCGCCGCGTCGGGCTCGTACCCCGCGTGGATCGCACGCGTCTCGAAGCCGGACTTGTTTCGGTGCTGCTGCTCGCTCATTCCTCGAGGCTAGCGGTGGTTGAGGTGCGAGCGAGCGAGCCGACCCGGTGGTTAGGTGTGAGGCGCGCCAGCGCCGAGACGCTTCTATAGGTTGTCAACTGGTGTGGTGGCTGTGAGGTGTCGGTAGA
>NZ_BAABKN010000030.1:0-122367 GCF_039543845.1 Nocardioides endophyticus | reverse complement strand
TTCATCACGAACTCAGACTGCAGCGCGCCTCACTCAAGATATGGGAGACACGCTCTAGTCCGTCCGGGCACGCGTCTCCGCCGACCGGTGGACGCTGCATGGCAGAATTCGGCAGGTGAGGGGTCCCGCGGACGAACAGCATCTGCGCGACCTCGCGCTGCTGCGCCGGGTCCGCGACCGGATGGACCGCGAGTACGCCGAGCCGCTGGACGTCGAGTCGCTCGCTCGCGGCGTGAACATGTCCGCCGGCCACCTCAGCCGAGAGTTCAAGCGGGCGTACGGCGAGTCGCCGTACTCCTACCTGATGACGCGGCGCATTGAGCGCGCAATGGCACTCCTGCGCCGCGGCGACCTCAGCGTCACCGAGGTCTGCTTCGAGGTCGGCTGTCAGTCGCTCGGCACGTTCAGCACGCGCTTCACCCAGCTCGTCGGCATGCCGCCGAGCACCTACCGTCGCGAGGCGGTGGCCCATGCCAGCGGGCTCCCGCAGTGCGTGGCGAAGCAGGTCACCCGGCCGATCAGGAGCACATCGATCAGGAATGGAGAAGCATCTGTCCCGAACCCGCTACTAGCGTGATCGGCATGGACATCACCATTCACACCACGGCCCTTCCCCACGAGGACCCGGAGGCCTCTTTGGCCTTCTACCGCGACACCCTCGGGTTCGAGGTCCGCAGCGACGTCGGCAGCGGAGCGATGCGCTGGATCACGGTCGGACCGGTCGGCCAGCCGGGGACGTGCATCCTCCTCGGCCCGCCGGCGGCCGACCCGGGGATCACGGACGACGAGCGCAGCACCATCACCGAGATGATGGCCAAGGGCACCTTCGGCTGGATCATGCTCGCGACCGAAGACCTCCAGGGCACTTTCGACCGGATCCAGGCACAGGACGTCGAGGTCGTGCAGGAGCCCACCGACCAACCGTGGGGCACGCGCGACTGCGCCGTACGAGACCCCGCCGGCAACATGGTTCGCATCCAGGAGGTTCGCTGACATGAAGACGATGACCTGCAGGCAGATGGGCGGTCCGTGCGACAAGGCGTTCAGCGGCGAGACCGCCGACGACGTGATCAAGGCCCAGGACCAGCACCTCAAGGACGCGGTCGCCGCGGGCGACACCGCCCACGAGCCGGCCAACAAGGACATGAGGGGCCGCTGGAAGCACCCGATCAAGGGCATGGGCTGGTACAAGGACACCAAGAAGGCGTTCGCCGCACTCCCCGAAGACTGAAGGAACATCGACCCGCATGCCCTCGAACAAGGACGCTGACAGCCACGACCTGATCCGAGTCACCGGCGCGCGGGTCAACAACCTCAAGGACATCAGTGTCGAGATCCCGAAGCGCCGACTGACGGCGTTCACCGGGGTTTCGGGATCGGGCAAGAGCTCGCTGGTGTTCGGGACGATCGCGGCAGAGTCGCAGCGGCTGATCAACGAGACCTACAGCGCGTTCGTGCAGGGCTTCATGCCGACCCAGGCGCGGCCCGACGTCGACGTCCTGGACGGGCTGACGACGGCGATCCTCGTCGACCAGGAGCGGATGGGCAGCGACCCACGCTCCACCGTCGGCACTGCCACGGATGCCAACGCGATGCTGCGCATCCTCTTCAGCCGGTTGGCGCAGCCGCAGATCGGCTCGCCCCAGGCGTACTCCTTCAACGTCGCCTCGATCAGCGGCGCGGGCGCCGTGACGCTCGAGAAGGGCGGCCAGAAGACCAAGGAGCGGCGCAGCTTCAGCATCACCGGTGGCATGTGTCCTCGTTGCGAGGGGCGCGGAGCGGTCAACGACATCGACCTGTCGCAGCTGTACGACGACTCGAAGTCGCTCAACGACGGGGCTCTGACAATCCCGGGCTACAGCATGGAGGGCTGGTACGGCCGGATCTTCCGCGGCTGTGGCTACTTCGACCCGGACAAGCCGATCGCGAAGTTCTCCAAGAAGGAGCTCAACGACCT
Organism: Nocardioides endophyticus; assembly: GCF_039543845.1. Classification (NCBI taxonomy): domain Bacteria; kingdom Bacillati; phylum Actinomycetota; class Actinomycetes; order Propionibacteriales; family Nocardioidaceae; genus Nocardioides; species Nocardioides endophyticus. The sequence continues at coordinate 120,410 of NZ_BAABKN010000030.1, read as the reverse complement.
CCTCTATCGGGAGGCGACGAAGATCAAGGTCGACGGGATCAACCTGACCTACCTGGGGCTGATCCCGCAGATCAAGAAGTCCTTCCTGGCCAAGGACGTCGAGGCCATGCAGCCGCACATCCGCGCCTTCGTCGAGCGCGCGGTGACGTTCACGACCTGTCCCGAGTGTGACGGCACTCGACTCAGCGAGCTGGCCCGGTCCTCCAAGATCGACGGCAAGAACATCGCCGACCTCTGCGCGATGCAGATCAACGACCTGGCCGAGTGGGTCGGCGGGCTGAAGGAGCCGTCCGTCGCGCCGCTGCTGGAGGCGCTGGGGGAGACCCTCGACTCATTCGTCGACATCGGCCTCGGCTACCTGTCGCTCGACCGGCCGGCGGGCACTCTCTCCGGCGGTGAGGCCCAACGCACCAAGATGATCAGGCACCTCGGGTCGTCACTCACCGATGTCACGTACGTGTTCGACGAGCCGACGATCGGGCTGCACCCACACGACATTGTCCGGATGAACGAGCTGCTGCTGCAGCTGCGCGACAAGGGCAACACCGTGCTCGTCGTCGAGCACAAGCCGGAGACGATCGCCATCGCCGACCACGTCGTCGACCTCGGCCCGTTGGCGGGTTCCGAGGGTGGCCAGGTGATGTACGAGGGCACCGTGAAGGGGCTGCGCGCGAGCGACACCATCACCGGCCGGCACCTGGACGACCGCGCGTCGGTCAAGGACGAGGTCCGCCCGTCGTCGACGGCGCTCGAGGTCCGGGGGGCGAACCTGCACAACCTGCAGGACGTGGACGTCGACATCCCCCTCGGCGTACTGACCGTCCTCACCGGGGTCGCCGGGTCAGGCAAGAGCTCGTTGATCCGCGGCTCGGTGGCCAACCAGGACGGCGTCGTGACGATCGACCAGGGCGCCATCAAGGGATCTCGGCGCAGCAACCCGGCGACGTACACCGGTCTGCTCGAGCCGATCCGCAAGGCGTTCGCGAAGGCCAACGGCGTGAAGCCGGCGCTCTTCAGCGCCAACTCCGAAGGTGCCTGCCCGAACTGCAACGGCGCCGGTGTCGTCTACACCGACCTCGGGATGATGGCCGGCGTCTCGACGGTCTGCGAGGTCTGCGAAGGCAAGCGCTTCGACGCGTCAGTGCTCGACTACACGTTCGGCGGCAAGGACATCAGCGAGGTGCTGACCATGCCCGTGTCGGAGGCCGTGGAGTTCTTCGGCGACGGCGACGCCAAGATCCCGGCCGCCCACAAGATCCTCGAGCGGCTCGCCGACGTCGGGCTGGGCTACGTCAAGCTCGGCCAACCGCTCACCACGCTCTCGGGAGGGGAGCGGCAGCGGCTCAAGCTCGCCACGCACCTCGGCGAGAAGGGCGACGTCTACGTCCTCGACGAGCCGACCACCGGGTTGCACCTCGCCGACGTCGAGAACTTGCTCGGTCTGCTGGATCGCCTGGTCGACGGCGGCAAGTCGGTGATCGTCATCGAGCACCACCAGGCCGTGATGGCGCACGCCGACTGGATCATCGACCTCGGCCCGGGCGCCGGTCACGACGGCGGCCAGGTCGTCTTCGAGGGCACGCCCGCCGAGCTCGTGGCCAAGAAGTCGACGCTCACCGGTGAGCATCTGGCGGCGTACGTCGGCGCCTGACCGGTGAGCGGGAGTCAGGGGCGAGCGTCGAGGCGCTTGACCCGGCGTACTCCGGCGGTCAGGCGATATGACGTCTCCACGAGCTCGGCGACCTCCGCCCAGTCGGTCCCGTCACCGATGTCGAGGCCGACCCATCCGGAGACGCCGAGGTACATCGGGAAGTAGGCGTCGGGGGAGCCGAGCAGCGCCGGCGCTTCGACCGGGTCGGCGAGCACCAGCACCGACGCGCGGTGTCGTTCGTAGCCGTCGCCGACCTTCACGCTGCCGCCGTAGTAGGCGAACACCTTGGTCGTGTAGAACGCCGGGATGCCGTGGGAGACCTTCTCAGCGGCGTCCGGCAGGGCCAACGTGATCTCGCGCAGGCGTCCGAGGACGGGGTCATCATCATCGAACATGCGCGGATGCGGCATGGCGTCACCTTAGGGCCGCACGTCGACTTCCTGCACGTCCGCATCTGGGATGAGCTCGTCGCCCGCCGCCACGTCGAGCTGGCACCTGGCGGACGTGGGCATCGGGACGTGAAGCGACCTGCTGGCGGTCTCGGGTCCACCAACAGGTCGCAAGAGCAAAGTAGCGGCCGGGCCCGAGCCCGTGCACGAAAAGGACGAGAACCGGGACCAAGTAGCGTCGACGGCGGGCCCAACTTGTCACGCCCGGCACAACTCTCGACGTGAAGACCGGCGAGCTCGGACACAAGAGGACGCGCTGGGGGAGTCGGGTACGTACAGTCCCCGCCAGGCCTCGGGTGGATCGGAAGGGTGAGCCAGAGGTGCGCCGAGTTCACGTGTTGACCGTCTCGCCGGCCCTGCCGGCAACGATGTTGGATCAGATCCTGACGAGCACCGAGACGACGCTCCTCGAGCATGGAGCCGACCACGTCTGGATCGACCCCGCTGAGCCGCCCTTGGCGGTGGTCGCCGCGTTCCCGTCGGACTGACACCGATGTAGTCCTGCGCCACTGGGTTGCGACGAAGCCGACAGCTTCTTACTCGTCGCGCCTGGCGGCGTCAAGCCGTAGCAGGACGGTCGGCGGAGTCAGCGCCTGGTCTCGTACCTGGTCAGCAGCACTCCGTCGGGAAACGTCCGAGTCTCCAGCAGGTTCAGGTTCACCCAGCTGTCCAGGGCCGTGAAGAACGGCGTGCCGCCGCCCACCAGGACCGGGTGGGTGACGATCACGTACTCATCGATCAGCCCGGCCCGCATGGCCGCCGCGGCGAGGGTGGCGCCGGCGACGTCCATCGGGCCGCCATCCTCCGTCTTGAGCCGGGTGATCTCGGTGACCGCGTCTCCGGTCGCCAGCCGAGCGTTCCAGTCGACTGCGCTGATCGTCGAGGAGAACACGACCTTCGGCATGTCCAGCCAGCGGCGGGCGAACTCGACCTCTGCCGGTGTGGCGCCAGGCTGCTGGCCGGCCGTCGGCCAATGGGAGCTCATCGCCTCCCACAGCTTGCGCCCGTACAGCGCCAGGCCCGTCGCGCCCACCCGGTCGGACCACCACTGGAACAGCTCGTCGCTCGGCACGCTCCAGCCGATGTCGTCGCCGGGCGCGGCGATGTAGCCGTCCAGGCTCAGGTTCATGCCAAAGGTCAGTCTTCGCATGGCGTCAGCCTCTCGTCGGTTCGCATTCGGCGTACAGACCGACACGGCTGTGAGAAGTCATCTGCCAAGCCCGCCACTCGCCGCGTTCTCGATCTCGCGCCACCTCGATGATGCTGGGTAGAACAGGCCCTAGCGCGATCGGGGCCGGCTGCGCGGAGATCCATGCGCTGGAACTTGTCACCCTCGGCACAACTCTTGCCGTAAAGATGAGTCATCCACCTGCGGATAGGCGCGCACCTTCTCGCTCGGCCGCTAAGGTCCCAGACTCTGAACTCGAGAGAACGGTGATGCCTAGATGGAGGCAAGAGGACTGATAACCACTGGTGCGGCGGTGTTGCTGCTGACGCTTGGACTTTATGGCGTCGCGGTCGGCAGCGACGACGCGCCGCAGGAGCCGGCCGTCGTCGACAGGTCGGCCGAGCAGAACCCCGAGGCGGCCGCCGACCGGCCCTCCGACGAGTACCTTGCACTGTCCGACGCCGTCACGGAGGTGGCCGAGGAGATCGCGCGTGTCGACGAGAGCGACGAGAGCGGATTCGGCACGATCCACACGGATCACCAGAAGGGCGCGGTGACCGTCTTCTGGTCCGGCAAGCCCCCTCAGGCACTGCTCGACCTGGCCGACAAGAAGCCCAACGGGATCACGGTGTCGATCGAGTCGTCGTCCTACTCACGCGCCGAACTGAACCGCGGCGCGGACGCCATCGAGAAGGCGGGTCTCTACAAGAAGCTCGAGCTCATGTTCGTGGACCCGGACGTGGAGTCGGGCCTGACGATCGGCACCGGCCGCAAGGAGCCTTTCACTGAGGACGACCTCGCCCTCGTACGTGAGATCTCGAAGATCGACGCCATCAAGGTCGAGTACAACGTCCCTCCCGTCGAGGGCTACTCACGCACTAACGACGCCGCACCCTGGAAGGGCGGCGGCCGACTTCGCCTCCGCACTCCCAGCGACGCCGTGCACGTCTGCACGACCGGCTTCCCGGTGATCCTGGGCGGGACCGGCAGGCTGCTCACCGCCGGGCACTGCGACCCCCAGACCAACGACATCTACCGAGACGGCAACGGCGACAACATCGCCCCCGCCGGCGCCGCCGCGTACCGGCCCGGCATCGACTCCCTCCTGATCGATCCCGCGGCCTCACCCGCGACGACGTCACAGGTCTTCGACGGCGGATACAACACGAACAGCAAGCTCACCGTCAAGAACTACGCCTCCAACTGGGTGGGCGACCCCGTGTGCGGATCCGGTGCAACCAGCGGGACCCTATGCGGGACGGTGTACGACGACTCCGTCAACATCAACGCCTTTGGGTCCACGGTGAACGTCATCTACGCCCGGGCGCCTGCAGGTGGACTGCTCGGCGCGACCGGTGACAGCGGCGCACCGTTCTACAAATACGTGGCCGGCGGTGTCCAGGCCCGCGGGATCGAACTCGGACCTGTCCAGACCGAGCCCTCGTCGAACTGCTCGGGCAACCCCGACATCGGCGTGGTCTCGTGCTCACGCTTCATCAGCTACGTCCCGATGAGCACGATCCTGAACCGGTGGGGCGCCACGCTCGAGGTCGGCTGACGGAGGACGGTGTGCCGCCACCGGCGGAAGCGTGACGTCGGCGGGGGTACGTCCAGTCACCGTCACCGAGAGTGTGGTCCGCTTCTTGAAGCGGGGATGCGTCGACGACTTGTGGTCAGGCTGCTTCGCGCGCGGCGAGGGCCGCGCGCGAGTTTCTCTCACTAAACGAGAGAAACCCTCGCTGACCTGCAACAAGGGAGTCAGCTCTTGCGCCGCCAATGCGGCAGAGCAAAGCTCCAGTGCCAACCTGACCAGCGCAGATACCCCGTGACGGGTTGAGACGAGCTCTCTCATCTGTTTGGACTCGTCCCAATTGATCGCCGATAACTGACATTATGTCAACTTGTAGTCTGCACATTGCATCAGATGAATCAAGCTGGACATCCAGCCGTCTCCTGCCTTGACTGAGAGGCTCTCCCACGAGGAGCCCGCCGACCCCAGAGGCCCATGCTTGTAGTTGATGTACCGGTAGCCGTAGGCCGCGCGCGCTCCTTCGCGGTCCTTGCTGTCGCATCGCAACGTCGTAAAGATGATCGACTAACTCTTCCCCGTACCGGAACCGTCACCGGCGGCCGGTCCCGCGTTCGGCCGCCGCACCAGCGCACCGGCATCGGGATCTCGTCGGATGGGTCAGCACGTGAGCCGGGCGCTCTTACCCCGCCTCATACGTGCTGGACGGCAAGTCCTGACAGCTCAGCGATGACGTCGAAGTCGTGGTCTTGCGTGACCACCGGAACTCCATGAGCGAGTGCCGTCGCTGCGATCCACATGTCGTTGACGTTGGAGCGCCGCCGCGCGTTGGCCAGCTGCACCCGGATCCGCGCCCACGCCTCGGCGACCGCGAGGTCGATGGGGATCGGATTCATGTCGGCGATCGCCGTCAACGTCGTCAGCCGCCGGGCGCGGATCTCGAGGTCGCTCGCGGCCAGTACGCCGGCGCTCAGCTCGGCGTGCGTGACGACCGAGACCGCGATCTCGTCCGGAAGTGCGGCCACGTCAAGCCGGCGTGACTCGCGGGCGATGAAGACCGAGGTGTCGAGCAGCCCGCGCGTCACGTGATCGGACCGAGCTCGTCGGTGTCGGCGTCCAGAGCGGCGAGGTCCTCGGTCAAGCCGGGGTCGGCCTGGATCCTCGACAGCTTCGGGACGAACTCGGCTTTCGTCACCCAGGACGAGCGCTCCGGCGTGAGGGGCGCGAGCCTTGCCACCGCTTCACCGTTCACCGTGATCTCGATGGGTTCGCCGCCAGCCGCGCGCCGCAGCACGCCTGCGGTGTCGTTCCGCAGCTCTCGTGACGCAACCCGGGTCATGGCTACGATCGTAGCAGTTGCGTAGCAACCGTTCCGCCGAGACGGAACGGTGTCTCCCCCTAGGCTCCGCGTGTGACGACCTCGGGAGACGGTGCACCGGCGAAGAACCACCGGCCGATCTGGCTGGAGACGCTGCTGCTGGTCGTGATCGCCGTGGTGGTGGCAATCGTGCTGAAGACGTTCTTCGTCCAGGCCTTCTACATCCCCTCCCCCTCGATGGTCCCCGGACTCGTGAAGGACGACCGGATCCTGGTCGAGAAGCCGTCGTACTGGTTCGGCGAGCCGCAACGCGGCGATGTAGTCGTCTTCGAGGACCCAGGCGGCTGGCTTCCCCAGGAGGACGCCGGACCCGTGGGGCCGGTCGCCAAGACCCTGGCGAAGATCGGCCTCTACCCCGCCGGTGGCCATCTGGTGAAGCGGGTCATCGGCATCGGCGGCGACACGATCGTGTGCTGCGACGACCAGGGGCGGATCTCGGTGAACGGCCAGCCGCTCGACGAGGACGCCTACGTCAAGAACCCCGACACCAGCGCGTGCCGAGGCCCGGAAGGCCCAGGCGGGGCGGATGCGTGCAGCTGGACGGCCGGCCCGGTGCCGGACGGCGATCTCTTCGTGATGGGCGACAACCGCTACGAGTCGGCCGACTCGAGCTTTCACATGTGCTCCCCCGGCGACGACACGTGTGTGCCCGGCGAGGAGTTCTTCGACCAGGACCTGGTCGTCGGGCGGGTCTTCGCCGTCGTCTGGCCACGCGATCACATGGCACGGTTGCACCGGCCCGACACGTTCAGCGACGTACCCGACAGTTGAATCCGCTAGTACCGTCCTGACCATGGGCGACGTCGATCTGGACCACATCAACGCCGAGCGCGAACGCATCCGTACGACGTACCTCGCTCCCGAGGCCAGCCGACCGGCGTCGTCGGCGCGCGGGCTACACCACTTCGCGATCGTCTGCGCGGACGTCGAGCGGACCGTGCGGTTCTACCAGGAACTCCTGGAGTTCCCGCTGACCGAGATCATCGAGAACCGCGACTACCCGGGCTCCAACCACTTCTTCTTCGACATCGGCAACGGCAACCTGATCGCGTTCTTCGACTTCCCCGGCCTCGACGTCGGGCCGTACGCCGAGGTGCTCGGCGGCCTGCACCACGTGTGCATCTCGGTCGAGCCGGAGCGCTGGGCCCACCTCAGGTCGAAGCTCGACGACGCGGGAGTGGAGTACGTCGCGGAGTCCGGCAGCTCGATCTACTTCCGCGATCCCGACGGTGCACGGCTCGAGCTGATCTCGGATCCGCTCGGCGAGATGTACGGGACGACCGTCCTCTAGATCGTCGCCAGCCGAGGCAGCACGCCCTCACACACCGCCGTCGTCCAGCCGACCGGGTCGTCGGTCGGCGGCACCATCGTGATCAGCGAGATGCCGAGCGCGGCGTACTCCTCCATCGACGTCAGGAACCCGTCGCGATCCGCGACCGGGTCCCCCATCACGATCATCGTCTTCTCGATCGCGTCGTAGTCCCGACCGAGGTCGTCGCAGTGCCCGCGAAGCACCTCGAGCTTGTGCCGGACGACGTCCGGGGTCTCGCCGAACAGGTTGCAGGCATCGGCGTACTGCGCCACCAGCCGCAGCGTCTTCCTCTCGCCACTCCCCCCGATCAGGATCGGCGGGTGCGGCTGCTGCACCGGCGGTGGCACGCAGACGGTCTCGGCGAGCTGGTAGTGCTTGCCGTCGTAGGCACCGTCCTCGTCGCTCCACATCTGGCGCACGATCTGGAGCGTCTCCTCGAGACGCTCGAACCGCTCACCGGTGGACGGGAACGGGACGCCGAGACCGGCGTGCTCCCGGTCGTACCAGGCCGCACCGATGCCCAGCATCGCGCGACCCTTGGACAGCACGTCGAGGGTCGTGACGATCTTGGCGAGCAGGCCCGGGTGCCGGTACGTCGTGCCTGTCACCAGCAAGCTGAGCCGGACGTTCTCGGTCTGGCCTGCCAGGTAGCCGAGGGTCGTGTAGCCCTCGAGCATGGGCTCGGCCGGGCCGCCGAGGTTCTCCATCTGGAACCAGTGGTCCATGACGGTGAAGAGCGAGGCGCCGCCCTGGTCGGCGACCCTGGCGGTCTCCGTCAGTCGGTCGGCGAGGCTGCTCTGCCAGTCGGGGTGGGTGAAGTTCGCGTAGTGGATGCCGATGCGCACGTCGTCGACACTACGTCGCGGTCAACAACCAGCGGCCGCCCACGACGAGGCAGCCGAGAGTCACGGCGAGGAAGACGATCACCCAGATCAGCCCGGGCACCCGGGTGAGCCGCGCGAGCAGATCCGCGTCCGACGTCCGCGCCCGGCCGCGCCGGCGCTGCAGCTGGAGCTCGACCACCGGGCGGGGAGCGGCGAGGAGCAGGAACCAGGTGCCGACGTACGCCGCGGCCGACTGCAGCTGCCCGCTCCCCCACCAGCTCACGGCGACGACAGCGATCCCGGCGACCGCGACGACGTACAGGCCGAAGAAGTTGCGGATCTGGAGGAGCAGCAGCGCGAGGAGCAGGACGACGAGCCACAGCACGGCGAGCGCGTGCTGGCGCCCGAGCAGGAACGCCGCGCCGAGGCCGACCAGCGCCGGACCGGGATAGCCGGCGAAAGCGGTCGCGACCATGCCCGGCCCCCGCGGCTTGCCACGCGACACCGTCAGGCCGGACGTGTCGGAGTGCAGCCGGATGCCCTGGAGGGAGCGGCCGGTCATCAGGGCAGCCAGTCCGTGGGCGCCCTCGTGCGCGATCGTGACCACGTGCCGGCTGACGCCCCACACGACTGGGACGGCGACGAGGAGCGCGCCGACCGCCGCGGTCAGCATCACACCGCGTTCGGACAGCGGTTGCTGCGTCCCGCTGACGTCGCCCCAGATCGAGGACAGGACGTCGGAGACACTCACGCGCCAAGCCTGCCGGACGGGCGTGCACCGGAGCCGGAGTGGGTACGCCGACACCATGAGTGACGAGCGAATCGAAGCAGTCCAGGCAGTGGTCGACCGGGTCTCCTCCTACCAGGACGGCGCCCCCGAGCGCACCGTCGAGAAGGAGCTGCGCGCCGGGTTCGCCGAGTCCGGGGTGGAGGTGTCGGACGGCGAGGTCAAGCAGTTGGCGGAGGCGATCGAGGCCGAGCACGGGTCGGTCTCGGCGAGCGACGTCCTGTCGGCATGAGCCAGCGATGAGCGGGCCGGATCCCGCGCACCAGCGACCCGACGGCGTCGACGACGCGACCATCGAGGCGCTGGGCAAGGTGTCGGAGGCGCTTGAGGTCGTCGAGGAGGCACGCGGGCTTCTCTACGCCTTCCACCGACGGTGCGGCACCGCCGACCTGACCCTGGGCGAGGCCGTCGACCAGCTCCGCGAGGCCGGCCACACCGAGCTCGCCGACCGGATCGACCGCGAGCTGGTGGGCCGCAACATCATCGCGGGCCGGTGGAGCTTCCAGGTGGTCGAGGACTACGACGACGGCTACTACACCACCTTCCGCGACCTCGAACGGCAGGCACGCGACGAGCTCGTCGGTGGACGCCGGCACCTCTACGAGGCCGAGATGAAGGAGGACCGGCGCACCGACGGACTTCCCGGCCACGAGGCCACTCCGGAGGACGCAGCCGAGTAGGTACGTTGTGGGACATGGCGATCCCGACCCACACCCTCAACGACGGCTCCGTCCTCCCCGCGATCGGCTTCGGCACCTATCCCCTCAAGGACGACGAGGCCGTGTCCGGGATCGTGTCGGCGATCGAGGCCGGCTACCGGCTCCTCGACACGGCCGTGAACTACGGCAACGAGCGCGAGGTCGGCGAGGCCGTCCGCGTCTGCGGGCTGCCGCGCGAGGAGCTCCTGGTAGCGAGCAAGATCCCGGGCCGCGACCACGAGTACGACGCCGCGATCGCCAGCGTGCACGGGTCGCTCGAGCGACTCGGGCTCGACTACCTCGACCTGCACTTCGTGCACTGGCCGAACCCCAGCGTCGGCAAGTACGCCGAGGCCTGGCGGGCGCTGGTCGACCTGCGGGAGGAAGGACTCGTGCGCAGCATCGGCGTCTCGAACTTCACCGCTGCACACCTGGACCGGGTGATCGCGGAGACCGGCGTGACGCCGGCCGTCAACCAGATCGAGCTGCACCCCTACTTCCCGCAGGTCGAGATGCGCGCCGTCAACGCCGAGCGCGGCATCCAGACGGAGTCGTGGAGCCCGCTGGGCAAACGGCAGGCGCCGTTCGCGGAGCCAGCCGTCGCCGACGCAGCTGAGGTACACGGCGTCACGCCCGGGCAGGTGATCCTGCGCTGGCAGGTGCAGCTCGGGTCGATCCCGATCCCGAAGTCGGCCGCTCCCGATCGCCAGCGGGCCAACCTCGACGTCTTCGGCTTCGAGCTCACCGACGCCGAGATGTCGGCCATCACCGCCCTCGGAAGATCGGACGGCCGGCTCTTCGGCGGTGACCCTGACACGCACGAGGAGATGTGAGTCAGTCACCGGCGACGCCGTACCTCCGGATCGACGTCGCCCGCCTGGGCGCCAACATCGAGCGCACCGCTGCCCGAGCGGCGGCCGCAGGCGTCTCCCTGCGACCGCACGCCAAGACGCACAAGAGCCCGGACATCGCGCGGTTGCAACTGGAGGCCGGGGCGATCGGGCTCACCGTGGCGACGATCGGCGAGGCGGAGGTGTTCGCCGAGCACGGGGTCGAGGATCTCTTCATCGCCTATCCCCTGTGGCTCTCCGACGATGCCGCCCGGCGGCTGCGCGACCTCGCCGGACGGGCGGACCTGGCGATCGGTGTGGACTCCGTGGGCGCTGCGCAACGGACGGGGGCGGCACTCGAGGGCACCGGAGTCGCCGTACTGGTCGAAGTCGACTCCGGCCAGCACCGCACCGGGGTGGCCCCGGGCGATGCCGGTGTCGTCGCCGCTGCGGCGGCCGAGGCGGGGTTGCCGGTACGCGGTGTCTTCACCTTCCCTGGCCACGGGTACTCCCCCGAGCTGATGGGCTCCGCCGCGGACGACGAGGCCGCGGCGCTGGCGGCGGCGGTCGCGTCTTTCCGTGACGTCGGGCTCGAGCCCGATGTCGTCAGTGGCGGCTCGACGCCGACGCTCACGCAGACCCACACCGACGCACTCACCGAGATCCGCCCCGGCGTCTATCTCTTCGGCGACGCCCAGCAGTGGGAGCTCGGGGCGATGCCTCCCGACACGATCGCCCTCACCTGTCGCGCCACCGTCGTCAGCCACGCAGGCGGACGCCTCGTCCTCGACAGCGGAAGCAAGGTGCTCGGCGCCGATCGCGCGCCGTACGCCACCGGCGGCGGGCGACTCCTCGACCACCCCGCGGCACGCATCGTCCAGCTCTCCGAGCACCACGCGGTGGTCGACCTGGCCGGGGAGACGCTGCCCCCGCTCGGGTCAGAGGTGGCGGTCGTCCCCAACCACGTCTGCGCTGCCGTCAACCTCGCGGACACCCTGTGGGCCGACGACGGTACGGCGCTCGTCTCGTGGCCCGTGGCCGCCCGGGGACGCAACGGCTGAGGCCTCTACGATCTGCGCATGCGCTCCCGTCACCTGGCCGGTCTGGCCGGTCTCACGCTCGCCGCCGCCCTCGCCCTCACCGGTTGCTCCGGATCGGACTCCGACTCCGGGACGGCCACCGACCCCGGGCCGTCAGCGAGCTCGTCAGCGAGCTCGTCGACGGGCACACCGTGCGAGTACGTCGACGGCGGCTCGGCCGCGAAGGAGGTCGACCCGCCGCCGGCGGCGGCCACCTCGACCGAGACCGTCTCGGTCACGATCGCGACGAGTGCAGGTGACCTCGCTGCCGAGCTCGACGCCGACGCCGCCCCGTGCACGGTGAACTCGTTCGTCTCGCTGGCACAGCAGGGCTACTTCGACGGCACGAGCTGCCACCGCCTCACGACGGCCGGGATCCTGGTCCTCCAGTGTGGCGACCCGACGGGCACCGGCTCGGGCGGCCCCGGCTACTCCTTCCCCGACGAGCTGTCCGGCAGCGAGACCTACCCGGCCGGCACCCTGGCGATGGCGAATGCGGGCCCCGACACCAACGGATCCCAGTTCTTCGTCGTGTACGGCGACACCCAGCTGCCGCCGAGCTACACCGTGTTCGGCCAGATCGACAAGGCGAGCGTGAAGGTCGTCAAGAAGGTCGCCGACGCCGGCACCGACGACGCGAACGGTCCCGGGGACGGGCACCCCAAGACCCCGGTCGACATCACCAAGGTGACGGTCGCCGGCTGACTCACTCGTTGCGGAAGGACGTCCCCGTCAGCTTCTCCGACACCACCCACAGGTCGTGGGCGAGCTCGGGGTCGGTCGCGTCCCGGCTGCGGCCGACGGCCGTCGGCCAGCCCTTGAACTCCTTGAAGCCATCCGGCCCGATGAAGGTGTTGCCCGGGACGTCCATCGTCGCGGCGTACAGCGTCGTCAGGGCGCCCTTCCAGACCGGCATCCCGGCCAGCTTGTGGCCCCAGCTGCCGACCCAGGTCTTGAACGCGTTCCCGGTGTTGCCGGTGATGGAGGTAGCCGTCGACCCGGGGTGCGAGCCGATGGCCCGCAGCGTCGAACCGGACGCCGTGAGCCGTCGCTGCAGCTCGGCCAGGAAGAGCAGGTTGGCGAGCTTGGACGAGGCATAGGCGGTGAACGGCTTGTAGGTGCGGCGCTCCCAGTTCAGGTCGCTCAGGTCGAGGTCGGCCGACCGGTGCGCGTCGGACGAGATCACCACGACCCGGTCGCGGACCTGCGCCAGCATCAGGTTGGTGAGCACGTAGTGACCGAGGTGGTTGGTGGCCAGGTGCGTCTCGAAGCCGTCGACGGTGAGGGCATACGGCACGGCGAGCACGCCGGCGTTGTTGATCAGGACGTCGACGGGACCGATGTCTGCCGCGAACTCGCGCACCGACGACAGGTCGGCGACGTCGAGGCGGCGCACCTCCACCGAGCCGTGGATCTGGGCCGCGGCCGCTTCGCCCTTGGCGGGGTTGCGGACGGCCATCACCACGTCGGCCCCGCGCTGGGCGAGCACCCGTGCGGTCTCCAGCCCCAGCCCCGCGCTGGCGCCCGTGATCACGATGCGGCGGCCGTCCTGAGGAGGTACGGCGTCCCAGCGTCTGCTCACCCGTCAGGCCTCGACGTACTCGACGGGAGCACCGACCTGGATCGTCCGCCCCACGGTGCACAGCCGGTCCCGGGACTGGGCGATGGAGCGCGGCAGCACCTCGCGTGCCCGGTCGCCGTCCTCGCCATCCGGGAACCGGACCTCGAAGGTCAACCGGAGGTCGGTGAGCCGGTTGCCCTGGTCATCGCGGATCTTCTCGCCCTCGGCGGTCACCGTGAACGTCGTCGCCTCGGCCCGCTTGCCGGTGATCAGGTCGACGTCGATGGCGCCGCACCCGGCCAGCGCGGCCAGCAGCAGCTCGACCGGCGTGAAGTCGGGATCGCTCCCCGAGCCGACGGGGAGCACTCCCCCGCGGGCGTTGGTCGCCTTGTAGCGGCCCTCGCCCATCTTGGTCAGGTCGATGCGGCGCGCGCTGCTGCGCGGTGCGTCGGAGGTCGTCATGCGCACAGCGTGCCAGAACCCCGACACGCCCGGGCTGACCTCCCGACTTGTCTCGCGCCGCCGAATCGGCAACGGTGGTCTGGACCAGCAACGCCCATCGGAAAGGCGAGCATGCTCACCCTCACCGAGAACGCCACTGCCATCGTCAACGAGATCACCACCCAGCCCGGACTCAGCGAGGAGGCGGGCCTGCGGATCACCTCCGCTCCGACCTCCGAGCCGTCGTTCGAGGTCACCGCGGCCGCCCAGGGCGAGCCCGGCGACCAGGTCGTCGAACAGGGCGGCGCGACCGTCTACCTCGACCCATCAGCCGCCGAGCTCCTCGACGACAAGGTGCTCGACGCGGCCGTCGACCCGGCAGGCAAGGTCGAGTTCGCACTCGCCCTGCAGGACTGACCCACAGCACCACCCCCTCGGACGGGCCTCGGCACACACGGAAGCCGGGGCCCGTCGTCCTGTCCGGATGGCTGTCTGGATGCCCGTCGGGGCGCTGTCGGATGTGGCTGGAAGGATCGACACCATGACCACCGCGCGCGAGATCCACCTCGCGGCCCGCCCCCAGGGCTGGCCGACCCCCGCTGACTTCCGGACCGTCGACACCGAGCTGGCCGACCCCGGACCCGGCGAGGTGCTGGTCCGCAACACGTTCATCTCGGTCGACCCCTACATGCGCGGACGGATGAACGACGTGAAGTCCTACGTGCCACCGTTCGCCCTCGACGCGGTGATGGACGGCGGCGCCGTCGGCGAGGTCATCGCCTCCGGCTCGGACACGCTGCAGGTCGGCGACACCGTCCTGCACCACGCTGGCTGGCGCACGCACGCGCTGCTGCCGGACCGCGCCGTACGCAAGGTCGACGTCTCGCAGGTCCCCGCCTCGGCGTACCTCGGCGCCCTCGGCATGCCGGGCCTGACGGCGTACGTCGGGCTCACCCGGATCGCCGAGGTCCACGAGGGCGACACCGTCTTCATCTCGGGCGCCGCAGGTGCGGTCGGCTCGGCCGCGGGCCAGATCGCCAAGCAGCTCGGCGCTGCCAAGGTGATCGGCTCCGCAGGCTCCCCCGAGAAGTGCGCGTGGCTGACCGAGCTGGGCTTCGACGTCGCGCTCAACTACAAGGAAGCCCCCATCGGCCGGCAGCTGCGCGAGCACGGCCCGGTCGACGTGTACTTCGACAACGTCGGCGGCGACCACCTCGAGGCCGCGATCTTCGCGATGGCCGACCACGGGCGCATCGCCGCCTGCGGCGCGATCGCCGACTACAACGCCGACGCGCCCTCCCCCGGACCGCGCAACATGATGATGCTCGTGAGCAAGCGCCTCACCCTGCGCGGCTTCATCGTCACCGATCACGGCGACGCCGCGTCAGAGTTCTACCGCCGGGCCGGTGGCTGGGTCGCCGACGGCTCGCTCCAGTGGCGCGAGACGGTCGTCGACGGGATCGACCACGCGGTCGACGCGTTCCTCGGCCTGCACCGCGGCGACAACACCGGCAAGATGCTCGTGCGTCTCCAGCCCACTCCATGAGCGCCGGCAGCCGGAGCTGCCCGTCGTCCGCGCCGCGCGCAGCCAGTGGCGCGACGTGCAGGTCACCGGGCGTCTCGGGTCCGTGGAGGCCCACGAGGCGCAGTGGCGCTCGGTCCACTTCGTCGGCTGCAAGCTCAGCTTCGTCGACCTGCGCGGTGCCGAGCTGATCGACGTCGCCTTCACCGACTGCATCACCCACGAGCTCGGTCTCAACTTCGAGGACTGAGGCGGCCAGACCGCTACCCGATCGGAGGCAGGGTCACGACCTGGCCGGCATAGCTGAGCCCCGCACCGAACGCGATCAGCAGCGCCAGGTCTCCGGCCTTGGCTTCGCCGGACCGCAGCATCGCCTCGATCGCGAGCGGCACCGAGGCCGCCGAGGTGTTGCCGGAGTCGACGACATCCGTGGCGATCGCCACGGACTCGGGCAGCTTGATGTTGCGCGCCAGCGTCTGCGTGATGCGCAGGTTGGCCTGGTGCGGGATGAACGCGTCGAGCTCGTCGACCGACACCCCCGCGCGGTCGAGCGCCTGGTGGGCCACGTCGGCCATCGCGAAGGGCGCCCATCGGAAGACCGCCGTGCCCTCCATCTGTACGACCGGGTGGTGCGACTGGTGGCTGTCGAGGCAGCTGGGCGTCTGCGTGACGACCTGTGACTGCGAACCGTCCGACCCCCAGGCCGTCGGGCCGATGCCGGCCTCGGACGCCGAACCCACGACGACTGCTCCTGCTCCGTCGGCGAAGATGAAGGCCGTACCCCGGTCCGTCGGGTCCATGAAGCGGCTCAGCTGCTCCACCCCGATCACCAACACGTGGGTGCTGTCGCCGGAGCGCACGAGCGATGAGGCGAGGTTGAGACCGTGGCAGAAGCCCGCGCACCCCGCCGAGACGTCGAACGCGGCAGCCTTCGACCCCAGACGGTCGGCGATCTGGGGTGCGGAGGCAGGCGTGTGCTCCGGGTACGTCGAGGTCGCCACGATGACGCAGCCGAGCTGGTCTGCCGTGACGCCCGCGACGTCGAGGGCCCGCGCGGCCGCGGTGGTCGCCATCGTGATCAGGTCCTCGTCAGGGCCGGCGAAGCGTCGGGTCCTGATGCCCGAACGGGTCTGGATCCACTCGTCCGAGGAGTCGAGCACCTCGCAGACCTCGTCGTTCGTGACGATCCGCTCGGGACGGTAGACCCCCAGGCCCAACATGGCCGTGCTCTCCACGTTCGTCGTCTGCTGAATCGTCATCCTCGGCTCCGCTCTTCTCTCCCATGACGCCATGCACCCGTGCCCGGGCATCGTCGTCCGCGAGCATAGGCGCGCGGGGCTGAGCATCGCGGGCGGCGACCTGCCAGCCCGGCTACATCGTGATGGGCATGTCGGCCGAGACCTCCTGGGGCGGCGTACGACGAGCAGGTCGTCGCCTGCCGGAAGCCGACGACGCGGACGTGCGGGTCGCCACGGCATGAGGCCGGAGCGTCATGCTTCGATCGCGGCACCGGGCTTCCCGGCGTCGGCGTACGACCGCACCGTCGAGATGTTGAGCGGGAAGTCGATCGTCAGATCGCGGAAGAGCAGGCCGGCTGCGGTCGCGGCCGCCTCCGCGGCCTCCGCCGCGACCAGGTCGGCGAGCGCGGCCGGGGTGTGGATGACAACCTCGTCGTGGAGGAAGAAGACGAGGTGCGGTCGAGCGTCGAGCGGCCCGCTGTCGCCGAGGCGCCAGAGCCGGTTGCGCAGGTCGGCGATCCAGCACAGCGCCCACTCGGCGCCGGTGCCCTGGACGACGAAGTTGCGGGTGAACCGGCCGTATGCGCGCCGGTAGCGGGCCTGGCTGTCCGCGTCCGGCGGCGGGTCGTCGGGGTCGCGTTCCCACGCCTCGCCGAGCGCAGGTGAGCCGCGGCCGAGGAGGGTGCGCACGACCTGTCCGCGCTCCCCGGCACGGGCCGCCTCCTCGACCAGGCCGAAGGCGTCGGGATAGCGCCGGGTGAGCCCAGGGACCATGCGACCGCTCTCTCCGCTGGTGGCGCCGTACATCGCGCCGAGGAGGCCGAGCTTGGCGTCGGTGCGACTCGCCACTGCGCCGTCGTCGACCATCCCCTGGTAGAGGTCGGCACCGCGCGCCGACCTGGCCAGGGCACGGTCACCGCTCATCCCGGCGAGCACGCGTGGCTCGAGCTGGGCGACGTCGGCGACGACGAGCATCCAGCCGTCGTCGGCCACGGCCGCGGGGCGGACGATCGCCGGGAACGACAGCGCACCTCCCCCGTTGGACGACCACCGGCCGGTGGTAGAGCCCGCCGGCTGGTACGCCGGCCGGAACCGGTCGCCCTTCACCCACTCGTCGGTCCATGCCCAGCCGTTGGTCTGGAAGAGGTGCGCGAGCTGCTTGTAACGCAGCAGCGGAGCGATACCCGGGTGCTTGAGGGCACGCAGTGAGGACTTGCGGGTGTCCGTGGCCTCCAGCCCGGCCCGGCGCAGCGCCGCCAACAGGTCCGGCCGCGAGTCGGGGTTGAGACCGGGAGCGTCGAAGGCGCCGCGCACCTCCGCGACCAGCGCCTCGAGCTTCTGCGGACGGGCGCCACGCGGCGGGCGTGGGCCGAGCAGGTCCGTGAGCAGCCGTTCGTGGACGTCGGTGCGCCACGGCAGGCCGGCGTACGTCATCTCGACCGCGACCAGGGCACCCGCGGACTCTGCCGCGAGCAGCAGCCCGAGCTTGGGGGCATCGCTCGACGCGGCAACGGCAGCGAGCTGGCGCGCGTCCTCGAGGTCGGTGCGCAGGTGCTCGGCGGTGTCGTCGATCGAGAACAGCGCCGGATCAGACGGCACGCTCGGACCCAGACGGTCCCAGTGCGTCGACTGGTCCCCGACCAGCAGCTGTGCGTCGACCGCGGGCGCCCGCCGGAGCAGCTGGTGGCCGAGGCGCAGATCGTGGCACCGCTGCACCCGCACCCCGGCCGCCAGCAGCGAGGGGTACCAACGGACGGTGTCGTCCCACACCCACCGCGGCTCATCGGCCTCGCGCTCGCCGACGTACGACGCCAGGTCGGTCATCGGCAGCTCCCGTTGCCCATCGCCCTCGACGACCAGCACGCGGTCGCCCGGCAGACGCGAGAGCGAGACCCGGGTCATGAGGACACCTTGGCATCCGGCGGCGACAGCGCCGTCACCCGTGTCGGTCCTGTCTCGATACGCCGGTCGGCTACTCGACCTGACCTCCTAGTCGGCCTCGAGCAAGCTCGAAGCGGGGAGATCGAACCACCGCAGGTGCTCGAAGTCGGCGCTCACGTTGGCGGGATGGCCGGACAGGTCTGGGCCTTCGGTCGCGGCCAGCAGCGCGATGCCGTCACGGAGGTGCTCGGCGAGCAGCTCCTCTCCCCCGGTCGCCTCGTTGCTGGGCATCGAGACCCGCCCGCCGGCGTACGAGATGTCGCGTAGCGAGAGCGGCGGGGTGACGACGCCCTTGCGGTGCCGCCACAGGCCGGTGGCCGGGTCGAACCGGTAGTCGCCCAGCAGCCTCCAGCCGTCGCGGGCAGTCACCCGGACCGCCTCGATCAGGTAGTCGACGACGGCGTCGGAGACGAAGTAGTTGAAGTTGATCCGCACCCAACCCGGCTTGATGCCTTCACAGCCGCCGGCGATCTCGCGCTCGAACTCGTGCGAGCGCTCGAGGTCGATGCCGAGCAGGCGGTGGCCGTACGGGCCGGCGCACGAGCAGCCACCGCGCGACTGGATGCCGAAGAGGTCGTTGAGCAGCGCGACGACGTAGTTGTGGTGCAGGTAGCGGCCCGATGGCGAGCGCAGGACGAAGGAGACGATCGAGAGGCGATCGGCGTCGATGTTGCCGAGCAGCTCGATGCCGGGCTCAGCGCGCCAGGCCTCGACGGCGCGGCGCAGGTGTCGCTCCTCCTGCCGGCGGATGGTGTCGGTGCCGACCGCCTCCTTGAGCTGGAAGACCAGTCCCGCGCGGATCGACTCGATGATCGCCGGCGTGCCACCCTCCTCGCGCTGGGTGACGTCGTCGAGGTAGCGGTGGTCGTCGTCGTTCACGTACGCGACCGTGCCGCCGCCCGGCACGTCCGGCACCCGGTTGGCGAAGAGCTCGCGACGCGCGACCAGCACCCCGGGCGTCGAGGGCCCGCCGATGAACTTGTGCGCCGAGATGAAGACGGCGTCCTTGTAGGACAGCGGCTGACCCTCGGCGGCCTGCATCTCGACCGCGACGTACGGCGCGGCCGCGGCGAAGTCCCAGAGGCTCAGCGCGGCGTGCTCGTGCAGGAGCGTGGCGATCGCGCGTGTGTCGGAGACGATGCCGGTGACGTTGGAGGCAGCCGAGAACGAGCCGATCTTGATCGGACGGGCGGCGTACCGCTCCAGCTGCGCGCGCAGGTCGCCCTGGTCGACGCCGCCGTCGGCGTCCTGGCGGATCGTCACCACGTCGGCGATCGACTCGCGCCACGGGATCTCGTTGGAGTGGTGCTCGTAAGGACCGATGAAGACGACCGGTCGCTGCGCCGGCGGGATGTGGTCGGTCAGGGCCTGGGCGTCGTCGAGAGCGGACGGGATCCGCAGGCCCAGGACGCCGATGAGCTTCGCAATGGCGCCGGTGCAGCCGGATCCGGCGAACAGCACGATCGTCTTGTCGTCCCCGCCGACCGCCTCGCGGATGATCGCGCGGGACTCCTCGCGCAGGCGGGTGGTCTGCAGACCGGTGCCGCTGGACTCGGTGTGGGTGTTGGCATAGCTGGGCAGCACCTCGTCGCGGATGAAGTCCTCGATGAAGCTCAGCGCACGACCCGACGCGGTGTAGTCGGCGTACGTCACCCGGCGGGCGCCGTACGGCGTCTCCATCACGTGGTCCTCACCGATCACGGACTCCCGGATCAGGGCCAGAAGTGCTTCCTTCTCCTCCGCCACGAACCCACGATAGGGCTCGACATAGGGTGACCCGGTGAACAGCCCGTCCCAGAGTCTCCAGCGCGCCGAGGCGGTCGCCCGCCACGAGTGCCTGGCGGTGCACGACTACGACCTGCGCCTCGACCTGGCCAGCGACGAGAAGACCTTCGGATCGGTCACCACGATCCGCTTCGGCAGCCGGGGAGGCGAGACGTTCCTGGACCTGAAGCCGGTGCGCGTCAACGAGATCCGGCTGAACGGCGAGGTCGTGGATCCGGACCTGCTCGAGCGGGGTCGGCTGCCGATCCACACGGTTGCGGGCGACAACGAGCTCGTCGTGGACGCGGTGATGCCGTTCCGCAACGACGGCGAGGGGCTGCACCGCAGCACCGATCCGGCGGACGGCAGGTCGTACGTCTACGGGATGATGTTCATGGACGCCGCGCCATCGGTCTTCGCGTGCTTCGACCAGCCGGACCTGAAGGCGCCGTACACGCTGCACGTGCTGGCTCCTGCGGATTGGACCGTGGTCGCCAACGCCCCCGGGAAGTGTGTGGAGACGGGCCTGGGAAGTTCGGCGCTGTGGGAGTTCGAGCGCAGCCAGCCGCTCTCGACGTACTTCGTCACCGTGGTCGCCGGGCCCTACCACCTGATCAGCGACCATCACGACGGCATCCCGCTCGGGTTGTCGGTGCGCGCGAGCATGGCCGGCGCGCTCGACGCCGACGCGGACGAGCTGTTCACGATGACCAAGCAGTGCTTCGACGAGTTCCACCGGCTCTTCGGCATCCGCTACCCGTTCGGCAACTACCACCAGGCGTTCGTCCCCGAGTTCAACGCGGGTGCGATGGAGAACCCCGGGTGCGTCACCTTCCGCGACCCACTCGTCTTCACCAGCAGGGTGACGCGTGGGATGCGGATCCAGCGGGCGACGACCCTCGCCCACGAGATGGCGCACCAGTGGTTCGGCAACATCGTCACGCCCCAGTGGTGGGACGACCTGTGGCTCAACGAGTCCTTCGCGGAGTACATGGGCAACCGGGTCACCGCAGACGTCACGGAGTACGCCGACGCGTGGGTCGACAACGCCTACGCCCGCCGGCAGTGGGGTCTCAACGCCGACCAGCGCCCGAGCACCCATCCGGTCGCCGGCAACGGTGCCAAGGACGCGAGCGCGGCGCTCCAGGACTTCGACGGCATCTCGTACGCCAAGGGCTCGAGCATCCTCAAGCAGCTCAACACGAGCATGGGCGACGACGTGTTCTTCGCCGGGGTGATCGACCACTTCACCCGGCACCGCTTCGGCAACGCGACGATGCACGACCTCTTCGAGTCGTGGGAGCGCGCGGGCGCCGGCGACCTGTCGTCGTTCACCACCAACTGGCTGCGCACCGCCGGGCCCGACCGGATCGTGGTCGACCGCGCCGCCGGCGTGATCCGTCGTACGCCGCCGGCAGACCACCCGGCCGACCGGTCACACTCGTTCCGGATCGCTGTCGCCACCGACGCTGGCTGGAGCACCGAGTCGGTGACGCTCGACGGCTCCGAGACGCCGTACGAGCTCGACGGCCGGACGGTCGTGCTGGACCCGTACGAGGACACCTGGGCGGTCCTGGAGGCCGACCCGGTCAGCGCCGATCGGCTGGAGGCGTTGCTGCCGGCGATCGAGGATCCGGCCCTGCGGGCCGGCGTCTGGAACAACGTCCGCAGCGCCTTCCACAACGTCGCGCTCTCCCCCGGCGACGTGATCGACCTGGTCGTCGCGAGCGCGCCCGTGGAGTCGACCGAGGACGGCAAGCGCCGCCTCGGCACCTGGCTGCTCGGCGACGTGCTCCCGCTCGCGCCCGAGGGGTCCCTGGAGCGGGTCCACACAGCCGCGCTCGGGAAGCTCGAGACCACCGACGCGGGTTCGGAGCACCAGCTGTCGGCGTTCCGGATGGCGATCTCCACGGCGACCGACCCCGCCGACCTGCGCGGTTGGCTGGCTGTGACCCCCGGCGGGATCGATCTCGATCTCGACCTGCGCTGGCGGGTGCTCGTCCGGCTCGCGGCCCTGGGCGCGACCGATGCCGAGGAGCTGCGCGCCGCGCTCGACGCCGAGCCGACGGGCGAGTCCCGCGTCGCGCACATGCGTGCCGCGGTGTCGCTGCCCACTGCGGAGGCCAAGGCTCTGGCCTGGGGTGTCTTCACCGGCAAGCTCGACGTGCCCAACTACGAGCTCGAGGCGGCTGGCCTCGGCATGTGGCGCGGCGGCCAGGAGGAGCTGACGGCGCCGTACGTCGACCGCTACTTCGACGAGCTGCCCGACACCGTCCGGGTGCGGAGCGGCTGGGTGCTGGCCGACGCGACCGAGTTCTTCTTCCCCGTGACGTCCCTGTCCGAGACGACGCTCGATCGGGCCCGCCTGCTCGCCTCCGACACCGCGCTGGACCTGTCCGTACGCCGTCGCCTCGGCGACGCCGCCGACGACCTCGCCCGCAAGCTCGCCATCCGCAAGGCCTACCCGACGTCATGAGCCTCGACCGCGCCCGCCGACCCGGACCGACCGTCCGGACGCGCGTGCATGAGATCAGCGATGCGGGCGAACGCCGCCGCGAGGACCGGTTGGCGACCGAGGAGCCGCTGGAGATCCGGCTCACCTGGCCCGGCGCCCCGGCGCGGCGGGTGTGGGTGACGATGCGGACGCCCGGCCACGACTTCGAGCTCGCCGCCGGGTGGCTGGTGCACGAGGGGCTGGCCGGGCCTGGGACGATCCACGGAGTCGCCTACTGCACCGATGCCGACCTCGCGCCGGAGCAGGAGTTCAACGTCGTCACGGTGACGCTCGCCGCCCCTCCCCTGCGCGATCCCGGGCATCGGCACGTCGGGCAGTCGTCCGGGTCGTCGGCGTGCGGCGTGTGCGGGAAGGACAGCATCGCCGAGGCGCTGGCGGCTCCAGCGGCCGGACGCTGGCCCGGCGCCCTGCCCTCGTCTGAGGTCGTACGCCGGCTGCCAGACCTGGTCCGCGAACGGCAGTCCGTCTTCGATCGGACCGGCGGGGTGCATGCAGCCGCCCTGGCCACCGCGGATGGCGACCTGCTCGTCGTACGCGAGGACGTGGGGCGGCACAACGCCGTCGACAAGGTCACCGGTGCGCGCGTGCTGGCGGGCGCCGTACCAGCCGAGGCGTGCCTGGTCGTGAGCGGCCGGGCGGGGTTCGAGCTCGTGCAGAAGGCGATTGCCGCCGGTGTCGGCTCCCTCGTCGCCGTCGGCGCGCCCACCTCGCTGTCGGCGCGGCTGGCGGCGGAGTCCGGGCTGGTGCTCTATGGCTTCACTCGGCCCGATCGGTGTGTGCGGTACAGCTGAGGTCGTCGGCTGTGGGATCGCCGTTTGGTCACCAACCGCAGATTTCGGGCCGGATTTCTGCGGTTGGTGACCAATCCGCGCCCCCGACCGGCCCGCACCCGGCGTGGGGTCGAGCCACTGTCGGTGCCGCCTCATAGCGTTGCGGCATGCGCATCCTTCACACCTCCGACTGGCACCTGGGCCGGTCGTTCCACCGTGAAGGCATGCTCACGCACCAAGCGGCCTACGTCGACCACCTGCTCGACGTGGTCGAGCGCGAGCAGGTCGACCTGGTGGTCGTCGCCGGGGACATCTACGATCGCGCGCTCCCCCAGGTCGACGCCGTACGCCTGGCGGACGAGACGCTCGCCCGGCTGGCCGCCAGTCGCGCCCAGGTGGTGCTCACGAGCGGCAACCACGACTCCGCGCAGCGGCTCGGGTTCAGCTCGCGGCTGATCGACGCCGCCGGAGTCTTCATCCGCACCGACGCCGGCACCGTCGGCACGCCCGTCCTGCTCGGTGACGAGCACGGTGACGTCGCCGTCTACGGGATCCCCTACCTCGACCCCGACGCCGTCCGCGAGCCGTGGGGGCTGCCGGCCCGGTCCCACGAGGCGGCCCTCGACGAGGCCATGCGGCGGGTCCGCGCCGACCTGGGCGGCCGCGGCAAGAGCACCCGGTCGATCGTCCTCGCGCACGCCTTCGTGGCCGGCGCACAGCCGAGCGAGTCCGAGCGCGACATCAGCGTGGGCGGTGTCTCCCTGGTCCCGACCAGCACCTTCACCGGCGTCGACTACACCGCGCTCGGCCACCTCCACGGCCGGCACACGCTGACCGACGCCGTCCGCTACTCCGGCTCGCCGCTCGCCTACTCATTCTCCGAGGCCGATCAGCGCAAGGGCTCCTGGCTGGTCGAGATGGGTGCCAACGGCCTGAGCACCGCGGAGTTCGTGGAGGCGCCGGTCCCCCGGCCGCTCGCCCGACTGCGGGGCACGCTCGCCGACCTCCTCGAGGACCGGAGTCTCAAGGCTCACCAGGGAGCGTGGGTCCAGGCCACCCTCACCGACGTCGTACGCCCGCTCCAGGCGATGGAGCAGCTGCGCGCCCGGTTCCCGCACACCCTCGTCATCGCCTTCGAGCCGGTGGGCGCCAGCGCACCCTCGGTGCCGCTCGCGCGCCCCCAGGGACGATCCGACCACGACATCGCGCTCGACTTCGTCGCCGAGCTCCGGGGTGCTGCCGCGACCGACGACGAGTCGGCTCTGCTCCAGGCCGCGTGCGACGCCTGCTGCGAGGATCCGGAGGCCGACGTGCTCGTCTCCGCGGCAGGCACGGAGGGTCTCTGGTGAGGCTCCACCGGCTCCAGGCCACCGCGTTCGGGCCGTTCGCCGACACGATCGACGTCGACTTCGACCAGCTGTCCGCAGCGGGCCTCTTCCTGCTCTCCGGGCCCACCGGGGCCGGCAAGACCAGCGTCCTCGACGCCGTCTGCTTCGCGCTGTACGGCGACGTCCCCGGCGACCGCAACGCCGCCAAGCGGCTGCGCTCCGACCTCGCCGCCCCCGGCGTACGCCCCCAGGTGATCCTGGAGGCCACCCTGTCCGGCCGACGCTTCCGGATCACCCGCTCGCCCTCGTGGGAGCGAGCCAAGAAGCGCGGCGACGGCGTCACCACCGAGCAGGCGTCGGTCCTGATCGCCGAACGAGTCAGCGGCGCGTGGGTCACCCACTCCACCCGGCTCGACGAGACCGGCTACCTGGTCTCGCGCCTGCTGGGGATGAACGTCGCGCAGTTCACCCAGGTCGCGATGCTGCCCCAGGGCCGGTTCCAGGCGTTCCTCCGGGCCAAGTCCGACGAGCGGCACCGGCTGCTCCAGCAGCTCTTCCGCACCGGCCGCTTCGAGGACGTCGAGCGCTGGCTGCGGGACCGCCGACTGGACCTCCGGCGACGGGCAGACGCGGCCCGCGAGGTCGTCTCCGACCTGGTCAGCCGGGTCAGTGAGACCACCGGCACCGAGGCTCCCGAGGAGACCGCTCCCGACGAGTGGGCCCGCTCGATGCGCGACGCCGCTGCCACGGCCTGCGCCGAGACGGCCTCCGCGGCCGCCGAGGCGGCCGCTGCCGAGGCGGCTGAGCGGACCGATCTCGAGGCCGCCCGAGACCTCCACCAGCGGCACGCGCGCCTGGCCGCGGCTGCCGCCGAACGGGTCCGGCTCGAGGCAGCGGCCCCTCAGCACGCCGACGCACAGGACCGTCTCGAGGCCGCCCGCCGCGCGACCGCCGTCGTCCCGCTGCACCAGGTCGCCGTACGAGCCCGTCGTGCTCGCTCCGCGGCCGCCACCGGCGTCCAGAGCCTCGAGGTCGTGGACCGGGCAGCTCTGGACGCTGCCCTGCAGGAGGCGGTCAACGGAGCGGCCCGCGCCCGGGCGCTGCAGCCACGTGTGGACCGCCTCCGCGCGCTCCGCCGAGAGGAGCAGACCCTCGTCACCCGCCGGACCCGCCTCGCCGCATCCGCCGAGAGCGCGCTGGCCGACGCTCGCGCGCTCGTCGCGTCGCTCACCGAGCAGGTGGCGGCGGCCCGGACGGCCCACGATGTCGCCCGGGAGGCCACGCTCCAGGCCAGGACCCACGCCCTCGACGTCCGCGAGGCGCGCCTGCACGGCATGGCCGCCGAGATGGCCGGATCACTTGCCGTCGGCGGCTCCTGCCCGGTGTGCGGCTCCTGCGACCACCCGCACAAGGCCGCGGCCGCAGATGGCGCTCCGGACGAGTCGGTAGAGCGGGCCGCCCAGAAGGCTGCAGACGACGCGGCCGCCACCCAGCACCTGCGCGACGTGGAGGTGCGCACGCTGTCGGCGGAGCTCGTCGCCGCGACGGCTCGCATCGACGTGGTCCCGCCCGACATCGCCACCGAGACCGGCTCGGTCGAGGCCTCGCTCGCTGCCCTGAGCGCCGAGGCGGCCGCGCTCGACGCCGAGCTCGCTGACCACGATGAGACCCTCGTTGCGTCGTACGCCGCCCAGGAGCGCGCCGCCCGCGCCGGGCTGTCGGCACTCGACGCGCTGGCCGCGGCCGAGGCCGCACTCATCGAAGCCGAGCAGACCCTGACGACGGCCGTCGTCGAGGCCGGCTTCGCCACGCCCGACGACGCCATGGCTGCCGCGCTCGACCGCCGGGCGTACGACGAGCTAGCCGGCCGGATCGCCGAGCACGAGCGGCGGCTCGCTGCGGTCGCCGCAGTCCTCGCCGAGCCCGGCGCCGACGAGATCGGCGGCGCTGCGCTGCCGGACCTGCCGGCGCTCACCGCGTCCCATGCCCAGGCCTTGCGCGGGCTCGGCGACGCTCGGGCGCGGGAGGACGCGTGGGCCAAGCGAGCGAGCCGGCTCAGCCGTCTCGTCAGCGATCTCGACACCGCCGTCGCCGCCTGGCGCCCGCTCAGCGAAGAGCTCGACGTCGTGACCCGGCTGTCGGCCTTCGTCGAGGGGAAGTCCGCGGACAACCCGCTCCAGATGCGGCTCTCGGCCTACGTCCTCGCCTACCGACTCGCCCAGGTCGTCGCCGCCGCCAACGAGCGCCTCGATCGGATGAGCGACCGCCGCTACACGCTCGAGCACACCGGCAAGCGGGGTGCAGGCGAGACCCGGGGTGGCCTGAGCCTGCTCGTGCGCGACGACTGGTCTGGCGAGGCACGCGACCCCGCGACCCTGTCCGGCGGCGAGACGTTCGTGGTGTCCCTCGCCCTCGCACTCGGGCTCGCCGACGTGGTGACCCAGGAGGCGGGCGGCGCCGACCTCGACACCCTGTTCGTCGACGAGGGCTTCGGTGCCCTGGATGCCGACACCCTCGACGACGTGATGGACACCCTCGACTCCCTGCGCGACGGCGGCCGGGTCGTCGGCGTCGTCAGCCACGTCGCCGAGATGCGCGACCGGATCCCCACCCAGCTGCTGGTGACCAAGTCCCGCCTCGGCTCGGCCGTGTCGATCAGCCGATGACGCTCGAGATCCGGGCCGCGTCGGGTCTGGAAGCTCCACGTGGGCCGGACTGCTCGAGACGGTGTGGATGGAGCGTGCGGCCGATCGGGTCTAGCGTGGCCGGGTGACCTTCGACGTCCCGGCCGACGCGTATGCCCGCTTCATGGGCCGCTTCTCCGAGCCGCTGGGTGTCAGCTTCGCCGACTTCGCGGGTGTCGCCCCCGGGATGTCGGTCCTCGATGTCGGCTCCGGGCCGGGCGCACTGACCACCGAGCTCGTCGAGCGCGTGGGCGCGTCGTCGGTGTCGGCGATCGACCCCTCGCCCCCGTTCGTGGCGTCGCTGCTGGAGCGGTTGCCCGAGGTCGACGTACGAGCGGGCGCCGCCGAGCGCCTGCCGTACGACGACGACGTGTTCGACGCAACCCTCGCCCAGCTGGTCGTGCACTTCATGAGCGACCCGGTCGGCGGCCTGCGCGAGATGGGCCGGGTGACCCGGCCGGGCGGCGTCGTGGCGGCGTGCGTCTGGGACCACGACGGCGGCGACACCCCGCTCAGCCTCTGCTGGACCGTCGCCCGTGAGCTCGACCCGTCGGCAGTGGACGAGTCCGGCCTTGCCGGTGCCCGTCAGGGGCACCTCGAGCAGCTCTGCGCCGAAGCCGGGCTCACCGACGTCCAGGCGACCAAGCTCCACGTGGACGTGGAGTTCGCGTCCTTCGACGAGTGGTGGGAGCCCTACACGTTCGGCATCGGCCCGCTCGGTGCCTACATCGGCAGCCTCGACCACGACGGTCGTACGGCGCTGCGGACGGGCTGTGCCGAGCGCCTGCCCGCGGCACCGTTCACCGTACGCGCGTCGGCCTGGGCCGCACGCGCCCGCGCCTGAACCCTCAGACGTCGACCGATCCGTGGTCGGCGTCGTACGTGTCGCCGGTCAGCTTCGTCTTCGCAAAGCTGATCAGCGATGCCACCTTCCCGCCCGGGGTGTCCCAGTACTCCCCGTGATCCAGGTCCACCCGCAGCAGCGTCGCGTTCGGGTCCTCGGGGCCACCGGGCAGCCAGGCCTCGGCGAAGGTCGTCCAGAGCTCACCGAGCTTGTCGCGGTCTTCCACGACCTCGGCCCGGCCGTACGCCGCCACCCAGGAGTCCCGCGACGAGAACGTCAACGACACCTGGGGGGCCGCCTGGATCGCGCGGACGTGCGCCGTCTCGCGAGCAGTGATGAACCACAGCTCCGCGGACGGCTCGACCTCCTGGCGGGCCATGGGCACGCTCCGCGGCCCGTCCCCGCCGAAGGTGGTGAGCATGGCGATCGGGATGTCGTCGATCAGCTCGAGCAGCTTCTTCTGGTCTCCGTTGTCCGTCATGGTCGCGCGGTACCCAGGCTGTCGCCGCGAAACCCTCTGGACGCCATCCGATAGGTTCGCGCCATGGGCGATCGCGCGCTGGATCCGACGTTCACCTCACTCCCCTACCGCGGTCTCGGCGACGCGGCCCTGGCCCGCGCGGCGGACCTCGGGGCCACGCATGCCGACTTCCGGTTCGAGCGGGTGCGCTACCAGGAGCTGGTCGCCCGCGACGGCGTCCTCCAGGGGGCGAGTGACACCGAGGACCTCGGCTTCGCCGTCCGGGTGGTTCACGGTGGCGCCTGGGGCTTCGCCTCCGGGGTGGTGCTGACGACCGAGGAGGCGGTTCGGGTCGCCGAGACCGCTGTCGCGGTCGCGAAGGTCGCCGCCGAGATGACCAGCAGGCCCGTCGTGCTCGCCCCCGAGCCTGTGTACGCCGACGTCGAATGGGTCTCCACGTACGAGATCGACCCGTTCGAGGTGTCGGTGGCCGAGAAGTCCGCCGTCCTGATCGACTGGACCACCCGACTGCGCACCGGTGCCGCCGTCGACCACGCCTCGGCCCACCTGCTGCAGGTGCACGAGTGCAAGTACTACTCCGACCTCAACGGCACCCGCACGACCCAGCAGCGGGTCCGCCTGCACCCCGGCTTCGAGGCGATGGGCGCCGGCGCGGACACGTTCGACTCGATGGCGAGCATCGCCCCGCCGGTCGGTCGCGGCTGGGAGTACCTCACCGGCGGCCAGCACAGCTGGGACTGGGACGCCGAGCTCGACGAGGTCCCCGAGCTGCTCGCGCAGAAGCTCAAGGCACCCAGCGTCGAGGCAGGCACCTACGACCTCGTGATCCACCCGTCCAATCTCTGGCTGACCATCCACGAGTCGATCGGCCACGCCACCGAGCTCGACCGTGCACTCGGCTACGAGGCCAACTACGCGGGCACGTCGTTCGCGACGATCGACAAGCTCAACTCGCTGCAGTACGGCTCCCCGGTCATGAACGTCACCGGCGACCGCACCATCGAGCACGGACTCGCGACGGTCGGGTACGACGACGAGGGCGTCGCCACCCAGAGCTGGGACATCGTCACGGACGGACTGTTCACCGGCTACCAGCTGGACCGGTCGATGGGCGCGATGCACCCCGACCTCGCTGGGCCCGACTTTCCTGCTGGCCGCTCCAACGGGTGCGCGTACGCCGACTCCCCCGGCCACATCCCGATCCAGCGGATGGCCAACGTGTCGCTGCAACCCGCACCCGACGGGCCGAGCACGGAGGAGCTCATCGGGC
Organism: Nocardioides endophyticus; assembly: GCF_039543845.1. Lineage (NCBI taxonomy): Bacteria > Bacillati > Actinomycetota > Actinomycetes > Propionibacteriales > Nocardioidaceae > Nocardioides > Nocardioides endophyticus. The sequence continues at coordinate 90,347 of NZ_BAABKN010000030.1, read as the reverse complement.
GGGTCGAGCGCGGGCTCTATGTCGTGGGCGACAAGTCCTGGAGCATCGACATGCAGCGCTTCAACTTCCAGTTCACCGGGCAGCGGTTCTACAAGATCGCCGACGGCGAGCTGGTCGGCCAGGTCCGCGACGCGGCGTACCAGGCGACGACCACCGAGTTCTGGAACTCCATGGAAGCGGTCGGCGGCCCGGACACCTGGGTCCTGGGCGGCGCGTTCAACTGCGGCAAGGCCCAACCGGGGCAGGTGGCCGCGGTCAGCCACGGCTGTCCGACGTCGCTCTTCCGTGACGTCCGCATCCTCAACACGGTCGCCGAGGGAGGCAACTGAGATGGCCTCCCAGAAAGTCCGACTGAGCCCGCAGTCCTTCGTGGAGCATGCGCTGGCGACGTCGATCGCCGACGACTGCATCGTGATCGTCCACGACAAGACCAGCGCCAACCTGCGCTGGGCCAACAACACGCTGACCACCAACGGCGTGATGCACGGCGTCGAGGTCACGGTGATCTCGTTCGTGCGCACCAGCGACGGCGTGGCAACGGGTTCGATGGCCGGTACGGCGACCGACCAGGCCGGCGTGACCGCGCTCGTCGAGGCCGCCGACGCGGCGGCACGCGCCGGCTCCCCCGCCGAGGATGCCGCCGAGCTGGTCCGCGACGCCGTCTCCCCCGACTGGGCCGAAGCGCCGGTCCCGACAGACATCCACGTGTACGACGCATTCGCGCCGGCGCTGGGCGAGGCGTTCGGCCGAGCCTCCGCCGAGGACCGGGTGCTCTACGGCTTCGTCAACCACGAGATGACCACGACGTACGTCGGCTCGACCACCGGGCTGCGGCTCCGCCACGTCCAGCCGACCGGTCACTACGGGTGCACCGGCAAACCGACCGACCTCTCGACCAGCGCCTGGGTCGGCGGGGCCACCCGCGACTTCGTCGGGGTCGACCCGCTCGCCCTGGACGCCGAGCTGGCCCGCCGGCTCGGCTGGGCGCAGCGTCGGGTCGACCTCCCTGCTGGCCGCTACGACACGATCCTGCCGCCGAGCACCGTCGCCGACCTGATGATCGACGCCTACTGGAGCGCCGGCGCGCGCGTCGCGCACGAGGGGCAATCCGTCTACAGCCGCCGCGGCGGCGGGACCCGCGTGGGCGAGCGGATCGCGTCCGCCGGCGTCAACCTCTTCTCGGACCCGGCGTACGACGGACTCCAGTGCGAGCCGTTCGCCGTGGCCTCGCGATCGGGCAACGAGTCCTCCGTCTTCGACAACGGGCTGCCGCTCGGGCGCACCGACTGGATCCGTGACGGCGAGCTCACGTCGCTGATCCAGACCCGGCAGTCCGCCGCGATGACCGGGCTGCCGGTGACACCGGCCATCGACAACCTGGTGCTGTCCGTCGACAGCGGCAGCGGCACGGAGGACGACCTGATCGCCGGCACCGAGCGCGGGCTGCTGCTCACGTGTCTCTGGTACATCCGCGAAGTCGACCCGCAGTCGCTGCTCCTCACCGGCCTGACCCGCGACGGTGTCTACCTCGTCGAGGGCGGCGAGATCACCGGCGTCGTCAACAACTTCCGGTTCAACGACAGCCCGGTCGACCTGCTCCGACGGTTCACGCACGCCTCGGAGACGGTGCCGAGCTTCAGCCGCGAGTGGGGCGACGACTACTTCTCTCGTACGGCGACCCCCGCGCTGCGGGTGCCGGACTTCAACATGTCGAGCGTCTCCCAAGCGCAGTAGGAATCTCTCGCTCTCGGATGCAACCGGACCTCCGGCCCGGGCGTATCCCGTGTGTTCGTCAACCGACGACCGACCACACACAGAAAGCGACTCCGTCATGCGCAGCACCCAGCTCGTCACGGGCGCCCTGGCCGTCGCCGCGACCTCCGCCCTCATCGGGCTGGGCGCGGCACCGGGCAATGCCCAGATCCTCGATGGTCAGCTCCCCGACCCGATGACCCCCGGCGTCACGCACGAGAGCGGCATCATGTTCGACTGCACCGGCAGGCTCGGCAAGCAGCCGATCCGCGTCAACCTCTACCAGAACCGGACCTACGGCAACTACATCGAGGCGCAGTACGGCGAGGGCGACCGGCACGAGGTCAGCATCGCCAAACAGGTCAAGCGCCCGTTCCTGCGCGACGGCAGGATCCGTGGCAAGGTCACCCTTGCCGGCAAGCCGCTGGCCGTCACCGGTACGGCCACCCCGACCAAGAGCGTCAAGAGGATCCACGACGTGGTCGAGGACGCCGGCCTGCGGATCGTCTCGCGGGGCACGCACCGGCGCTATGCCCACGACCTCACGGTCAGCTACCGCAAGCGCTCGACGACCCTGGTCTGCGACCCGGCCGTCGCGTTCCGGTTGAAGGTCACGAAGACGTCAATCGTCGATTGACGGATTTCCCCTCGGACGAGGGTGTTGGTGCCTTAGGTTCTGCCCGACACTACTGCTCGGAACGGAGCCCCATGCGCACCAGCGCCCTCGCCCGATTCACCGGCGGCATCGCCGCCTCAGTCCTGGGCCTCACGCTGCTCGGAGCCGCTCCGGCGATCGCCGACGAGCCGCCGCTCCCGGTCGTCGTCGACGACACGGTCACGCTCTACCCCGGTCAGTCGGCCCAGGTCGACGTGCTGGCCAACGACAGCTCCCCGACGGGCGACTCCCTCGCGCTGTGCCGGTTCCCGGAGCTGAACCTCGACAAGAAGCCGCCGGCCGTCATCGTGGCCCATGACTCGATGTTCTTCTCCGACGAGTCATCCGATCCCGGTGACGTCATGATCCTGGTGACCCCGCGGGCTCACGGCACCCACGTCATCGACTACTACGTCTGCGACCACACCCATCTGGTCCCCGCGAAGCTGACCGTGGTGGTCGGCGAGGTCGCGCCGGTCAAGGTGCACAAGATCGCCGGCAAGCCTGGCCGCCTCCGGGTGACCAACACCAACACCAAGACCATCCGCTTCTGGTTCGGACACCCGAAGGCGCTCCGTCCAGACGGCCGGATCAAGATCCCGGCCGGCAAGACCCGGACCGTGCGCGTCCAGCGTCACCGGATCGTGTGGATCGCGCTCATCGGCGCCGGATCCGGCAAGGCGAGCATGTTCGCCTCGCCGGGCATCGCCGACATGGGGACGGTGAGCAACATCAAGCTCAAGGGCAAGCCGCTCCCGAAGCCGAAGGAGCCGGACTTCGCGATCGACGAGGACGTCGAGGACCTGATCGGCCGCTGGCGCGCCTGACCCCGTCAGCCCGGATGTCCCCCTGGGACGGGGGCGTCCGGGTCGTACGGCGTCCGCGTGTAGATGAACGTCGCGACGTCGAGGTGGCTCACGCTGCCGTCGGCACGTCGTACGACGTGGAGCTCCTCTCCGGCGTGGTAGCCGGAGAGACCGACGGCGCGACCGTCGCGCACCGCGAACCGGTAGAGCTCGACACCGTTGCGCCGCCCGACCAGGTCGGCCGCCTCCATCGCGAACACGATGGGCGTGTTCCCCCAGTGCCAGACGCCGGGGACGCCGGCCAGCTCAGCCGGCAGCGCCGGCGACGGAGTCCACGGCAGCGGCATCGACGGCTCGCAGCGCTCGAGCTCGTCGAGCAGCTCGGTCACGAGCGCGGCCGGTGAGTAGCCGACCGTCGCGTTGGCCAGCACGACCCCACCGACGCGGCGGCCGCGGTCGACCAGGCAGGTGGCGAGGAAGCCCGGCATCGATCCGGTGTGCCCGGCGAGCGTCCCGGAGCCGCCCGGGAAGAGCTGGAACCCCAGCCCGTGCGCGTAGCGGACGCCGTCCTTCGGGTTGCCCGACTGCGGACCGAAGGCCTGCGCCAGCTCATCAGCCGAGAGCACCTCCGGGTGACCCTCCAGCAGGAACGTGGCGTAGCGCGCGAGGTCGGTGATCGTCGCCCAGACCTGACCCGCCGGCGCCATCGCGCCGGTGTCGGTCGCCGGCTCCGCCACCAGGGTCGACGCGTAGGGATGCACCGACCAACCCTGGGCCGCCGCGCCGTCGGGGAGGTACGACGTCCGCGTCATGCCGAGCGGGGCGAGCACTCGTGTCTCGACCGCCTCCCACCAGGTGGTGCCGAGCAGGCGGGCCGCGACCTCGCCGAGCAGCGCGTAGCCGAGGTTGGAGTAGTGGAACTCCTGGAGCGCCGGGAAGACGGCTCCCGATCCGTCGTTGGCGGCGGCGAGGTCGTCCCAGGACAGGCCCGCCGAGCGTTCCCACCACGACCCGACCGGCTCGGACTGCATCCCGGAGCTGTGGGCGAGCAGGGTGCGCAACGTGCGGTCGGCGTACCCGACCTCACCGAGCACGACCGAGGCCGGGTCGTCGAGACCGATGCGTCCGTCGCGGACCAGCTGGAGTACCAGCACGGCCGTCATCGTCTTGGTGATCGAGCCGATCCGGTACTGCACGTCGTGCGGATCGTGACCGGGCACCGCCGGCCCGCCGTACGAGTCGAACCACACGGGCTCCCCGTCGCGGACCAGCCCGGCCACGACCGACGGCAGCCGGCCGGTCGCTTGCGCGTGGGTGAGGCGCGCACGCAGGCGCCGGGCCGTCAGGTCGGCGACGGGTGCACTCACTCGTTCAGTCACTCAGCGAACGCTTCCAAAGGCGGGCACGCGCACACCAGGTTGCGGTCGCCGTACGCCTGGTCGATGCGGGCGACCGGCGGCCAGTACTTGTCCGGGTCGATCCCGGTCGGGAACACGGCGACCTCGCGCGAGTATGCGCGGTCCCACTCGCCGACCAGCGCGCGCGAGGTGTGCGGGGCGCCGCGCAGGGGCGAGTTCTCGGGGGTCCACTCCCCCGACGCGACGCGATCGATCTCGGCCCGGATCGCGATCATCGCCTCGATGAAGCGGTCGATCTCCGCGAGGTCCTCGGACTCCGTCGGCTCGACCATCAGGGTGCCGGCGACCGGGAACGACATCGTCGGGGCGTGGAAGCCGTAGTCGACCAGGCGCTTGGCGACGTCGTCGACCGTCACGCCGGTGTCCTTGGTCAGGCCACGCAGGTCGAGGATGCACTCGTGCGCGACCAGGCCGCCGTGGCCGCGGTAGAGCACCGGGTAGGCCTCACCCAGTCGAGTCGCGATGTAGTTGGCCGAGAGGACCGCGGCAGCGGTCGCACGGGTCAGGCCGGCGGCGCCCATCAGCCGGATGTAGGCCCACGAGATCGGCAGGATGCCCGCGGAGCCGTACGGCGCCGCACTGATCGGCCCGATGCCCGCGCGCTTGTCCTGCTCGGGGTGCATCGCATGCGAGGGCAGGTACGGCGCGAGGTGCGCGCGCACCGCGACCGGGCCGACGCCGGGTCCGCCGCCACCGTGCGGGATGCAGAAGGTCTTGTGCAGGTTGAGGTGCGAGACGTCGCCGCCGAACTCACCGGGCTTCGCAAAGCCCAGCAGGGCGTTGAGGTTCGCGCCGTCGACGTACACCTGGCCGCCGTGGTCGTGCACGATCGCGCAGAGCTCGGTGATGGTGTCCTCGTAGGCACCGTGCGTCGACGGGTAGGTCACCATGATCGCGGCGAGGTCGTCGGCGTGCTTCTCGCACTGCGCCCGCAGGTCGTCGAGGTCGACCTCGCCGCCGTCGCCGGACTTCACCACGACGACCTTCATGCCGGCCATCACGGCGGACGCGGCGTTGGTGCCGTGCGCGGAGCTCGGGATCAGGCAGACGTCACGGTGGGTGTCTCCGTTGGCGCGGTGGTATCCGCGGATCGCGAGCAGGCCGGCCAGCTCGCCCTGCGAGCCGGCGTTGGGCTGGATCGAGACCTGGTCGTAGCCGGTCACCTCGGCCAGCCAGCCCTCCAGGTCGTTGACGAGCTGGCGGTAGCCGGCAGCGTCCTCGGCCGGGGCGAAGGGGTGCAGGTCGGCGAAGCCCGGCAGCGAGATGGGCTCCATCTCGGTGGTCGCGTTGAGCTTCATCGTGCAGGAGCCCAGCGGGATCATGCCCCGGTCCAAGGCGTAGTCGCGCGCCGAGAGCTTGCGCAGGTAGCGCAGCATCGCGGTCTCGCTGTGGTGCGTGCTGAACACCTCGTGCGTGAGGTACGGCGTCGCACGCCGCAGTGCCTCGGGCAGGGCGTCGGCCGTGGCGGTGTCGACGGCGTCGAGGTCGACGCCCGCGATCGAGAACGCCTTGAGGACGCTGCTGATCGTCGAGCGCGTGGTGAGCTCGGAGGTCGTGATGCCGACGTGGTCGGCGTCGATCAGCCGGAGCTGCAGGCCGTAGCTGCGTGCGGTCGTGACGACGTCCGCCGCCCGGCCCTCGACCGGCACGGTCAGGGTGTCGAAGAAGTCGGCGTGCTCGACGGTGATGCCACCCTCGGCGAGCGCGGCGGCGAGCACCGCGGCGTACCGGTGGGTCCGCGTCGCGATCGACCGCAGGCCCGCCGGGCCGTGGTAGACGGCGTACATCGAGGCGACCACGGCCAGCAGCACCTGGGCGGTGCAGATGTTGGACGTCGCCTTGTCGCGTCGGATGTGCTGCTCGCGGGTCTGCAGGGCGAGGCGGTACGCCGGGCGGCCCTCGGCGTCGACCGAGACGCCGACCAGCCGACCCGGGAGGTGCCGCTCGAGGCCGGCGGCGACGGCCATGTAGCCCGCGTGCGGGCCGCCGTAGAACAGCGGGACGCCGAAGCGCTGGCTGGAGCCGACGACGACGTCAGCGCCCAGGGCACCGGGCGCCTCCAGCACGGTCAGTGCGAGCAGGTCCGCCGCGACGACGGCGAGAGCGTCGCGCTCATGCGCCTGCTCGATCACCGGGCGTGGGTCCAGCACGCGGCCGGACGTGCCGGGGTACTGCACGAGGACGCCGCACAGCCCGGACTCGAGCACAGCGGCCGGCAGGCCGTCTGCCAGGTCGGCGACGACGACCTCGATCCCCATCGCCTCGGCGCGGGTGCGCACCACGTCGATGGTCTGCGGCAGCGCGTCGGCGTCGACGACGAACGGGCCGGACGCCTTCCGGTTGCCGCGGCGTACCAACGTCATCGCCTCGGCCGCGGCAGTGCCCTCGTCGAGCAGCGACGCATTGGCGGTCGGCAGGCCCGTGAGGTCGCCGATCACGGTCTGGAAGTTCAGCAGCGCCTCGAGGCGGCCCTGCGAGATCTCCGGCTGGTACGGCGTGTAGGCGGTGTACCAGCTCGGGTCCTCGAGCACGTTGCGGCGGATCACCGGCGGGGTGATGGTGCCGTGGTAGCCGAGGCCGATCATCGCCTCACCGGGACGGTTGGCGTGGGCGATCGCCCGCAGCTCGCGAGATGCCGCCTGTTCGCTCAGCGGAACCGGCAGGTCGAGCGACTCCGCGGCCCGGATCGCGCCGGGCACCGCCGCGTCCATCAGGGCGTCGAGCGAATCGAACCCGAGCCGCCCGAGCATCGTCGCGATGTCGTCCTCGCGCAGGCCGATGTGGCGTTCGACGAACGGCAGCGCGCCGTCGAGCTCAGTGAGAGAGGGGTGATCTGACATCTGGTGGGCTCCTCGAAGATCGTTCGGGTGCCTCCCCCTCTGTCGCACCGCCGTTGGCGCTTCAGAGTGCCTGACCCGCACGGTCCGTTGGCCTGAGAGGTTCCGGGGAGGAATTGCCCCTTCGGCGCCCCGGGCCCCGCTAGTACCTGCGAGTTCCGGGGACTCTCCCGTGCAGGAGTGTCAGCGCGCCCAATCTACCCGGCGCTGGGGTGCGGACGCGAAAGCGGCCCGCCGCCACGAGGGCGACGGGCCGAATCTGATGTCGAAAGTCAGCTGATCTTGCGCGCCGCACGCCGGGCGGCGAGCTCGTCGCTCGCCAGTGGCGCCGCCTCGACCTCGGCGGTGCGCTCGGACGGTAGCTCCGCGAGGGTTCCCTCGATCTCGTTCCAGACGCCGCCGATCGCGATGCCGAACACACCCTGGCCACCCTGGAGCAGGTCGATGATCTCTTCGTTGTTGGTGCACTCGTAGACCGAGACGCCGTCGCTCATCAGCGTCACGCGGGTCAGGTCGTCGGTCCCCCGCTCACGCAGGTGCTGCACCGCCGTACGGATCTGCTGCAGCGAGATCCCGGCGTCGAGCAGTCGCTTGACGACCTTGAGCAGCAGGATGTCCTGGAAGGAGTAGAGCCGCTGCGACCCGGAGCCCTTCGCGCCGCGCACGGTGGGCTCGATCAGGCCGGTGCGGGCCCAGTAGTCGAGTTGGCGGTAGGTGATCCCGGCCGCGTTGCACGCCGTGGGACCCCGGTAGCCGGTGTCACTGGGCAGCGGAGAGACATCGTCGGTGAAGAGCAGACCCTGCTCCTCGGCCTCCTGGGCAGCGAGCGCCGAGTCGACGTCCGGCTGCTTCTCGATCTCTTTCACGCGGTCCTCCGGGGGCTACTCCGTCGATCGTAACTCTCCGGGGAAGGTGCCGGTCGGCCCGACGAACGGGCGTCACAGCGTTGGAGTTACAACAGAGACAGTTCAAGGTAGGCCGCGACCGCCCACCCGTCAAAGACGCTGGCGGCGTGTCGGAACCCTCAACCTCAGGTTGAGGGTGAGGTGTCAGTCGCGGTTGGTTTCCCCGGCCGACCGGGGAAACCGGTCACCCCTGGGGCGCGTCGAAGTCTTCGGGGGTGACCTGGTCGAGGAACTCGCGGAACTTCTCCACCTCGTCCTCCTGCTCAGCGGGTACGGCGAGGCCGGCCTCGTCGAGCACCTCGTCGGCGCACACGATCCGGGTGCCGGTGCGCAGCGCCAGCGCGATCGAGTCGGAGGGGCGTGCGCTCACCTCGGCGCCGGAGCCGAAGACGAGGTTGGCGAAGAAGACGCCGTCCTTGACCTCGGTGATCTGGACCTCGGTCAGCTCGTTGCCGGTCGCCTCGAGCACGTCCTTCAAGAGGTCGTGAGTCAGCGGGCGTGGCGGCACGACGCCCTGCTGGGCGAAGGCGATCGCGGTCGCCTCGACGGCGCCGATCCAGATGGGCAGGTAACGGTCACCCGACACCTCCCGCAGCAGCACGATCGGCTGGTTGGAGGGCATCTCGACCCTGACTCCCAAGACATCGACTTCGCGCACGACGCCCACCCTACTCCGGCCCGGTCGGGCGCCGAACCGCCGTACTTCTCGGGCTATCCCTGAGGTTCTCGGGCGTTGCAAAGCCCGAGAACCTCAGGGATACCCGGTCCACCGGGTATCCCTGGGATGAGCAGGTCAGAAGGTGCGCAGCCCGGCCTTGACCAGGGTGGCGTGCAGCCGGACCGAGAGCGCAGCAATCTCGCTGACCGTCTCCTCGGCCCGCGCCTTCGCGGCGGCGTCCCGGCCGCGCTTGTGGGGCGCTACGACCTGCTCGACTAGTCCGACCTCGCGGTCGGCGGAGGTCTTGAACGCCCGCAGGTGCCGAGGCTCGAAGCCGAAGTCGGCCAGCTCGCTGGCCGTCTGGGCGATCACGAGGGCGTCGGTGTCGTAGTGGCCGGTGCGTGAGGGCGTCACCAGCCCGTACTGCTCCAGCTCGCCGAGCAGCTCCTCGGAGATGTCCGCGATCTTCAGCAGCTCGCGCCGCGAGAGCCGCACGTTGTCGCGGCGCAGGAACGACTCCGGGCTCGGCATGCCGTCGGCGGCGAGCGCCACCTTCGGCACCGTCGGGACCACCGGCTCGATCGGCGGCGGCTCCAGGCCCCGGTCGATCGCGTCGAGGTGCTCCCCGATCACCCGGAGGGGCAGGTAGTGGTCGCGCTGCATCCGCAGCACGTAGCGCAGCCGCTCGACGTCCTCGACCGAGAACTTCCGGTAGCCGGCGGCCGTCCGCTCGGGCTTGATCAGCCCCTTGTCCTCGAGGAAGCGGATCTTCGGGATGGTGATGCCGGGAAAGTCCGGGCGGAGTCGGTCGAGGACCTCGCCGATGTTCATCCGTGCCCGCGACGGGACCGGGCCGGCAGCCGAGCCAGCGACGGTGCTCACCCGTCCGTGTGCCCCGAGAAGAAGACCAGCCGGAACTTGCCGATCTGCACCTCGTCCCCGTCGTTGAGCCGGACCCGGTCGATCCGGTCCCGGTTGACATAGGTGCCGTTGAGGCTGCCGACGTCACTGACCGTGAACGAGTCGCCCTGCCGGTGGAACTCCGCGTGCCGGCGCGACACCGTCACGTCGTCGAGGAAGATCTCGCTCTCGGGGTGCCGTCCGGCGCTGATGACGTCCTGGTCGAGCAGGAACCTGCTGCCTGAGCCGGGACCACGCTGGACGACGAGCAGGGCGTGGCCGGTCGGCAGCGCATCGACCGCGGCCGCGTCGACCGGGTTGAGCTGACGGTCGGAGGTCTCGGACTTGTCGGCCGCAGCGATCGAGATAGTCGCCGTCGACTCCCCCGACGGCTCACCCGCGGGGAGCGGCGGCTCGGCCTGCAGGCGGTTGCCGCACTGCGCGCAGAAGCGCGCGTCGTCGGGGTTCTGCGTGCCACACACTGTGCAGAACGGCATCGTCAGTCCTTCGTCTGTCGGCAAACCCTCTAGCCAGTCCTCGAGGCAGAACCCTCAGGGGTCGGTTGAGGGTGAAGGTTGCCCCGAACCTATCAGCCTGTCCAGTCCGATCAAGGGCAATCGCGGCGGGTCAGCCGTCGAGGGACGCCTGGTACGTCGAGGCGTCCATCAAGCCCTCGGGAGCGCCGCCCGCGCTGGGCACGACCTCGAAGAGCCAGCCCGCGCCGTACGGGTCGGTGTTGACCAGCTCAGGCGTCGCGTCGAGGGCGTCGTTGCGCGCGACGACCTCACCGGTGATCGGCGCGTAGACGTCGCTGACCGACTTGGTGGACTCGAGCTCACCGCAGGTGGAGCCGGCTTCGACGGCCGCCCCGACCTCGGGGAGCGAGACGTAGACGATGTCGCCGAGGGCGTCTTGGGCATACTCGGTGATGCCGATCCGCACCGAACCGGCGTGCTCCCCGGGCTCGCGGACCCACTCGTGCTCGCTGGTGTACTTCAGGTCGTCGGGGTACACGGGTCTCCTCGGGTCGGGTGCGGATGCGCCACCCGTGAGGTTACTGCGACGAGTCGGGCTCGGCGTACTCAGGCTTGCGCGGCTTCACCACGGACTCGATGTCGAGCGAGTCGAGCTCGTCGACCTCGACCGTGGCGCCGTCCTGCTCGAACTGTTCCCGCGGGCCTTTCGGGAAGTCAACGGCGCCGTGCAGCGCGCGTGGCTGCCCGATCACGTCGATGACGTACGGCGAGGTCACCAGCTGGCCGCCGACCTCGATGCCGCCGACGGCGTCCTCGAACGACGTCTGCGCCACGACCCGGACCTGCTCGTTGATCTGGATCGCCTCGGCACCGGCGGTGCGGAGCTCCTGAACCAGGTCGACCATCGAGTCGACGTCGACCGTGCCGTCGGTCTCGGTGACCGTGACCCGGATCCCCGGACCGGTGACGGGCACCAGCCCGGCCATGATCGACAGGTTGTCGGACTGCTTCTGGGCCTGGGCCAGCGCCGCCTCGCGGGCGCCGGTGCTCGAGCGCAGGTCGTCGCGGGTGCGCTCGAGCCGGGCGATCTCCGACTCGGCGCGCTGCGAGGTGTTGGTCAGGCCGTTGAGCAGGTCGATCAGGTCCTGTTCGCGCAGGCTCGCATAGGTGTCGTCGACGTTGGTGAAGCGTACCTGCGTGACCGCGGCGTAGCCCAGCAGCGCCAGCAGCACCGCGACGACGACCTGGCCGCGCGAGGGGCGCAGCATCGCGCGGCGCAGCCGCTCCCGCCCGGTCGGCTGGTCGGGCGTGGTCGGCTGGTCGGGGGTGGGCTCAGGCGCCAGCTCGTCGGGCCCGTCGACGTCAGGCATGGAAGATGTGCCGGCGGATCGCGGCCACGTTGGAGAAGATCCGGATGCCGAGGACGACGATGACGCCCGTCGAGAGCTGCCCGCCGACGCCGAGCTTGTCGCCCAGGAAGACGATCGCCGCGGCGATGACGACGTTGCTGATGAACGAGACGACGAAGACCTTGTCGTCGAAGATGCCGTCGAGGTAGGCGCGCAGGCCGCCGAAGACGGCGTCGAGGGCCGCCACCACGGCGATCGGCAGGTAGGGCTCCAGCCAGAGCGGGATGTCTGGCTGGAACACCACTCCCAGCACGATGCCGACCAGTAGCCCGAGTGCGGCGATCACGGCGCGGTCTCCTTCCCGTCGGGGCGACGGTTCTCCTCGGCGGTGCCCATCACCGCGTCGTGCGGCGGTCGCAGCTCGGCCGCCGGCAGGTCGATCTCATCGCGCCTGTCCGTCGTCACCTGGAACCCGAGCGCGTCCGCGGCGTTGCTGAAGGCGAGTCCGGTCGAGGTGTCGAGGAGGTTGGCCTCCAGCGCCTTGTTGTCTCCGATCGCCGACACGACGTACGGCGGCGAGAGCGGCGGGGTGAACCTGATGTTGATCGCGGCCCCGGAGTTGAAGATCGCCGAGCGCGCCGTCAGCCGCCTGTCGTTGATCGCGATCGCCTCGGCGCCGGCCGCCCAGAGACCGTTGGCCAGCAGGGCGAGGTCCTCGGCGCGGACGGCCTCTCCGTTCGGCGCATCATCGACGGTGATCACGATCCCGGGCCCCCTGACGGGGCCGTAGCCGGCCTGCGCGGCGAGGCGGTCGACCCGGTTGGCGGTCGTGCGCTCGGCGTCGGTCACCTCGTTCAGGGCGTCCTGGAGCCCCACGTTGCGCTCGCTCAGCCGGAGGATCCGGCCCTGGAGTTGGGCGGACTGGTCTCGGCGTTGGTCGATCTGGTGGAGCAGCGACTCACGGTTGGCGTCGGCGACGCCGGAGCCCTCCGAGGTCTGCACCGCTGCGACCGTGACGAGCATGCCGAACGCCGCGACGACTGCCGCCGCGACCCAGTGCCCCCGCCTGCCGGAGCCGCCGGCGCCGTGGTCCTCCACGCCCTGTCGGGCTCGCGCGGCCGCGCGCTGCTCGGCGACGTGCTGGTAGTCCTCGTCGAGCGACTCCTGGGTGATCAACGTCAGCAGCGGCGTGCGAGCCCGGTCCGGGACGGTGGGTGCGTCAGGCATCGGGCACCATCCGGCGACGTTCGGTCGTGCGCAGCAGCGTGCGCACCTGCCAGGCGTAGAGGATGCCGGCCCACCAGTAGAGCCCGATGCCCCACAGCGCGAACGCCCAGCCGAAGACCTCGGCCAGGGTCGCGACGGCACCGTCACCGTCGCCCAGGAGCAGCAACGGGAAGGCGTAGAGCAGGTTGAAGGTCGCGGCCTTGCCGAGGAAGTGCACCGGTAGTGCGCTGTAGCCGCGGGTGCGCAGCAACGGGACGAGACCCCAGAGCAGCAGGTCGCGCAGCGGCAGCGACAACGCCGCCCACCACGGGATGATGTCGCGCATGGCCAGTCCGACGACCACCGCGAGGATGTAGAGCCGATCGGCGACGGGGTCGAGGATCTGGCCGAGCACCGAGGTCTGGCCGAGCTTGCGCGCCAGATAGCCGTCGAGGAAGTCGGTGATGCCGGACAGCATCAGGACGCCGAGGGCGAGCCAGTCGGCTTCGGGGCCGAGGACGAGCCACAGGAAGAGTGGTACGCCGGCCAGCCGCAGCATGCTCAGCAGATTGGGCAGCGTCCACACGCGACTGCGCGTCGAGTCGTCTCCCACGTGTGCCTGCGCTTCTCCCTGGGTGTCTGCCGAGCACACCTTAACTGCCGGATCACGGCGTCCCCGATTCGCCGCTCGGGGCAGCCGCAACTCGACCGTCAGACCGGTTCGTCCAGGTGTGCCGCGTCGCGGATCTCGCCCACCAGCTCCTCGATCACGTCCTCGAGCGTGGCCAGGCCGAGCGTCGTACCCGATGCGTCCACCACCCGCGCCATGTGGGCGCCGCGGCGCTGCAAGGTCTCGAGCGCGTCGTGCAGCTGCGCATCGGTGGAGACCGGCGCGAACGGCCGGATCCACTTGTCGTCGACGGCGCGGGTACGCAGGTCGGGGTCGGTCTCCAGCACGTCCTTGATGTGCAGGTAGCCGACCAGCTCCCCGTCCTCCGCGGCCACCGGGAACCTGCTGTATCCCGTGGTCGCGCAGACCGCCTCCACGTCGGCGACCGACGCGCCACGCCGCACCGTGGTCAGCGACTCGGGTGTCATCAGCACCGCCGCGATCGTCTTCTCGGTGAAGCCGAGCGCACCGGTCAGACGGCCGTACTCGTCGGCTTCGAGGAGTCCCTCGCCGTGCGACTCCTCGACCAGCGCGGCGACCTCCTCACGGGTGTACGTCGAGCTCATCTCGTCGGTCAGCCGCGCGCCCAGCAGCCGGAGCACCACCGATGCGACGGCGTTGATCACGACGACGATCGGGCGGAGCACGGTCACGATGCCCCAGATCGGCGGTCCGAGCACGAGTGCGACCCGGTCCGGCCCGGCCAGGGCGATGTTCTTCGGGATCATCTCGCCGAGCACGACGTGCAGGTAGACGACGACGGTCAGCGCGATCACGAACGACACCGGGTGGAGGAGTCCCTCCGGCACGTGGACGGCGTGGAGCAGCGGCTCGACCAGGTGCGCGACCGCCGGTTCGCCGACCGCACCCAGGACCAGCGAGCACACGGTGATGCCGAGCTGGTTGACCGCGATCACCAGGGAGATGTTCTCCATCGCCTTGATCGTGGTGCGCGCCATCCGGGACCCGGCCTCGGCACGGGGCTCCAGCTGGGTACGGCGGGCCGACACGAGCGCGAACTCGGCGCCGACGAAGAACGCGTTGCCGAGCAGCAGGAAGACCGCCAGTGCGACGGCGGTGGCGCTGTTCACTTGTCCACCTCCGTCGCGGTGTCGAGCAGGCGGAGGGTGAGCCGGTCGATGCGCAGCCCGTCCATCCCGGCGACGGTGAGCACCGCCAGCTGCTCGCGCGGGTCGTCGGGGTCGGAGCGGTCAGGCACTCGGATCTCGGCGAGATCGCCGACGGCCGGCACGCGGCCCAGCTCTCGCATCACGAGGCCGCCGATCGTGTCGTAGTCCTCGTGGTCGGGCAGCTCGATCCCGGTCAGGTCCTCGACCTCGTCCGGGCGCAGCAGGCCGGACAGCGACCAGGTGCCGTCGCGGCGCCGGGAGTTGGCGCTCAGCCGGTCGTGCTCGTCCGCGATATCGCCGACGATCTCCTCGACGACGTCCTCGAGGGTCACGATCCCCGCGAACCCGCCGTACTCGTCCATCACGACCGCCATTTGGAAGCCGTCCGCGCGCAGCAGGGCGAGGAGCGGGTCGAGGCGCAGCGAGTCCGGCACGATGATGGGCTTCGCCATCAGATGCTTCACCTTGGTGGTCGCCCGCTCCCCGACGGGCAGCGCGACGGCGTGCTTGACGTGCACGGTGCCGACGATGTTCTCCTCTGCGTCGAGCACCGGGAAGCGGGAGTGTCCGGTCTCGCGGGTGCGCTCGATGAGCGCGGTCGCGCGGTCGTTGACGCCGAGGCTGGTCGACCGCACTCGGGGAGTCATGATCTCGCCGGCGGTGCGCGTCCCGAACTCCACGGAGCGCTCCATCAGCTCGGCCGTTTCGACGTCGAGGGTGCCGAGGATGGCCGAGCGCTGGATGAGCGAGGCGAGCTCGGTCGAGCTCCGGGCCGACCGCAGCTCCTCCTGGGGCTCGATGCCCAGGCGCCGTACGAAGGCGTTGGCGGAGCCGTTGAGGAGGCGGATCGGGCCGCGCATGACGGCGGTGAAGCCACGCTGGAAGCGCTGGGTCGCGCGAGCCACCTCCATCGGCTTGGCCAGGGCGAGGTTCTTGGGCACCAGCTCGCCGAAGATCATCGTGAGGATGGTGCCGAGGGTCAGGCCGATGCCGACCGCGACCGGGGTGATGGCACCTTCGGGGACGCCGGCGCTCGCGAGCGGGCCATCGATCAGGTCGGAGATCGCCGGCTCGGCCAGGTAGCCGATGGCCAGATTGGTGATCGTGATGCCGACCTGTGCGCCGGACAGCTGGGTGGAGAGCGTGCGGAGCGCCTGCTGGAGCCCCTTCGCGCTGGAGTCACCGGCCGCGGCGGCGTGGTCGACCTTGTTGCGGTCGACAGTGACGAACGAGAACTCCGCGGCGACGAAGACACCGCAGGCGAGGATCAGCAGCAACGCTGCGACCAGCAGTAGCCATGCAGTCATGTGTGCTCTCCCCTCGCGAGCTGAGCTGACTCGTCATGCAGTGGGGAGAGCTGGGGACTTTGAGAGCCGTCCATGGCTGGAGCGTCGGGTCCTCACGGGTGATGGGCTGGACCGGAGCATCGTACCGGCGACACGGCGGTGTCGACATTCCTCGCCGCTGTGCTCAGCCCAGCGTGAACGTCTAAGGTTCTCGCGTACTGCGGACCGCGCTCCTTCTCGGGAGGGCACCGCGCCACCGCGACGACGTGGAGACGCCCCGGCGATGTCCGTCCTCAGCGCACGCGACCGCCACCTGGTCGGCAGATTCTCGTACGGCGTGACGCCCGCGCTCGCCCGCGACGTACGCCGCGCCGGCGGCGGCGCCGCCTGGTTCGAGCGCCAGCTCTCGCCCGGCCGGGTGCCGGACCGGGCCGCCGACCGGATCCGTCGCTGGTGGCCCAGCCTGGACCGCGGCCCCACCGACCTGTGGCAGCGCAACGTCAAGGAGATCGAGGGCGGCTGGGAGGTGATGGCCGACTACCAGCGCTGGGTGCTGCTCCGCCGGATCCACTCGCGCCGCCAGGTGCACGAGATCATGACCGAGCTGTGGGAGCACCACTTCAACGTGCCGGTCAACGGCGATGCCGCCTTCACCTGGCGTGCCGACTTCGGCAACGTCATCCGCGCCCACGCAATCGGTCGCTTCGACCAGCTGCTCCGCGCGGTCGTCACGCACCCGGCGATGCTGATCAGCCTCGACAACGTCAGCTCGACCAAGCAGTTCCCCAACGAGAACCTGGGCCGCGAGCTGCTCGAGCTGCACACCGTCGGCCGCGCGGCGTACGACGAGAAGGACGTCAAGGCCTCGGCACGGATCCTCACCGGGTGGACCGTGGACATGTGGCAGACGTTCCGGGCCGAGTACGACCAGGAGCGACACAGCCGGGGCCGGGTCAAGGTGCTGGGCTTCCAGCACCGCAACGCGCGCGCCGACGGCCGCGAGGTCACCCGCGAGTACCTGCACTACCTGGCCCACCACCCCGCCACCGCTCGCCGCGTGGCGCGCCGGATCGCGGTGAAGTTCGTCCGCGACGAGCCGTCGCCCGAGCTGGTCAGGCAGCTCGCGCGGGTCTACCTGCGCAACAACACCGAGATCCGTCCGGTGCTGCGCGCGCTCGTGGAGTCGCGCGCGTTCCGGAAGTCGGTCGGCACCAAGGTCCGCGATCCCGGTGAGGACCTGGTCGCGACGTACCGCGCCCTCGGCGTGCAGATCGCCCGTCCGCCGGCCGGAGACCGTGGCGACAGCTACGCCGCCAACCAGATGCTCTGGCAGGTGGCCGGCCTGGGGATCACGCCGTTCGCCTGGCCGCGGCCGGACGGTCAGCCGATCGACAACGCCTCCTGGGCGTCACCCGGCCGGCTGATCGCGTCGATGTCCATGCACCAGAGCCTGGCCGGGGGCTGGTGGCCCAAGGACGGCGCGCACTACCGGCGGCCGGAGGCATGGCTCCCGAAGCGGTCGATCCGGTTCGACGACCTCGTCGACGACATGTCGCGGCGGATCCTGCACCGGCCCGCCACTCCGCGCCTGGTCGAGGCCTGCTGCCAGGCGACCGGCTGTCGGCAGCGCGAACGGATCACGGCCGACCACGCACTGGTGCGGTGGCAGATGCCCCGCCTCCTGTCCACCATGCTCGACTCCCCCGCCCACCTGACCCGGTGACGACGATGACCTCACAGACTGACCAGACCCCCGCCGACGCCTGCTGCGCCGAGTTCGCCGCCGTGTCGCGACGCGGCCTCTTCTCCGGAGCGATCGCGCTGGCCGGAGCGACCACGTTCGTCGGCTCTGCAGCGATCACGACCTCGGCCTCGTCTGCTGCTCCTGCCCCCTCGGTGCTGGTCGTGGTGTCCCTGCGTGGGGCCGCCGACGGGCTCTCGCTCGTGGTGCCGCACGCCGACCCCGCCTACCACCAGGCCCGACCCGGCATCGCCGTACCCACCGACCGGCTGCTGGCCCGTGACGGGATGTTCGGCCTGCACCCCGAGCTCGCGCCGCTGCTGCCGCTGTGGACCAACGGCACGCTGGCCGCCGTACACGCGACCGGACTGCCTGCCCCCAACCGCTCGCACTTCGCCGCGATGGAGGCGGTCGAGGACGCCGACCCGGGATCCGCCGCGCGCAGCGGCTGGCTCAACCGGCTGATCGGGACCACCGCGGGCAGCTCACCGCTGCAGGGCTTCAACCTGGCGGGCGGGGTGACGCCGACGTCCCTCTTCGGGCGGTCGGCGACCATGTCGGCCGGCAAGGTCGACGACGTCCGGCTGCCCGGAGAGGGCGACGACGACCAGGGCCGGCGCCGCCGGTCGCTACGCACGATGTGGGACCACGACAGGTCGGTGCTGGCGCGCGGTATGCGCGCGACGTACGCCGCCGTCGACGAGTTCGGTCCGGCGAAGCAGGCGGTCGACAACACCGCGAGCTATCCGGCGACCGACCTCGGCAAGGCGCTGGCCCAGGTGGCTCGCGCGATCCGCGGCAACGTCGGCATCGAGGCGGTGACCGTCGACCAGGGCGACTGGGACATGCACTCCGGCATGGGGACGGCCGACCGCGGCTGGATGGTCGACAACACCCGCGAGCTGGCGGGCGCGATCGCGGCGTTCTTCGGCGACCTCGGCGACCAGGCCGGCAAGGTGACGCTGGTGACCATCAGCGAGTTCGGCCGTCGGGTCGTCGAGAACGCCAGCCAGGGGCTCGACCACGGCTACGGCAACGTCATGTTCGTCGCCGGCGCGGGCGTCCGCGGCGGGCAGTACTACGGCACCTGGCCCGGACTCGGCAAGACCGACGACGCCGACCTCCTGGTGACGACCGACTACCGCAGCGTCCTCGCCGAGATCGTGTCGAAGCGGTTCGGGGCGTCGACCGCCACGGTCTTCCCACGCTTCTCCCCCGAGACTGTCGGCGTGATGACCTCGCTGTAGGCCATGGACAAGAACACGTTCTAGTTGCCACAGTGGCGCCGTGCGAGTCATCCAGTGGGCAACGGGCAGCGTCGGCAAGGCCGCGATCGAGGGCATCCTGCTCCATCCCGATCTCGAGCTGGTCGGCTGTTGGGTCCACTCCGACACCAAGAACGGCGTCGACGTCGGCGAGATCGTCGGGATCGCGCCGCTCGGCGTCGCGGCCACCAGCAGCGTCAACGAGATCCTGGCGATGGACGCCGACTGCGTCCTCTACGCGCCGCTGATCCCGAACCGCGACGAGGTCGCCGCGATCCTGCGCTCCGGCAAGAACGTCGTGACGCCGGTCGGCTGGTTCTACCCCACCGAGCGCGACGGCGCGCCGCTCGCCGCGGCCTGTGCCGAGGCAGGGACCAGCCTGCACGGCACCGGCATCAACCCCGGCGGCATCACCGAGCTGCACCCGCTGATGTTCTCGGCGCTGTCGTCGGCGGTGACCTACGTCAGGGGCGAGGAGTTCTCCGACATCCGCACCTACAACGCGCCTGACGTCGTACGCCACATCATGATGTTCGGCGGCCAGCCCGACGAGGCGATGGGTGGTCCCATGCTCGGGCTGCTCTCGGGCGGCTTCATCCAGGCGGTGCGGATGTGCCTGGACACGCTGGGCTTCTCGGCGGACGCCGAGATCCGCACCTCGCAGGAGGTCGCCGTGGCCACGGCTCCGATCGAGACTCCGATCGGTGTGATCGAGCCGGGCCTGGTCGCCGGCCAGCGGTTCGTCTGGGAGGCGTTCGTCGGTGAGACCTGCGTCGTCCGCATCGCCGTCAACTGGTTGATGGGCGAGGAGCACCTCTCACCGGCGTGGCCGTTCGGCCCCGAGGGCGAACGGTTCGAGATCGAGGTCCAGGGCGACCCCAACACCTTCGTCACCATCAAGGGCTGGCAGCCCGAGACGGTCGAGGAAGGTCTCATCCGCAACCCGGGTGTGGTCGCCACCGCGATGCACTGCGTGAACTCGATCCCGTACGTCGTCGCCGCCGACCCGGGCATCCAGACCTACCTGGACCTGCCGCTCATCGCCGGTCGGGCGCATCCGGACCTGCGCTGAGCTGGACGCGCCACACCCGTGGTGTGGTCACCAACCGCAGAAGTCCGGTCCCCGGCATGCGATTGGTGACCAAACGACAGGTCAACGGCCGCCCCGCAACCCAGCGGTGACCCAGCAACCAAATCGGCCCGGTCAAGACCCTGATTCGGTTGCTCACGCACCGCCGCCCGGCGTGCGCCCGCGGTTTGGTCACCAACCGCAGAGATCCAGGCCCCGGGACATGCGGTTTGTGACCAATCGGCACGTGCACACAGCCGACCGCCCCCGGCGGTGCGCCAGCAACCGAGTCCGCCCAGACACCGGTTGCTGACACACCGCCCCCGCGGTACGCCGAACGGGCGCCCTACCGGATCTTGTTCAGCCGGTCGACGGCCTCCTCGAACTCCGCGATCAGCGACGCCATCACGTCGGCGACGGGGCGGACCTCGTTCATCCGGCCGACAATCTGACCGATCGGCATCGAGATCACGTCCGGGTTGTTGGAGGCGCTGATCCGGTTGTGTGCCTCGGCGACGAGCAGGTTCTGCAGCGGCATCGGCAGTGGCGTCGGTGCGCCCTCCTCGGCCCAGGCCTCGGTCCACTTGGTCTTGAGCAGGCGAGCGGGCTTGCCGGTGTAGACGCGGGTCCGCACGGTGTCGGACGACGTCGCGCGGGTGAACGCGGTCTCCCACGCCTCGGAGTTGGCGGCCCCCATCAGCTGGTACTCCGCCGTGCCGAGCCAGATGGAGCCCATCCAGGCACCCTGGGAGCCGAGCGCGAGCGACGCGGCGATCTGGCGACCGGAGCCGATACCGCCGGCGCCGAGCACGGGTACGTCGGGGCCGACCGCGTCGACGATGTCAGGCTGCAGCACCATGCTGGCGACCTCGCCGGTGTGCCCGCCGGCCTCGTAACCCTGGGCCACGATGATGTCGACGCCGTTGCGCACGTGCGACAGCGCGTGCTTGGCGGCCCCGGCGAGGGCGGCGACCTTGATGCCGTGCTCGTGGCACTTCTCGATGACGTCGACCGGCGGCGAGCCGAGCGCGTTGGCGATCAGCACCGGGCGGTGCTTGAGCGCGACGTCGAGGTGCGAGCGCGCGACGGAGTGCAGCCAGCCGAGCACGCCCTCGCGCCCCTCGCCCTCGGGGAGCGGAGGTACGCCGAGTCTCAGCAGCGTCTCGTCGACGAACTTCTTGTGCTCCTCGGGGATCATCGCGCCGAGGTCCAGCGACGTGCCCTCGGTCGGGATCTTCATCGGCATCACGATGTCGACGCCGTACGGCTTGCCGTCGGTGTTGTCGTCGAGCCAGCTCAAGGTCTTCTCGACCTCGTCGGCGTCGTTGAACCGAACGCAGCCGAGGACGCCGAGCCCACCGGCGCGCGACACGGCGGCCGCGACGTGCTCGGACGGGGTGAACGCGAAGATCGGGTACTCGATCCCGAACTCTTCACACAACGGGGTGCGCATGGGTGCCTTTCAGACGGAGGTCGGGTCGACCGTGGCTGCCTTTGCGGCGAAGCCTGCCAGAGCCAGCTCCTTCGCCGCGGGGTACTGCGCCTTGCCGGTGGCGTTGCGCGGCACCTTGTCCACGATCGTGAGCGAGCGCGGCAGCTTGTAGCCCGACAGGTGCGCGCGCAGGAAGTCGCGCAGGTCCTCGAGCTCTAGCGTCGCACCCTCACGGAGCTCGACGACGGCCGCGACGGCCTGGCCGAACTTGTCGTCCGGGATGCCGACCACCAGCGTGTCGTAGACGGCAGGGTGGCCCTTGATCGCCATCTCGACCTCCTCCGGGTAGACCTTCTCGCCACCGGTGTTGACGCAGTTGGAGCCGCGTCCGAGGAGAGTCACCCGCCTGCCCTCCTCGATCCGGGCGAAGTCACCCGGGACCGAGTAGCGCTCGCCGTCGATGACCAGGAAGGTCGCGGCCGACTTCGCGGGGTCCTTGTAGTAGCCGACGGGCACCGAGCCGCCGCGACCGAGCCGGCCGACGACCCCGATGTTCGTGTCGGGGTCGAGGACGTTGTTGTCCGCGTCGATGACGACGCTGCCCGGGCCGAGGCCGACGACCGGGCCGTCGGTCGAGATGTTGTTCGCGTCCTGCATGCCCATGCCGGAGAACCCGGTCTCGGTCGCGCCGACGGAGTCGGTGAAGATCGAGTTGGGGAACGCCGCCATCCAGCGCTCCTTCACCGGCTTGCTGAAGATCGCGGCACTGCTGGAGATGGCGACCAGGTTGGAGCAGTCGTACGCCGTACCGGTCGCCTCGAGCTTCGCCTCGTACGCCTCGATCAGCGGCCGCGCCATGGCGTCACCGGTCATGAAGATCAGCTGCACCTTGTCGCGCTCGATGATCTCCCAGGTGCGCACCGGGTCGAACTTCGGCTCGAGCACCGTGAGGTGGCCGGCGAAGAGGTGCATGAGCAGGCCGGCCTGGGCGCCGCCGTGCATCAGCGGGCTCAGTGGGAAGGTGACCATCCGCGGGTCAGTGGCCTGCTTGGACTGGTCGAACTCCTCCAACGGGACGCCCGTGTAGAAGTCGATGCCGCCACCCAGCACCCGCCAGAAGTCCTCGTGGCGCCACATGACGCCCTTCGGGAAGCCGGTGGTGCCGCCGGTGTAGATGATGTGGATGTCATCGGGACTGCGCTCCCCGAAGTCGCGCTCGGCGCTCTGGCCGGCCAGCGCCTCGTCGTAGTGCACGCCGCCGTACGACGAGTAGTCGGACTGGTCGCCCGGGTCGAGCGCGTCGTCGACGACGACGGCGACCTTCAGCTTCTCGTGCCTGGGCCAGCACGAGGCGACCAGTGGCGCGTAGCTGCGCTCGTGGATCAACGCGACCACGTCGGCGTTGTCGAAGAGGTAGTCGAGCTCGCCCTCGACGTAGCGGTAGTTGACGTTGATGGTGGTCGCCCGGATCTTCACCACCGCGAGGGTCGCCACGACGTGCTCCACGCTGTTCTTCGCGTAGATCGCGACGTGGTCGCCGGCCTTCACCCCCTGCGCCTGGAGGTAGTGCGCGAGCCGGTTGGCATCAGCCTCCAGCTCGGCGTAGGTCACGACGCGGTCCCCGAACTTCACGGCAGGGTTGTCCGGCGCGACATCGACGGCGTGTTCGAAGAGGTCAGCGATATTGTGAGCCACACTCGCGAGACTAGAACACGTTCTCGTTTTTGGCTAGCATCCCGGCTATGACCGATGCCGCGACTGTTCCCACGACGGAATCCGCCCCGCACTGCCTCGTCGAGCAGGACGGCCACAAGCTCATCGTCACGATGAACCGGCCCGAGACCCGCAACGCGCTCTCCGGCGAGATGATGGCGATCATGGAGGAGGCCTGGGACCGGGTCAACAGCGACGACTCCATCCGGGTCTGCATCCTCACCGGTGCC
This sequence comes from Nocardioides endophyticus, assembly GCF_039543845.1. Lineage (NCBI taxonomy): Bacteria > Bacillati > Actinomycetota > Actinomycetes > Propionibacteriales > Nocardioidaceae > Nocardioides > Nocardioides endophyticus. Next base: position 66,849 of record NZ_BAABKN010000030.1, on the reverse strand, counting down.
GGCGGCTACTTCTGCGCCGGTATGGACCTCAAGGCCGCCACCAAGCGGTCGCCGAGCGAGAGCTTCGAGTCCGGCTTCGACCCGCGGGTCATCAAGGGGCTGCTCAAGGGCTTCCGGCTGACCAAGCCGCTGATCGCCGCGGTCGAGGGACCGGCCATCGCGGGCGGCACCGAGATCCTCCAGGGCACGGACATCCGGATCGCCGGCGAGTCGGCCCGGTTCGGGGTGGCCGAGGCGAAGTGGAGCCTCTACCCAATGGGCGGCTCCGCCGTACGCCTCCCCCGCCAGATCCCGTACACGATCGCCATGGACCTGCTGCTGACAGGCCGCGCGATCAAGGCGCCGGAGGCCAAAGAGATCGGCCTCATCGGCACCGTCGTGCCCGACGGCGAAGCGCTCGCCAAGGCGCACGAGATCGCGGACCTGATCTGCGCCAACGGACCCCTCGCCGTGCAGGCGATCCTCAAGACGGTTCGCGACTCCGAGGGCAAGCACGAGGACGACTGCTGGGCCGACGACGCCGTGGTCGGCAAGGCCGTCTTCGCCTCCGACGACGCCAAGGAAGGCCCACGGGCGTTCGCCGAGAAGCGCGCCCCTCAGTTCCAGGGGCGCTAGAGGGCCGCGAGCCACTCCAGTTGACGGGAGCGGTGGTACGCCGCACCACCCTCGTGGTCGTTGAACTCGTAGACCTCGATCTCCTTCGGTCCGCCGTAGGAGTTGTACGCCGCGAACACCGTCGACGGCGGGCAGGTGAGGTCCATCTGGGCGACCGACCACAGCGCCGGCGCGGTGGCCAGCCGGCCGAGCACGGCGACGTCGAAGTAGGACAGGGTCGAGAACGCTCGGTCGACCTGGTCGCGGTGAGCGGCCAGGTAGCGCACCAGCTCGAGGTAGGGGTCGGTCTGGGCGACGGCCGCCGCGCGCCGGAAGTCGCAGAGGAACGGCACGTCGCACAGCACCGCGGCCACGGAGGAGGGAGCCAGGGCAGCGACGGAGGTCGAGATCCCGCCGCCCTGGCTCCCTCCCGCCACGACCACCCGAGACGGGTCGACCAGGTCGTGGCCGCGCAGCACCTCGAGCGCGGCCACGGCGTCGGCGTACACGCGCCGGTAGTAGTAGGTGTCCGGGTCCCCGATGCCACGGGTGAGGAAGCCCGGCTGAGCCGGCCCGGATCCGACAGGGTCGCCGGTGGCGCCGGTCGTCCAGCCACTCCCCTGTCCCCGGGTGTCGACGACGAGGTGCGCGTAGCCGGCGCTGGCCCACAAGACGTGCTCGTGCGCCAGCCCGCGGCCACCGTTGTAGCCCTGAAACTGCACCACCCCGGGCAGCGGACCGGACCGCAGCACCTCGGCCGGCAGGTGCAGCCACGCGCGCACAGGATGACCGTCGAACCCGGCCAGCGCGACGTCGTACGACTCCACGGTCACCAGCCCGGAATCGACCCTGGTCAGCATCGGCGGCGCACCACCGATGCGCGCGAGCGTGCGCGCCCAGAAGTCACCGAGGTCCTCGGGCACCGCCAACGGCGGGCGGTAGACCCGCGCCTCCTCCAGGGGCAGGTCGTAGTGCATCAGGCGATCTCGACGGTCACGGCGGGCTCCAGCGCCCGCTCCACCCCGACCATCCGGACCGGACCGACCAGCTCGAGCGGCAGCACCTCCCGGATGTCCGTGCTGGAGGCGCCCACCCATAGCTCGACCTTGCCCGGCTCCACGATGCGCACGAGGTCGCGCCCGGTGAACGACGTCAGATCCGCGGACAGCGCGAAGCGGACGCTCGCGCTCTGCCCGACCTCGAGGTCGACGCGCACCGCACCGACGAGCTGCTGCACCGGGCGCACCACCGAGGCCGACCGGTCGTGCAGGTAGACCTGCACCACCTCTGACACGTCTCGGTCGGCCTCGTTCGCGAGCTCCACCACGAGGTCGCAGGTGCCGTCGGTCCCCCACCGCGGACCGGACGGCGTGGACACCGCGCCCCAGGTGGCGGCGGCGTACGAGAGTCCGTGACCGAACCCGAAGAGCGGTGTCGGGTCCACCACGCTGACCTCGTTGCGCCGGCCCAGCGGCGAGGCGAGGTACGTCGAGGGCTGGGTCGAGCCCGCACCCGGGAAGCTGACCGGCAGCCGACCGGACGGGTTGACGCGACCGCTGAGCACGTCGGCGATCGCCTGCGCTCCCTCCTCGCCCGGGAAGAAGCCGCACACGAGCCCGGCGAGGCGATCCACCTGGCGGCTCAGGTCGTACGGTCGTCCGACGAGCAGCACCGCCACGACCGGCGTACCGGTCCCGATCAGCGCCTCGAGCAGCTCCTCCTGCCGACCGGGGAGGTCGAGGTCGGCGACGTCGCAGCCCTCTCCCGACGTGCCCTTGCCGAAGAGCCCCGCCTGGTCTCCGAGCACGACGACGCACACCTCGGCGTCGGCGGCGACCGCGGCAGCGGCCTCGATGTCCGCGTCCTCGCCCCCGAGCACCGGGCAGCCGAGCGCGTAGGAGACGTCGAAGGTGTCGGCCAGAGCCTCTCGGACGGTGCGGATCTCCACGCCGTCCTCGACACCGGGGTGGTGCACGAGCACGTGCATCGGGAAGGAGTAGCAGCCGAGCATCGCCTGGGACGTGTCGGCGCGCGGTCCGACGATCGCGACCGTCGCCCCGGCCGAGAGCGGGAGGCTGCCGTCGTTGGCCAGCAGCACGACAGAGCGGCGCGCGAGCTCGAGCGCGAGCGCCCGTGACTCGGCGTCGTCGAGGTCGACGTCGGTGACCGCAACCGGCGCCCAGCCCGGGTCGAGCAGGCCGAGCTCGCACTTCTGTCGCAGCACCCGGAAGAGGGCGCGGTCGATGACCTTCTCCTCCACGCGACCCGCGGCGAGCACCTCGAGCAACGGGGCACCGAAGGCGTTCGTCGACGGCAGCTCGACGTCGATCCCCGCCTCGAGCGCCAGTCCCGCTGCCTCGCCGAGGCCGTCCGCGACGCGATGCAGCGTCTGCAGGAAGGCGACCGAGAAGTAGTCGGAGGCCACGGTCCCGGTGAAGCCCAGCCGCTCGCGCAGCAGGGTGGTCAGCAGCTCGGCATCGGCGGCGGCCGGCACCCCGTCGAGGTCGGTGTAGGAGTTCATCACCGACCTGGCCCCGGCCCGCAGGGCCATCTCGAACGGCGGCAAGATCACGTCGGCGAGCTCGCGCGGCCCGATCGCCACCGGCGCCAGGTTGCGGGCGGCGCGGGACGCGGAGTAGCCGAGGAAGTGCTTCAGTGTCGAGACGATCCCACCGTCCTCCAGGCCGCGCACGTAGGCGCTGCCCACGAGGCCGACCAAGAACGGGTCCTCGCCGAGTGTCTCCTCGACCCGGCCCCAGCGGAGGTCGCGGACGACGTCGAGCACCGGTGCCAGACCCTGGTGGATGCCGAGGCTGCGCATGGTGCCGGCGATCTGGGCGGCCATCCGCTCGACCAGCACCGGGTCGAAGGAGGCCGCCCAGCACAACGGCGAGGGATAGATCGTGGCACGCCAGACGGCGAGCCCGGTGAGGCACTCCTCGTGGGCCAGCGCCGGGATGCCGAACCGGTTGGCCGCCATCACGTCGCGCTGTCGGTCGGCCAGGATCTGGAGTCCCTCGGCCGGCTCCAGGGGTGCGGTGCCGAACGTGCGGGTGAGCTGGCCGAGACCGTCCTCGACCACCTCTGTCCACGACGGCAGCGGACCGACGCTCTCACGCAGCATCGGGGCCATGCCGCCGGCGTCCGGGTCGAGCCACCAGACCCCGGACAGCTGGGCGACCTTCTCGGTCAGGGTCATCCGCGAGACCAGGTCGGCGACCCGGTCGTCGACGTGGGCGCTGGGATCGCGCCACAGCTCGGTCATGAAGTCGCTCCTGGAGCTGCGGTCGTGCGCCGGGGCACGAGAGTCGTCGCGAGGGTCACGTGCGTCTCGTCGACCACGTGGCCGGCGATCAGCGCGACCAGCATCGCGATGGCGTCGTGCCCCATCTGGCGCATGGGTTGCTGGACGGTGGTCAGCGGCGGGTGAGCCAGCGCCGACTCGGGGATGTTGTCGAAGCCCACGACGGACAGCTGCCCGGGGACGTCGAGGCCCAGCTCGCTGGCGACCTCGAGGGTCGACAGGGCCGAGATGTCGTTGGCCGCGAAGATCGCGGTCGGCGGCTGGGGCAGGCGCAGCAGCGTCCGGGCGGCGTCCCGCGCCTGCTCGGGGTCGAACGCGCCGTTCGCGAGGAGCGACTCGTCGACCGGTACGCCGGCCGCCTCGTGCGCCGCGCGGTAGCCGAGCTCACGCAGCTGCGCGGACACGAGGTCCTCGCGGCCGGTGACCATGCCGATGCGGCGGTGGCCCAGGCTCAGCAGGTGGTCGACGCCCATCCGCGCGCCCTGCAGGTTGTCCGATGCGACCGTCGGCAGGCTGGACCGGCCGGTGTGTGGGTCGACCGCGACCACCGGACCGTCGTACTGCACGTCGGTCACCGTCGGCGTCACCAGGACGGCGCCGTCCACCAGGGTGCCCATGACTCGCGACAGGTAGCGCCGCTCCCATCCGACGTGCTCGTCCACGCGGCCGCCGGCGGAGTAGGCGACCAGCTCGTAGCCGGTGCCCCGGATCGCGTCGGCCGCGCCCTTGAGCACCTCGGTGCTGAACGGCTCGAAGTCCGCGACCAGCACGCCGATCACGTTCGTCCGGGTGTTGCGCAGGCTGCGCGCCACCAGGCTGGTCTCGTAGCCGAGCCGGTTGATCACCTTGCTGACGTGGTCGAACGTCTGCGTCGAGACGCCGTACCGGCCGTTCATCACCTTCGAGACCGTCGAGATGGACACGCCCGCCTCGGCCGCCACCTGCTGCATGGTCACCCGGCTCCCGGACCGCTGGCTGCTCGGCTCCACCACGGCGTCCTCCTCCACGTTGCCCGTCATCCCTTCACCGCGCCCTGCAGCCCGCTGACGATCCGCTTCTGCATCGCGAGGAACAGGATCAGAGCGGGGATCATTGCGAGCGTCGTGAACGCGAGCACGCCGGCGGTGTCGGACGAGTGCTCGCTCGAGTAGTCGGCGACACCGAGCGGCAGCGTACGCATGTCGTCCTGCAGCAGGAGCAGAGGCAGCAGGTAGGCGTTCCACGACGCCACGAACGCGAGCACTCCGACGGTGACCAGCGCCGGCACCGACAACGGCAGCACCAGCCGCCAGAAGATCCCGATCCGAGACGCCCCGTCGATCAGCGCCGCCTCCTCCAACTCCTTGGGGATGGCCATCAGGAAGGGCCGCAGGATCACCACCGTGATCGGCAGCGCGAAGGCCGCCTGCGGCAGCGCGACCCCCCACCAGCTGTTGGCCAGGTGCAGGTCACGGGTGACCAGGATGAAGAGCGGGATGATCGCCACGGCGGCCGGGAAGAGCAGCCCGAGCACGAACACCATGAACAGCGGTTCGCGCCCGCTGAACTGGTAGCGGGCCAACGGGTACGCCGCCATCACGCCGAACATCACGGCGACCACGGTGGTGATCACGGCGATGATCGACGAGTTCAAGGCGTAGCGCCAGAAGGCCTCGTTGGTCAGAACCGCCGTGTAGTTCGAGAACACCCAGGGGTCCGGCAGACCCGAGGGATCGCGGGCCAGCTGCTCGTTGCTGCGGAAGCCGCCGAGCGCGCCGTACACGACGGGGCCCAGCGTGATGATGACCGCGGTCAGGGCCAGCAGGTAGACCAGCAGGCCACCTGAGCCGAACGGTCTCGCGCGTCGGATCATGTCTCCTTCACCTCTCCACAGCGGTGTCGCGCCGCAGCACGAACACCTGGTAGACGAGCGCCATCACGAACCCGATCGCGAAGAGGATCACGGAGGCCGCGCCGGCGATGCCGTAGTTGTGACGGCCGGTGCCCTGGTTGATCAGGTAAGTCGCCATCGTCGTCGTCGCGTTGGCCGGACCGCCGCCGGTCAGGATCCAGACCATGTCGAAGAGCTGCAGCGACCCGATCATCGACAGGAAGCACCAGGTGCGGATCGTCGGCCCGAGCAGCGGGATCGCGATCCGTCGCTGCACCTGCCACCAGCTCGCCCCGTCGAGCTGCGCCGCCTCATAGAGGTCGGTCGGGACACCCTGGAGGCCGGCGAGGAAGAGCAGGATCGCCAACCCGAGGTACTTCCAGGTGAGCACCACGAAGACGGTGGCGAGCGCCAGGTTCGGCGTACCGAGGAAACCCTGCTCTGGCGGGGTGAGCCCGACCGCCTTGATCAGCGCGTCGATGACGCCCGACTCCGGCTGTAGCAGCTGGTACCAGACGACGCCGGCGATGACCTCGGCCAGCACGTACGGGACGAACACGATGGTCCGCAGCAGCCCCCGGCCGCGGATCTTGCGGTCGAGCAGCAGAGCGACCGCCAGCCCGAGGGGCAGCTGGATCAGGATCGACGCGAACACGATGATGAAGTTGTGCGTCACCGCGCCTCGGAAGACCTCGTCGGTCAGCACGTAGTGGTAGTTGTCGATCCCGATGAAGTCGTCCATCGGGCCGAAGCCCTTCCAGCGGTCGAAGGACATCCGGACCGCCGAGACCACCGGCCAGACGACGAAGACCGCCATCAGCGCGAGAGCCGGGGTCACGAAGAAGGCGATCTCCAGTCGCTGCCGCCAGCCGCCCCCGACGGGCCGTGGGGCCACCCGGCGCTGCTCGCGCCGGGTGGCCTCCCCGAGAGTGGGGGGCGCCGTGGAGGTGGCGACGCCCTGGTCCGCCACGATCAGCTCACTGCTCCCGTCACTGCCGTGGTCGTCACTGCTCGGCGTCCGCGGCCTGCTGAGTTGCGTCGACGACGTCCTGCGGGGACGCATCGCCGGCGAACAGCAGCGCGATCTCGTCGTTCATCGCTCCACCGACCGAGGCGCCGAAGGCCGTGTCGAAGTACAGCTGGACGTACGGCGCGTCGTCGCGAGCCTTGAGCACGCCGGCGAGTGCCGGGTCCTTGACCGAGCCGTTCGCAGCCGGGTTGGTCGGCAGGCCCATGTCGTTCTCGGCGAAGCCCTGCTGGACCTCGTCGGAGAGGAGGTACTTCACGAAGTCGACGGCTTCGTCGGGCGCCTCCTCGGAGACCGCCCACGCGTCGCCGCCGCCGAGGGCGTCGGTCGGGTCGCCCTGACCGTCCTCGACCGCCGGGAACGGGAACCAGCCGGTCTTGTCGCCCAGCCCCTTGCCGTCGTCGGTGAGGCCCTGCATCACGCCCGGCTCCCAGTGCCCCTGCATCTCCATCGCGACCTTGCCGGTCGCGAGCAGGCCCGACGCCGAGGTCGCGCCCTCCTGCGCCTTGGTGGTCAGGAAGCCCTTGTTGAAGGGGTCGGCGCCTAGGATGTCCTGGACCACTTCGCCGGCCTTCTCGAAGCACGGGTCGGAGAAGTCGAGGCTCGTGACGGCCTCCTTGAGTACGTCCTCGGGGCAGGACCGCAGCGCCGTGTAGTACCAGTAGTGCGCCGCCGGCCACTTGTCCCCGGCACCGACGGAGATCGGCGTGATGCCGGCGTCCTTGAGCTTGGCGATGTCGTCGTACCACTCGTCCATCGTGGTGGGGGGCTCGGTGATGCCGGCCTGCTCGAAGAGCTCGGTGTTGTACCAGACGCCCACGACCCCGAGCGAGAGCGGCAGGGCGTAGGTCTTCCCGTCGATCTGCCAGCCGGCGACCGAGCCACCGACCTTGTCGATCTCCTCCGACGCGTCGTCGGAGATGTCGCGGACCATGCCCGCGTCGACGTGGTCGGCCAGCTCGCCGCCGCCGCGCTCCATGTAGATGTCGGGGATGTCCCCGCTCTGGAAGGCGGCGTCGAGCTTGTCGACCATGTCCTCGTGGGCCATGGCGCTGATCTCGATCTTCACGCCCGGGTGGTCGGCCTCGTAGTCCTGGGCGACCTGCTCGTAGTAGCCCATGCCGGGCTGGTTGTTCGAGTTGTGCCACCAGGTGATCGTGGTGTCGCCACCACTCTCCTCCGACGAGTCGTCGCTGCCACAGGCCGCGAACGTCAACACGCTGGCGCAGAGGACGGCAAGTGCCGCGCTGCGAGTCTTCGACCTCATTGGGAAACCCTTCCGTTCGGCGGTGGGCCGGGTGCGACGTCCGTCACACATGCCGGAAAGGTGTCACTCGCCGGTGAGTGTGTCAATCGTTGTCGATAACGTTTTCCACGGTTTCGGCATTTTCGAAACAAAAGGCGCGCCAGAGGGGTCAGAGCGTCCGCGGCAGCAGGTCGTCGTCTCGCCGCGTCCGTGACCCAGTGCAGGGGCATGGTGACAAAGCCGTACCCGTGGGTGCCGTTGCGCAGACGCATGGCAACGTCGTACCCGTGCAGATCATCACGACAGGCATCACCGCCGAGCTCGTCCGGGGCGCCCTCGAGCTCGAGCAGACCGACCGCGGCCTGCTCCCGCACCGGCTCCCCGCCTGGGCCCGGGCGCAGGTGCCCGACCCGCAACTGTTGATGGCCGAGAGCCAGCCCTCCGGCGTACGCCTCGCGTTCCGTACGGCGGCGACCGCCATCGAGCTGGACACCCTGCCGACCAAGCGGGTGTACGTCGGCGCCCCGCCCCGACCCGACGGGATCTACGACCTGGTGGTCGACGGGAGACTCGTCGACCAGGGCAGCGTGCCGCAGGGTCGAGCCGTCGTGATCGACATGACGACGGGCTCATTCGAGCAGCGCGAAGGCGAGCCCGGCACGCTGACGTTCGACGGCCTGTCCCCCGAGCCGAAGGACGTCGAGATCTGGCTGCCGCACAGCGAGACGACCGAGCTCGTCGAGCTGCGCACGGACGCCCCCGTCGAGCCGCTGCCCGGCCGCGGACGACCGGTGTGGCTGCACCACGGAAGCTCGATCAGCGCCGGCTCCGAGGCCGGCAGTCCCACCACCACCTGGCCCGCCCGCGCTGCCACACTGGGCGGCGTCGACCTGGTCAGTCTGGGCTTCGGCGGCAGCGCGCTGCTCGACCCGTTCGTCGCCCGGACCATGCGGGACACCCCCGCCGACCTCATCAGCATCAAGATGGGGATCAACATCGTGAACGCCGACGTGATGCGCAAGCGAGCGTTCACGGCAGGCATGCACGGCTTCCTCGACACCGTGCGTGACGGCCACCCGGACACCCCGCTCCTGGTCGTCTCCCCGATCTGGTGCGGGCTCCACGAGGCCACGCCGGGGCCGCTCCTGCCCGACACGAGCGGGATGAAGGACGGGCAGCTGCGTTTCGCGTCCACCGGCGACCCGGCCGAGGTCCCGTTCGGCAAGCTCACCCTGCAGGTCATCCGTGCCGAGCTCGCGCGCATCGTCGAGCAGCGCGCCGCCACCGACCCGCACCTCCACTACCTCGACGGCCTCACGCTGTACGGCGAGGCGGACGCGGCCGAGCTGCCGCTGCCGGACGACCTGCACCCGGACGCCGCGACCCACCTGCGGATCGGCGAGCGGTTCGCCGCGTCGTTCAAACCGGGTGGTTCGTTGGGTCCGGCCTGACAGAATCTCCCCGTGCCGTGGCCGACCTGGGATCAAGCCGCGGTAGCTGCGTTGGTCAGCGCCCTCGTGTGGCTCGTCGTACGTCTGCGGCCGTCCCGGCTGACCCCGCACATCGAGCCGGCCGCCGCTGAGTTCACCCTGATCGCGTCCCTGTACGCCGTGTGGCGGCTCGCCCGGATGCTGCCTCTCGCCTCCACCCACGGAGCAATCGCGCGCGCCCACGACATCGCGTCGTTCCAAGGCCGGCTGCACCTGCCGTCGGAGCTGACGCTCCAGCACTTCGTGCTGGCGCACGCCCGCCTCGCCGACCTCACGACCAAGTACTACGCGGTGGTCCACGTGCCGGCGCTGATCGCCTTCCTGGTGTGGATGTTCTACCGCCACCGTGACCGGTACCCGCACTGGCGCAACGGGCTGGCCCTCGTCACCGCCTGCTGCCTGGTGATCCGGTTCGTCCGGGTCGCGCCGCCGCGCTTCCTGCCCGACCTGGGCTACGTCGACATGGGCCAGCAGTACGGGATGTCGGTCTACGCGGCCGACCCGACGACCGGTGTGTCGGACCAGTTCGCCGCGATGCCGTCGATCCACGTGGCCTGGGCTGCGGTCGTCTCCTTCGGCATCGTCGCAGTGAGCACCAGCAGGTGGCGCTGGCTCTTCCTGTCGCACGTCGTCCTGACCATGCTCGTCGTCTCGGCGACCGGCAACCACTGGTGGATGGACGGCATCGTCGCGATCGGCCTGCTGGCTGGTTCACTCGCGATCGACACCGCCATCCGCAACTACTTCAGGCGCCGGTCAGCCGACAGCGCGGTCACCGGTCCAGAACTGGGCCCGCAGGGCCTTCTTGTCGGGCTTGCCGAGCCCGGTCAGCGGCAGCGAGTCGGCGACGATCACCTGCTTGGGTGACTGCACGGACCCCTTGCGCGCCTTGACCATCTCCTGGATCTCGGCGGTCATCGCGGCGATCGACTCGTCGTCACGAGGCGCGTCGGAGCGGAGGACGACGATCGCCGTCACGGCCTCGCCGAACTTCTCGTGCGGCGTGCCGATCACGCCGACCTGAGCGATCGCAGGGTGCTCCGCGACGACGTCCTCGACCTCACGCGGGAACACGTTGAACCCGCCGGTGACGATCATGTCCTTGGTGCGGTCGACGATGTACCAGAAGCCGTCCTCGTCCTCGCGCGCCACGTCACCCGTGTGCATCCAGCCGTCACGGAAGGTGTCGGCGGTCTCGTCCGGCAGGTTCCAGTAGCCACCGGCCAGCAGCGGGCCGGCGACGCAGATCTCCCCCGGCTCCCCGACCGGGACGGGCTTGCCGTCCTCGCCGAGCAGCGCCGTACGGGTGAACGCCGACGGGCGGCCGCACGAGGCGAGACGACGCTCGTCGCCGCCCTCGGCCACGGCCTCCGCGTGGTCGGCGCGGGACATGTAGCTGATCGCCATCGGCGCCTCGGACTGGCCGTAGTACTGCGCGAAGATCGGGCCGAAGCGCTCGATCGCCTCCTTGAGCCGCACCGGGTTGATCGCCGACGCGCCGTAGTAGACGGTCTCGAGCGACGACAGGTCGCGGGTCTTCGAGTCGGGGTGGTCCATCAGGGCGTAGAGCATCGACGGCACCAGCATGGTCGCGGTGATCTTCTGCTCCTCGATCGTCCTCAGCACCTCGGCCGGGTCGAACTTCGAGAGCACGTAGAGGCAGCCGCCCTTGAGGACGGTGGGGACGAAGAAGGCCGCGCCTGCGTGAGACAGCGGGGTGCACATCAGGAAGCGCGGCGACTCCGGCCACTCCCACTCCGACATCTGGATCTGGGTCATCGTGTTCATCTGCCGCGAGAGGCCGATGACGCCCTTCGGCTTGCCGGTCGTGCCGCCGGTGTAGGTGATCGACACGATGTGGTCGGGGTCGAGCGTGACCGCCGAGAGCGGCTGCGGGTCGAACGACGCAGCGGCGGCCGACAGGTCGTGGCCGACGTGCGCGAGCTCGTCGGGCACCGGCCCGATCGTGAGCACCTTCTCCAGCTTCGGGCACTTCTCGAGAAGACCCACCACGCGCTCGACGAACATCGGCACCGGGTCGATGGTGATCGAGGTGATCTCGGCGTCGTTGATCACGTAGGCGTGGTCGTCCAGGGATCCGAGCGGGTGCAGCGACGTACGCCGGTGGCCCTGGGTCTGGCCCGCGCCGAGGATGAAGAGCACCTCGGGCCGGTTGAGCGCGAGCAGCGCGCCCGCGGTGCCGCGGCCGGCGCCCAGCGCCTCGAACGCCTGGATGTACTGGCTGATCCGCTCGGCGGTCTGGCCACCGGTGAGCGTGGTGTCGCCGAGATACATCACCGGCTTGTGCTGGTGCCTTTTGAGAGCCGCGACCATGAGGTGGCCGTTGTGGGTGCCGACCCGCATGTCGTTGGAAGAAGGCAGAGCGTCAGTCATGGCGCCGAGACTAGAACGTGTTTCAGTTCGGGGCAATTCTCTGCAGCACGCCATCGAGGCCGTTCCGCACCTCGTCGTACACCCCGGCCGCGCCCAGATCGCGGGCGAACTGCTCGTTCAGGCCGCCGGGTGTCGCGTGTGCGTTCGCGAGCGCAGCGAAGTCCGGGTCCGGTGCGCCGAGCTCGCCGGCAAGGGCCGCGAACGTGGCCGCGACGTAGCGCCGAGCGTCGTCCTCGGGGATGCCGCGAGAGCCGAGCCAGTCCGCGATCGCGCCGAGGTAGCCGAAGTACGCCGCCACCGTCGCCGACGCCGCCGCGATCGACTCGAACGCCAGCTCGTCGTCCACGACCATGCTGCCGCCGAGCCTCGCGAACAGCTCCTCGACCGCCGGGCCCTCCGGGTGCACCGGCGTCACGCTCTCGCGCGTCGCCACAGCAGGCAGCGGGATGCTGCGCGCCACCTCGCTCACCGGTGCCACGACCTCGCGCAGGCGCGCCACGTCGACCCCGGCAACCGCGCTGACCACGGCCTGGTCAGGCCGGAACCGCAGCCCGGACAGCACCTCGACCGCGTTGCCCGGCAGCAGGCACACGACGATCACGTCGGCCTCATCGACGACGGCCTGGTTGTCGGCCGCGATCCGTACCGAGTCGAAGCGGGCAGCCAGGTCGGCCGACCGTTCGGCGTTGCGCGGCGACAGGACGACCTCCGGAGCATCGGCGACCCCGTCACACCACCCGACGACCATGGCCGCTGCGATCGAACCGACTCCGATGACGCCGTACGTGTTGCTCACCGGGCAACTCTCCCATCACACCCGCCGGCCGCACCGCCCTGCCCACGCTGCGGGGGTTTCGAGACGGGCCCAGCAGCCCTCCTCAACCACTGGAACGAGCGGCGGCTCCGCGGAGCGGGCACGCCCGGGAAGCGTAAAGCGAGGCGTGGCGCCGCAACGGGCCACGACCACGGCGTACGTCGCCGGCGACACGCGAGCCCAGCGACCGGGCGTGGCCGCGCAGCGGCGACGCCTCAGCGGGAGTGCGGCGCTAGGCGAGCAGCTCTGCCACTGACCGGATCTCTTCGGCGGAGCGGGCGCTCAGCAGCAGCGTCGTCACACCGGTCTCCTCCCACTGCGCGATCCGCTCCTTGACCTCACCTGCGGTGCCGACGATGTGCATGTCGTCGACCAGCTCGTCGGGGATCAGCGCGGTCGCCTTGTCCTTCTCGCCGCTCAGGTAGAGCCGCTGCACCTCGGCCGCGAGGTCCTCGTAGCCCATCCGGACGAAGACCTGGTTGTGGAAGTTCGCCTCCTGGGCGCCCATCCCGCCCATGTAGAGCGACACCGACGGCTTGATCGCGTCGAGGATGAACTGCTTCTCCTCGGCGTTCTCGACCACCTGGAGGTGACAGGTCGCGGCGATCTCGAAGTCGTCGCGAGTACGCCGGGCACCGGGTCGTGCGAAGCCCTCGTCGAGCCAGGGGCGGTACATGCCGGCCGACTTCGGCGTGTAGAAGATCGGGATCCAGCCGTCGGCGATCTCGGCGGTCTGCGCGACGTTCTTGGGTCCCTCGGCGCCGAGCCAGATCGGGACGTCGGCGCGCAGCGGGTGCACGATCGACTTGAGTGGCTTGCCGAGACCCACGGAGTTCTCGCCGGTGAACGGCAGTGGGTAGTGCTGGCCGTCGTTGGTGACCTTGTCCTCGCGGGCGAGCACCTTGCGGATGATGTCGACGACCTCGCGGGTGCGGGCCAGCGGCTTGCCGAAGGGCTGGCCGTACCAGCCTTCGACCACCTGCGGCCCGCTGACGCCCATGCCCAGGATCACCCGGCCGTTCGACAGGTGGTCGAGCGTCATCAGGTGCATCGCGATCGACGTCGGCGTACGTCCCGACATCTGCACGATCGACGTGCCGAGCTTGATCCGCGACGTCTCACGGCCCCACCAGGCCAACGGGGTGAACGCGTCGCTCCCCCACGCCTCGGCGGTGAAGATGGCGTCGAACCCGGATTCCTCGGCGGCGGTGACGAGCTCCCCGACGCCCTGCGGGGGCTGCGCTCCCCAGTAGCCGAGCTGCAGTCCGAGCTTCATGTCGATCTCCTGTCATCGCGGGACATATGTCACTTGGTGCTTGCCCGATCTTAGAACGTGTTCTAGTTTCGGACCATGACACGAACACTGTCAGCACCGGTCACCGTAGCGTTCGACTACACCCGCTCGACTGGACCCGTCGTGGGACGGTTCCTCACCGGCCTCCGAGACGGCGTCGTCGTCGCGGGCCGGACCTCGGCGGGTGAGGTCGTCGTACCCCCGTTGGAGTACGACCCGGACACGCACGAGCAGACCACGGACTTCGTCGAGGTCGCCCCGGTCGGGACGGTCACGTCCTGGACGTGGGTGCCCGAGCCGGTCGCCGAGCAGCCCTTCGACCGGCCCTTCGCCTTTGCGCTGGTGACCCTCGACGGCGCCACCCGCCCGTTCCTGCACGCCCTCGACGTGCCCTCGCCCGACCAGGTCAGCACCGGCATGCGGGTGCAGATCCGCTGGGCCGAGGAGCGCACCGGGTCGATCACCGACATCGCGGCGTTCGAACCTCTGGACGAATCGGTGGTTGAGGTGCGCAGCGAAGCGAGCCTCGCAACCCCCGTCGTGGACCCGGTCACCGGCGTCATCGTCCCGGTGTCGCTCGACTACCTGTACGCCGCGTCGCCCGAGGAGTCCGCGTTCTACCGCGGGCTCAACGAGGGCCGCATCGTCGGCCAGCGCTGCCCCACCTGCCAGAAGGTCTACGTGCCGCCGCGCAGCGCGTGCCCGGCCGACGGCACCCCGACGGCGGAGGAGGTGGAGCTGTCGCAGACCGGCACGATCACCACGTTCTGCATCGTCAACGTGCCGTTCCTCGGGCAGAAGATCATCCCGCCGTACGTCTCGGCGTACGTGCTGCTCGACGGCGCCGACATCGCCATCCTCCACCTGATCCTGGGCATCCCGGCCGACGAGGTGCGGATGGGCATGCGGGTCAAGGCGGTCTGGAAGCCGCAGGACGAGTGGACGTACTCCCTGGAGAACATCGACCACTTCGAGCCGACCGGCGATCCGGACGCGGACTACGACACCTACCGGCACCACCTCTGAGGGGCCCCGGCTCTGTGATTTCGAAAATGGAGTGCACAGCATGAGAGACGTTGCAGTCGTCGGGTTCGCCCAGCGACAGATGCCCGAGTTCGACGGGTCGCCGACCTGCGTGGAGATGCTCGTGCCGCTCCTCGCGGAGTGCTACGAGCAGACCGGCTGGACCCGCCGCGACATCGGCTTCTGGTGCTCGGGATCCTCCGACTACCTGGCCGGACGGTCCTTCTCGTTCGTCTCGGCGGTCGACGCCATCGGCGTGATCCCGCCGGTCAACGAGTCGCACGTCGAGATGGACCTCGCGTGGGCGATGTACGAGGCCTGGCTGAAGATCCAGACCGGCGAGGTCGAGACCGCCCTCGTGTACGCGTTCGGCAAGTCCTCGGCCGGCGTACTGCGCCGGACCCTCGGGCTGCAGCTGGAGCCCTACACGATGACGCCGCTGTGGCCCGACACCGTGTCGCTGGCCGGTCTCCAGGCCCGCGCCGGCATCGACGCCGGGGTGTGGGACGAGACCGCGATGGCCGAGGTGGCCAACCGATCGCTGACCGACGCCGAGAAGAACGAGTACGCCATCCGCAAGGGCGGCTCGTCGGTCGAGGAGCTGCTCGCCCGGCCGATGTACGCCGACCCACTGCGCAAGCACGACTGCTCCCCCGTCACGGACGGCGCGGCCGCCATCGTGCTCGCCGCCGGCGACAAGGCTCGCGAGGTGCGCGACCGACCGGCCTGGATCAACGGCCTGTCGCACTACATCGACCCGATGGGCATGGGCACCCGTGACCTCACCCGGTCGCCCTCGACCGCTCGGGCAGCAGCTGCCGTCGACCTCACCGGCGTCGAGGTTGCGGAGCTGCATGCCCCGTTCAGCCACCAGGAGCTGATCCTGCGCCGCGAGCTCGGGCTGGGCGACGACGTACGCGTCAACCCGTCGGGTGGCGCACTGACCAGCAACCCGATGTTCTCCAGTGGGGGCATCCGGATCGGCGAGACCGCCTCGCGGATCTGGTCCGGCGAGATCTCCAAGGGCGTGGGGCACGCGACCTCGGGGCCTGCCTTGCAGCAGAACCTGCTCTGCGTGCTGGGCTCGACGACCGAAGGGGTAGGGAACTGATGGCCAAGCAGCCCGCAGCCGTGGTCGGGGTCGGACAGACCCACCACCGCGCCAAGCGTCTCGACGTCTCGATGGCCGGCCTGTGCCGCGAGGCGATCGACCGCGCCCTGGAAGACGCAGGCATGACCCTCGACGAGATCGACGCGATCGTGGTCGGCAAGGCGCCCGACCTGTTCGAGGGCGTGATGATGCCGGAGCTGTTCCTCGCCGAGGCGCTCGGTGCCGCCGGCAAGCCGCTGCTGCGGGTGCACACTGCCGGCTCCGTAGGTGGCTCTACGGCGATCGTGGCGGCGTCGCTCGTCCAGGCCGGCGTCCACCGCAAGGTGCTCACCGTCGCCTACGAGAAGCAGTCGGAGTCCAACGCGATGTGGGCGCTCTCGGTGCCGCTGCCGTTCAACATGCCCGTGCACGCCGGCGCCGGTGGCTACTTCGCGCCACACGTGCGCTCCTACATCCGTCGCTCGGAGGCGCCGACGCACATCGGTGCGATCGTCGCCGCGAAGGACCGCAACAACGCTCTGCGCAACCCCTACGCCCACCTGCACAACGAGGGCACGACCGTCGAGTCGGTGCTCGCGTCACAGATGCTCTGGGACCCGATCCGCTACGACGAGACCTGTCCGTCCTCCGACGGCGCGTGTGCCCTGGTGATCGTGTCCGAGGACGTGGCGGCGGCATCTCCCAACCCCGCCTGGATCCACGGCACGGTGATGCGCTCCGAGGCCACGACGGCCGCCGAGCGCGACCAGGTCAACCCGCAGGCCTCTCGCGACGCCGCGGCCGCACTCTGGAAGCAGGCCGGCATCACCAGCCCGATCGACGAGATCGACATGGCCGAGATCTACGTGCCGTTCTCGTGGTTCGAGCCGATGTGGCTCGAGAGCCTCGGGTTCGCCGACGCGAACGGCGGCGGCTGGCGGCTCACCGAGTCCGGCGGTACGGCGATGGACGGTGTCCTGCCCGTGAACTGCTCGGGTGGGGTGCTCTCGTCCAACCCGATCGGCGCCTCCGGCATGCTCCGCTTCGGCGAGGCCGCGCTCCAGGTGCGCGGCGCAGCGGGCGAGCACCAGGTCGACGGCGCCCGCAAGGCGCTCGGTCACGCGTACGGCGGCGGCTCGCAGTTCTTTGCGATGTGGGTCGTCGGCGCGGAGAAGCCGACCAACTGAGGCTGCGGGTCTCCCGGGTTTCCCCGGACGCCCGGGGAAACCTGCCGACACGCCGTTGCTGCAACGGCGTGTCGGCAGGTTGCGGCTGGCATCCCCCTGCCCCCGTCTCACGTGACGGGACGATGACCGCGACGGCGGTCGCGGCGACGGGCACGACCGACCACCCGGCGTAGGCTGAGACCGATGGCCGCGAGCGGACTCCCTCCTGGGGTCCCGCGCCGGCCGAAAGGCGGACGTCATGACGACGTCGCACGAATCCGCACCGACTACCTCCACCCGGGCTCCGCTGCGCCTGCGGATGAGCGACCGGCCCGGACTCGACACCCTGGACGGCGGCTGGTGGCCGCAGAGCCGTGACCTCGCCGTCGAGCTGGCCGACCTCGCCGACCACTTCCCTCCCTCCCTCGGGCGGGTCCAGCACGCGGTCATCTCCCCTCCTGACTGGGACTCGGCGCCGCGACGCATCCGGGTCCAAGACGGGTACGTCGACCTCGACGCCGTCCCGGACGACGACACCCACATCGTCTTGCTCCGGACATCACAGCGCTTGACGCTGCGGGTGCTCGTCGTGCCGCCCGTGTTCTCGGCCGGTCAGGGCGCCGAGGCACTCCTGGCCGCGGCCACCACCGGCTACGCGCACTCCGCCGGCTCCCTGCTGGAGACGGTCACCAACGAGTTCGACGTCGACCCCGATGACCACTGGTCCTGACGAGTTCGCTCGTGGCGAACGGTCCTGTCACCGGGGCACCGACCGGCCTACTGTCGGTGCATGGGTGACGTCGTAGCCTTCCCGTCCCGTCCGGAGCCGCAGCGCCCGGAGCCGCTCTGGCGCGAGGCCGTCGGCCACGAGCTGCGCGAGGAGCGTCGTACGGCGGAGCGCACGCTCGCCGACGTGGCCACGGGCGCAGGCGTCTCGACGCAGTACCTCTCCGAGGTCGAGCGCGGCCTCAAGGAGCCGAGCTCCGAGGTCCTCGGTGCGGTCGCCGGCGCCCTCGGCCTGCGCCTGGTCGACCTGACGACGCGGGTCAGCAGGCGACTGACCCGGATCTCCGGGCCAGTCGCGCTGGCTGCCTAGGCGGTCAGTAGCCCGGGAAGACCCTCCGCAGGTCGTCGAGAGTGACGTTGCCGGTCACGCTGACGCCCGCGTCGTACGGCGCACGCAGGCGACCGCTCAGCAGCCGGACGACGGCCTCCGGCGTCCCGCCGAAGGTCGCGGTGGGGTCGGAGACCTCGCCCGACACGGTCACGGCGTCGGTGATCGAGATGCCGCCGCCGGGGATCGCCAGCCGGACCTCCTGCTCGGCCCGGTCGGGCTTGGCGGAGAAGCCGAGCAGGAAGGCCAGCGGGCCGGCGAACAGCTCGACGAGCAGCTCGGCCGAGTCGGCGTCGACGGTCGCGGCAGGGTCGACACCGACGCGCACGTCCCAGGCGTGGTTGGCGACCTCGTTGAGACGCATGGCGAGCGCGACCTCGACCGGCACCGGCTGCGGCAGGAAGCCCAGGTCGATCTGCAGGTCCTCCAGCTGCTCCGGCGTCAGCGCCTCGACCGTGGCGAGGTACGCCGCGTCCTTCTCGACGAACCCGGAGGCCTGCTCACTCGGGGTCGAGCCGTCCCAGCGCGCCCAGATCGTCTGGTTGTCCTCGACGTCGACCGACTCCCCCGCGGCGGTCGCGATCGGCTGGCGGGTGATCTCGGCACCGCTGCCCAGGTGCGAGAGCGCCTGCGCGACCGTCCACTCCGACGCGCCGCTGGGCGCGGTCAGCTGGGCCTCGGTCAGGGTCGGCGCCAGGGCGGCCAGAGTGTCGTGGTTGGCGCGCAGCGCCGCGATCGTGCGGGAGGCAAGGGAGGTCATGTCCGGCGCAACCTGCTAGGCGGCCCCGATCTTCCCGGCAGAGCTCTTCCGACTGTCGAGCACATCGTCGACGATTCCGTACGACACCGCCTCCTCGGCGGACAGCACCAGGTCGCGCTCGGTGTCCTCGCGCACCTGCTCCACGGTCCGCCCGGTGTGGAGAGACAGGATCTGCTCCATCTCGGCGCGGATGCGTGCGATCTCCTTGGCCTGGAGAGCGAGGTCGGGCAGCGTGCCCTGTCCCCCGCCCGAGGGCTGGTGGAGCACGACGCGGGCGTGTGGCAGCACCGTACGGCGACCCGGCGCCCCCGCCGCCAGCAGGACAGCGGCGGACGACGCAGCCTGACCGACACACGCCGTGCCCACCTCGGGCCGGATGAACTGCATCGCGTCGTAGATGGCGAGCATCGCGGTGACCGAGCCACCGGGCGAGTTGAGGTAGAGGTTGATCGGCGAGTCCGGGCTCTCGGACTCCAGGTGCAGCAGCTGCGCGATCACGACGTTGGCGACCCCGTCGTCGATCTCGGTGCCGAGGTAGATGATCCGGTCGGTCAGCAACCGGCTGTAGATGTCGACCGCACGCTCGCCGCGGTGGGTCTTCTCGACCACGCTGGGGATCGTGTACTGACTCATGCGCTGACTCCGAACGTGGCGGTGGGGCGGGGCTGGGCGATGGCACCGAGGTCACTGAGCACCTCGTCGACGAAGCCGTACTCCTGCGCCTGCTCGGCGGTGAACCACCGGTCGCGCAGCGAGTCCCGCTCGATCAGCTCGCGCGGCTGCCCGGTGTGCTCGGCGATCAGCCCGATCAGGACGCCCTTCACGTGCTCGAGGTTCTCGGCCTGGATCTCGATGTCGATCGCGGTGCCGCCGATGCCGGCCGACCCCTGGTGCATCAGGATCCGCGAGTGCGGGAGCGCGTAGCGCTTGCCCGGCGTACCGGCCGAGAGCAGGAACTGGCCCATGCTGGCCGCGAGGCCCATCGCCAGTGTGCTCACGTCGTTGGGGATCAGGCGCATCGTGTCGTAGATGGCGAGTCCGGCGCTCACGCTGCCGCCGGGTGAGTTGATGTAGAGACTGATGTCGCGGTGCGGGTCCTCGGCCGAGAGGAGCAGCAGCTCCGCGCAGAGGCGGTTGGCGATGGCATCGTCGACCTCCTGCCCCAGCACCAGGATGCGCTGGTGCATGAGGCGGGCGGTGAGCTGGTCGTCGAAGGGACCGGTGAGGGTTGGTTGGCTCATGCCCCCAGCGTTCGTCGCTTCAGGCCGTCACGGAAGCGAATCTGCTCCCAGCAGATCTGCTGTCAGCTGCACGGACCTGAGCTGCCGAGATTCGAGGGCTGAGTCGAGCTGCTCCACCGAGCTGACACCCACGATCGGCTTCCAACCCTTCGCGAGCATCCAGCCGAGAACGACCTGGGACGCGGGTACGCCGAGCCGCCCGGCCAGCGCGTTCAGGGTTGCCAGCCGCGCGGTGGTGCCCGGGTGGTCGTAGGCCTCCGGGAAGGGCCGATCCGCACGGTCGAAGCTGCCTTGGATCAGCGGGCTGTAGACCCACAGCTCCATCTCGGGATGCAGCTCGAGGTAGTCCACGGTCTCGTCGCCGACGAACCCGAACCGGTGGTCCTTGCCCGGGACCTGCGCGCCCGGCCGCGGCTCGACGTACGACGTGGTCAGCTGCAGCGCCGTCCACGGCTCGACGCCGAGGCGCTCCGCGATGCCGCGTGCCCGCTCCACCCGCCAGGTGGGGTGGTTGGACACCCCGAGACGGCGTACGACGCCCCGCTCCACCAGCGCCCCGAACGCCGCCACGGTCTCCTCGAGGTCCGTCGCGCGGTCCTCGCCGTGCGCCCAATAGACATCGATCGCGTCGATGCCCAGGCGTTCGAGGCTGCGCGCCGACTCACGTTCGATCACCGGGGCCGACAGACCTTCGATGCCACCGTCGTCGGTGGGCTCGACACCGACCTTGGTCGCGATCACCAGCTCCTCGCGCAGGCCCGGGTTGGCCGCCAGCCAGCGGCCGAGCAGCATCTCGCTCTGGCCGCCGTGTCCGGTCGGCGAGGTCCAGAAGGAGTAGCAGTTGGCCGTGTCCAGCACCCGCCCGCCGGCCTCGACGAAACGGTCGAGCAGGGCGTACGACGTCGCCTCGTCGGTGCGGGTGCCGAAGTACATGGTGCCGAGCACCAACCCCATCTCCAGGTCCATGCCGTCACCCTACGGACGGTCTAGATAGGGTCGGCTCATGATCGAGCTCCGCACCCCTGCCCAGATCGAGCAGATGCGTCCCGCCGGCCGCTTCGTCGCCGACGTCATCACCGCGCTCGCCGCGAAGGCCGCGGTCGGGGTCAACCTGCTCGAGCTGGACGCCCTGGCCCACCAGATGATCCGGGAGCAGGGGGCGGAGTCCTGCTACATCGACTACCACCCGTCGTTCGGCGCCTCGCCGTTCGGCAAGGTCCTGTGCACCTCGGTCAACGACGCGGTCCTGCACGGGCTGCCCCACGACTACACACTGCAGGACGGCGACCTCGTCAGCGTCGACTTCGCCGCGAACGTCGACGGCTGGGTCGCCGACTCCGCCCTCAGCGTCGTGGTCGGTACGCCCCGCCAGGAGGACCTCGACCTGATCGCCACCACCGGTCGCGCCCTCGAGTCCGCCATCGCCGCCGCCCAACCGGGCAATCGCCTCGGTGACATCTCGGCGGCGATCGGCGACGTCGCCCGCGAGGCCGGCCTCCGCGTCAACCTGCAGTTCGGCGGGCACGGCGTCGGTCGCACCATGCACGGCGAGCCGCACGTACCCAACGACGGCCGCGCCGGCCGCGGACTCAAGCTGCGCCCCGGCCTGGTGATCGCGATCGAGCCGTGGTTCCTGCACACCACCGACGAGATCTACACCGACGACGACGGCTGGACCCTGCGCAGCAAGGACGGCTCCCGCGGGGCCCATATGGAGCACACCGTGGCCATCACGGCAGACGGCCCGCTGGTTCTCACCGAACGGGCCGCCTGACGCGTCTCACTGTTCTGGGATCCTCACTGGGTCTCGACACGCTCCGTCACGGCTTCGCAGGCTCAGCCGTGGTCGCTGCTCGACCACCAACGATCAGGTCCGCTGCGCGTCCCTGATCATGCGTACTTGACCTGCAGGTCCTTGATGCCGTTGACCCAGGAGTGGCGGAGACGCACCGGCTCCTTCAGCTTGGTGATGTCCGGCGCGAAGTCGGCGATCGCGTTGAAGATCACCCGGATCTCCTGCCGGGCCAGGTTGGCGCCCAAGCAGTAGTGGGCACCGTGACCGCCGAACCCGAGCTGCGGGTTGGGGTCGCGCAGGATGTTGAACGTGTGCGGGTCCTCGAAGACGGTCTCGTCGAAGTTGGCGCTCGCGTAGAAGAGCGCCGCGCGCTCGCCCTTCTTGAACGTGTGGCCGCTGACCTCGACGTCGTTGAGCGCGGTGCGCTGGAAGACGGTCACGGGGGTGCCCCACCGGACGACCTCGTCGACCATGGTCGCCGGCCGGTCCCGCTTCCAGATCTCCCACTGCTCGGGGTTGTCCAGGAAGGCGTTCATGCCGTGGGTGACCGCGTTGCGGGTGGTCTCGTTGCCGGCCACCGCGAGCAGGATCACGAAGTAGCCGAACTCGTCGTCGCTCAGGCCGCGCTCGCCCTTGTGCGCCGTGATCAGCTTGGTGATCAGGTCGTCACGGGGGTTGGCCTGACGGTCGGCGGCGAGCATCATCGCGTAGCCGAGGATCTCGGCGGCCGCGACGTCGTTGTTGCCGGCGTAGTCCGGGTCCTCGCCCGCGAGCATCAGGTTGGACCACTCGAAGAGCTTGTGCCGGTCCTCCTGCGGCACGCCGATCAGGTCGGCGATCGCCTGCAGCGGGAGCTCGGCGGCGACCTCCTCGACGAAGTTGCCGGTGCCGCGCGCCACCGCGTCCTTCACGATCTTCCCGGCGCGCTGGACCATCGTGTCCTCGAGCTCGTTGATCGAGCGCGGCGTGAAGCCGCGGGAGATGATGGCCCGGGTCTGGGTGTGCTCGGGCGGGTCCTGGTTGATCAGGATCACCCGCTGCAGCTCGATCTGCTCTCGGAGCATCTCGCCGGGGAAGCGGATGATGGCGCCGTTCTCGTGCGTCGACCAGTTCTTGCTGTCCTTCGAGATCGCCGAGACGTCCTCGTGCCGCGTCACAGCCCAGTAGCCGGTGCCCGACTCCTCGGCGAAGCCGCTGCGCGGCTCCCAGGGCTGCTCGACCCACACGATCGGGTGGTTCTGGCGTGCCTCGAGGAACTTGTCGTACGGGATGGCCTCCTGGTTCACGTCGGGGTCGGTGAAGTCGAATCCCTCGGGAAGGACGTCGGTTGCGGTCACGGGGCGCTCTCCTACTCGATTCTGAAACACGTTCTAGTGCCACAGGTTACATACCGATGGTAGGTGAGGAAAGGTTTCGGCCCACTTCGGCGCCCAGCTCGTCGACCAATTCGCCCTCCTGAGGCTTGTCCCGAACAAGAACGTGTTCTAGTTTTGTCCCATGGGCACCCCTGTGATCATCGACGCCGTCCGCACGCCCCTCGGCAAGAGGAAGGGCTGGCTGGCCGGCGTGCACCCCGCCGTACTGATCGGCCACGCCATGAGCGAGGTCCTCGCGCGCTCCGGGCTCGACTCCGAGCTCGTCGAGCAGGTCGTGGCCGGCTGCGTGACCCAGGCGGGCGAGCAGTCCAACGGCATGGTGCGGCGCGCGTGGCTGCACGCCGGGCTGGCGCAGCACACCGGCGGGACCATGGTCGACGCGCAGTGCGGCTCGGGGCAGCAGGCGGCCCACATGATCAACGACATGATCTCCGCCGGCACGATCGAGATCGGGATCGCCGCGGGTGTCGAGGCGATGACCCGCATCCCGCTCGGCGCCAACGTGCCCGCAGGCATGGGCGACCCGCGCCCAGCCGACTGGTCGATCGACATGCCCAACCAGTTCGAGGCGGCCGACCGGATCGCCAAGAACCGCGGCTTCAGCCGAGCGGACCTCGAGGCGTTCGGCCTCGCCTCGCAGCAGAAGGCGCGCGTCGCCGTCGACGAGGGCCGCTTCAAGCGCGAGATCGCGGCCGTAACCGCACCTGTCTTGGACGCCGAGGGCAACGACACCGGTGAGACCCGGGTCGTCGACACCGACCAGGGCCTGCGCGACACGACTCTCGAAGGGCTCGCCGGCCTCAAGACCGTGCTCCCCGACGGGCTGCACACCGCCGGCACGTCATCGCAGATCAGCGACGGCGCGTCCGCCGTACTCATCATGGACTCCGACCGCGCCGCCGCCCTCGGCCTGAAGCCGCGCGCCCGGATCGTGTCGCACTGCCTCGTCGGGTCCGACCCGTACTACCACCTCGACGGCCCCATCGCGGCGACCCAGAAGGTGCTCGACCGGACCGGCATGTCGATCTCCGACTTCGACCTGTTCGAGGTCAACGAGGCCTTCGCCTCCGTCGTGCTGTCGTGGGCCGGCCAGCACCAGGTCGACCTCGACCTGGTCAACGTCAACGGCGGCGCCATCGCCCTCGGCCACCCCGTCGGCTCCACCGGCACCCGCCTGATCACGACAGCACTCCACGAGCTCGAGCGCCGCGACCAGTCCACCGCGCTGATCTCGATGTGTGCTGGCGGCGCCATGGCCACCGGGACTGTGATCGAGCGCGTCTGAGGACTCGGGGCGACAGCTTCATCAAGGGATGAAGGTGAACCCGCACTTCCCCGGACACGCAGGGCACGGGAAGCGTTGTCCCATCAAGGTATGAAGTCGAGCCGCCTGAAGGCAGGCGTCTAGCGGGGCCGCTCCGGTCAGCCTGCTCTGCGAAGCTGACCTCGTACACGCTCGGCGGTTGCGGCGGGAGCATCGAGGTCCGACCAGACCAGCCGGATCACGCCCCAACCAGTGCGCTCTCGCAGCCGGTCCTCGCGAATCTTCTCGGCGAACACGACGTCGCCCGCTTGCTGGCCCGCCTTCAGCAGGCGGCCGTACTTGACCCAGCCGTCGAACTCACCGAGAAGACCGTGGTTGGGCCACGCCCAGTCGGTCGTCCCGATCAGGGCACCGAAGGCGTCGCGGACCTCGTACTGCAGCTCCGGCGCCGGAATTCTGCAGGCCCAGAAGAGATGGCGGCCGCGGGACTCTCCCACCGAACCGGATCGCCCGTCCGCCATCCGCACCACGAGGTGGAGATGACGGGTGAACGGCCAGTGCTCCATCAGTTCGAACCGCCTCATCAACTCATCGGGCGTGGCGAGCTCGCGGCGCAGAAGTGAGTCGAAGGTGGCCAGGGCGACCTCGTTCGTCGCCCGGGACGCCGCTTCGATCGCGGAGCGCTCCGGCACGACGAGCCGAACTCCCCGCACCTCGGTCAGATCGTCCTCGAGGCACCTGCCCTCGTGGTGGACGACGTCGCCCTCGACTCTGCCCGGCCCACCGTCGAGCCGAGTCACGTGAATCCGCCGTAGGTCGTGTCCCCAGACGTCGAGACCGTGCCCGACGGCACCGCTGACGTGGCTCAGCGCAACCTTGTCACCGAGCGAGTGCGCGACAGCGCACGCCGTCACCCAGTGCTTGCCGGCGGGATCGAGCGCCGCCCACACGTCGCAGAAGGTGTAGTAGCCGCGCCGGATCCGGTGCCACCGGCGATTGCGTACCTCTCGCGCCACATCGCGATCGTCGTAGCCGACATCCCGAGCCCAGGCCCGGGTGAAGAAGCCATGCTCGGCGACGAGGTAGCGCAACGGGTCCATGCCGGTCGAACTTGCCGGATCCTCGATACCGATCGCTCGATGGTCAGCAGATCGGTGGACAACTGCGCCGCAGGGTGTGCTGTGGACGAGAACTGGCGCCGCGGACGACGCCGTTGCCTCGCCTTCATCCCTTGATGAAACCGCGCTTCCCAGCCCGAGCACGCCCGGGGAAGCGCGGGTTCGCCTTCATCCCTTGATGAAACCCCCCCCGCAGAGCAAGCCGATCCAGCTCTCCCCTCAGGCGCCGTACACCGGCTCCGGAGCAGGGCCGGCGGCGAGCAGCTCCCGCAGGGCCGGCCCGACCTCGGCCGCCTCCCACCGCCGGCCGAGGTCGAGCGCGGGTCCGTGGCGCCAGCCGAGCTCGACGGTAACCTGCCCGCCGTCGATCTCGATGACGCGGCCGGTGACCTCACCCGCGTCGACGGACGCGAGCCAGGCGACGATCGGGGAGTTGTCCTCGGGCACGGCCATGGCGGAGGTGTCGAAGGCGCCCTCGGTCATCCGGGTGCGGGCGACCGGAGCGATCGCGTTGACCGTCACGCCGTACCGCCCCATCTCCTGCGCGGCGACCAGGGTCAGGCCGGCGATCCCGGCCTTGGCGGCTGAGTACGTCGTCTGGCCGACGGAGCCCTGGAGCCCGGCACCGGACGAGGTGTTGATGACACGAGCGGCACGCTGGCGCCCCGCCTTGGCCTCGGCCCGCCAGTAGGCACCGGCGTGACGCAGCGGCGCGAAGTGGCCCTTGAGGTGCACCCGGATGACCGCGTCCCACTCCTCCTCAGAGGTGTTCACCAGCATCCGGTCGCGGACGAACCCGGCGTTGTTGACCAGGATGTCGAGGCCGCCGTACGTCGTGATCGCCTGCTCCACCATCGCAGCGGCCTGCTCGAAGTCGGCGACGTCGGCGCCGTTCACGACGGCGCGCCCACCGGCGGCCTCGATCTCGGCGACCACGGTCTCGGCCGGCGACTCCCCCGTCCCCTCGCCGGACAGAGAGACGCCGAAGTCGTTGACGACCACCGCCGCGCCGTGCCGCGCCAGCTCGAGCGCATGCGCACGGCCGATGCCGCGACCCGCGCCGGTGACGATCGCGACGCGACCTTCGAGAAGCTTGCTCACTGTGTTCACTGTTCGGGGAGTCCCTTCTGGACCAACAGGAAGGCGGGCGTCTCTCCCCCGCCGTGACAGGCGACGGTCGCGCCGGAGACGTACGACGCGAGGTCGCTGGCCAGGAACGCCGCGACGTTCCCGACCTCCTCGGGCCGCGCCATCCGCCCGACCGGGATCGTGCGCTCGATCGCGGCGACCGACGCGTCGTCGCCGTAGTGGTCGTCGGTCTGCTCGGTGCGGCACAGGCCGACGTCGATCGCGTTCACCCGCACCTTCGGAGCCCACTCCATCGCCAGCGACCCGGTCAACGAGTCGAGGCCCGCCTTGGCAGCGGCGTACGCCGCGATCGTCGGCGCGGGCCGGCTCGCCGAGACCGAGGAGATGTTCACGATGGTGCCGCCGGAGTCCTGCTGCTGCATCACCGCGTTGGCCGCCTGGGCACAGACCAGGGGGGCGAGCAGGTTGAGGCCGACGACCTTGTCGTGGAAGCGCGGCGACGCGGTGGCCGCATCCGCCGACGGCGCTCCCCCGGCGTTGTTGACCAGGACGTCGAGGCGGCCCAGCGAACCGACCATGGCCTGCACGGCCTCCGGGTCTCGCACGTCGCAGACGCGGTGCGTCGTCCCCGGCACCGGCTCGACCTCCGAGCGCGAGCAGGTCACCACGGCGGCGCCCGCGTCGAGCAGGGCCTGGGTGATCCCGAGCCCGATCCCGCGCGTGCCGCCCGTGACGAGCGCGACTCGTCCGGAGAGGTCGATCGACAGCACCATGCTGCTACCCTACCAAGCACTTGCTTGGTTAAGGAGAGAGCGTGCCGATCAGTTCCGAACTGCGCCCGGACGGCATCCGGGTCGTGACGATGGCCGCGCCGCCGGTCAACGCCCTCACCGTGCAGGGCTGGTACGACGTCGCCGCCGCCCTCGACGAGGCGAGCAAGGACATGGCCAGCCATGTCGTCGTGCTGCGGGCCGAGGGTCGAGGGTTCAACGCGGGCGTCGACATCAAGGAGATGCAGCACACCACCGGGTTCGACGCCCTGATCGGCGCCAACAAGGGCTGCTTCGCGGCGTTCAAGGCGGTCTACGAGTGCGCGGTCCCCGTCGTGGCCGCGGTCAACGGCTTCTGCCTCGGCGGCGGCGTCGGCCTGGTCGGCAACGCCGACTGCATCGTGGCCAGCGACGACGCGTACTTCGGCGTGCCCGAGGTCAAGCAGGGCGCCCTCGGCGCAGCGACACACATGGCACGGCTGGTGCCACAGCACATGATGCGCACCCTCTACTTCACCGCCCGCACGATCAAGGCGGCCGACCTGGTGCAGTTCGGCAGCGTGCTCGAGGTGGTCCCGCGCGACCAGCTCGACGACGCCGCACTCAAGGTCGCCGGCGAGATCGCAGCCCACGACACCCGGGTGATCCGCGCGGCCAAGGAGTGCCTCAACGGCATCGACCCGATCGACGTGAACAAGAGCTACCGGTTCGAGCAGGGCTTCACGATGGAGCTCAACCTCGCCGGTGTCAGTGACGAGCTGCGGGACACCTTCGCAGGGACGGACAAGGCCAAGAAGTGACCAAGGGACCACGGGACAAGCAGCTGACGATCGACGAGGTCGTCGCCGAGCTGAAGGACGGCATGACCATCGGCATCGGTGGCTGGGGCCCGCGGCGCAAGCCGATGGCGCTGGTGCGCGCGATCCTGCGCACCGACCTGAAGGACCTCACGATCGTCAGCTGGGGCGGGGCCGACGTCGGCCTGCTCGCCCGGGCCGGCAAGATCCGCAAGCTGGTCTACGCGTTCGTGAGCCTCGACTCGGTGCCGCTGGAGCCCAACTTCCAGAAGGCCCGCCAGGAGGGCACCATCCCCGAGCTGGTCGAGCTCGACGAGGGCATGTTCCAGACCGGCCTGCGCGCGGCCGCCCAGCGGTTGCCCTTCCTCCCGATGCGCGCCGGCCTCGGCAGCGACGTCCTGGTCAACCAGCCGTGGATCAAGACGGTCACCAGCCCGTACGCGGGACCCGATGGACAGAGTGGCGAGGAGCTCGTCGCCGTACCCGCGCTCCACCTCGACGTCGCGCTGGTGCACCTCAACCGCGCCGACAGGCACGGCAACGCCACCTACCTCGGCCCGGACCCGTTCTTCGACGACCTCTTCGCGATGGCCGCCGACCGCTGCTACGTGTCCGTGGAGCAGGTCGTCGACACCGCGGGACTCACCGTCGACACCCCGGTCCAGCGGCTGCTGCTCAGCCGGATGATGGTCAGCGGGGTCGTCGAGGCACCCAACGGCGCCCACTTCACGACCTGCACGCCCGACTACGAGCGCGACGAGAGGTTCCAGCGCGCGTACGCTGCCGCGGCCTCCGGCAGCGACGAGGACTGGGCCGCGTTCAGCACCCGGTTCCTGGAGGGTGACGAGGCGTCGTACCAAGCCGCCGTCCAGGCGTTCGCAGAGGAGGCCAAGGCATGAGCTCGACCACCGACACCGTGACCCGAGCAGACGTATGCGCCGCCGCGATCGCCGACGCGTTCAGGGACGACGGCGAGATCTTCGCCAGCCCGATGGGGCTGCTCCCGATGCTCGGTGTCCGGCTCGCCAAGCTGACCAGCAACCCCGACCTGGTGATCTCCGACGGCGAGTCGCTGTTCCTCGCCGGCGTGCCGCCGCTCTTCGCCAAGGGCGACGTGGTCGAGGGCTGGATCCCCTTCCGCAAGGTGTTCGACGTCGTCGCGTACGGCAAGCGTCACGTGATGATGGGCGCCACCCAGGTCGACCGGTACGGCAACCAGAACATCTCCGCCATCGGCGACTGGGCGCAGCCCAAGCGGCAGCTGCTCGGCTCGCGCGGCGCACCTGGCAACACGGTCAACAACCGCACGTCCTACTGGGTGCCCAAGCACTCCACCCGCGTCTTCGTCGAGCGCGTCGACATCGTCTCCGGGGTCGG
Organism: Nocardioides endophyticus; assembly: GCF_039543845.1. Lineage (NCBI taxonomy): Bacteria > Bacillati > Actinomycetota > Actinomycetes > Propionibacteriales > Nocardioidaceae > Nocardioides > Nocardioides endophyticus. The sequence goes on along the minus strand of NZ_BAABKN010000030.1, from coordinate 36,836 downwards.
CCCGAAGCTCGCCAAGGAGGCAGGCCCGGCGGCCGCGCGCTACAACGACATCCACCGGATCGTCAGCAACCTCGGAGTCTTCGACGTGAAGGGCGCGGGCGAGAGCGTCCGGCTGCTCAGCGTCCACCCGGGCGTCACAGTCGACCAGGTCCGCGAGGCCACCGGCTTCGAGCTCGACGCGCCCGCCGACGTACCCACCACGCGCGAGCCGACCACCGAGGAGCTCATCCTGATCCGGGAGATGCTGGACCCGAAGGGCCTGCGCTTCAAGGAGGTCCCGCATGACTGAGCAGCTGCTGCGGACGCCGTTCACCGACCTGGTCGGCGTGCCCCACCCGGTCGTGCAGACCGGCATGGGCTGGGTCTCCGGGCCGCGCCTGGTCAGCGGCACCGCCAACGCGGGCGGTCTCGGCATCCTGGCCAGCGCGACGATGACCTTCGAGGAGCTCGAGAAGGCGATCGTCGAGGTCAAGGAGCGCACCGAGAAGCCGTTCGGCGTCAACCTGCGTGCTGACGCCGCCGACGCTCCCGCGCGCTGCCAGCTGCTGATCGAGTACGGCGTGAAGGTGGCGTCGTTCGCGCTCGCGCCGAAGCCCGAGCTGATCGCCACGCTCAAGGAGCACGGCATCGCCGTGATGCCGTCGATCGGCGCCGCGAAGCACGCGGTCAAGGTGGCGGCCTGGGGCGCAGACGCCGTGATGGTGCAGGGTGGCGAGGGCGGCGGCCACACCGGTCCGGTGCCGACGACGCTGCTGCTCCCGACGGTGCTGGACGCCGTCGACATCCCGGTCGTCGCGGCCGGTGGCTTCTTCGACGGCCGCGGCCTGGCCGCCGCCTTGTCGTACGGCGCCGCCGGGATCGGCATGGGCACCCGCTTCCTGCTGACCAAGGACTCCGCCGTCCCCGACGCCGTGAAGCAGCTCTATCTCGAGCGCGGGCTCACCGACACGGTCGTGACCGCGAAGGTCGACGGCATGCCGCACCGGATGCTGCGTACGGAGCTTGTCGAGGAGCTCGAGGAGACCAGCGCCGTGAAGCGGATGGGACCGACCATGCGTCGCACCCTGGACTTCAAGAAGGACTCCGGCATGTCATGGGCAGCGCTCCTCAAGGACGGCCGGGCCATGAAGAAGGCGCAGGGCCGCACCCTCGCCCAGATGGCGCTCGCGGCGAACACCCCGATGATGCTCAAGGCCGGGCTCGTCGACGGCGACACCGACGCGGGCGTCCTCGCCAGCGGCCAGGTGGTCGGCGTGATCGACGACCTGCCGACCTGCGCCGAGCTGATCGACCGGATCGTCATCGAGGCTGCCGCCGAGCTGCGCCGCGCCTCGTCGTACGTCGTCTGACGATCTCGTGTGACGGAGTGCTGACCAATCGCTCGGCGCCACCCGCCACCGTGACCCCGGTGCTCGCCTATCCCGACGTCCGGGGGGAGCGGGGGGCACCGCGGTCGCCCTGGTGACGCCCGCCTAGACCCGCCGCTGGAAGTCCAGCACCCGCCCCATGATCCGGTAGCCGAGCAGCTCGTTGACGCCGATCATGTGGTCGTTTGACTCGGCGTTCCAGGTGTCGATCTCGCGCAGCCGCGGCTCCTCCTCGGACAGCCAGCGCAGCATCTCCAGCTTGAGCAACAGCCCGAGCCGATGACCTCGGTGCGCGGCGACCACCGACGTGTCGTGCTGCTCCCCCAGCTCGGGTCGCTCGCCGTCGACCGCCACCACGGTCTGCCCAGCAAGCGCCCCGGTGTCCAGGTGCCGCGCGACCAGGCGGTAGAGCCGGTGCCCACGGGCCGCCCAGGCGCGTTCGTACGCCGTGACCCGCTCCGGTGAGAACGCCTCGTCCTCGACGTCGAGGTCATCGGTCGGTGCGTCGTTGATGGCGGCGGTCAGCTCGGCCAACGCATCCAGCTCGTCGGCCGGCGTACGGTCCGGCCACCGGACGAGCTCGTAGTCGGGGGCGTCCGGCAATGGCACGGTCGGCAGCCCGCCCAGATACTGCCGCCGGTGCACCTCGACCGACTTCTGCTCGAACCCGTGGCGTGCGGCGAACGCCCGCGGCCCGGCCGCGTCCCAGCCGGCCACGCCGACCGTCGCACGTCCCTCAGATCGCGCGCGATCAACCAGCCACGACAGCAACGCACTGCCGTGCCCGAGGCGTCGCAGCGACGGCACGATCTCGACCTCCACCCACGCCAGGTGCAGGTTGTCGTACGCCGACACCTCGTAGCCGCCCGCCCCGACGTCGGCCCCGTCGGCGGTGGCCAGAAAGGCCGCCTTCGGCTCACCGTCCCAGCCGTGTCGCAGGTCGCCGACGCACTCGTGCGCGGTCAGCGGGTGCAGCCACGGCGAGTCCACCACCCGGGCCGCGTTCGTGACCGCGACCAGCCGTCGTACGGCGTCCCGGTCGTCCGGCGACACCCGCGCAACCTCCACCTGTCGAGCATGGCCCGCCGGTGGTGTGGACCGCATCTGGTTTCACCTCCAGCGACGGGCCCGTCGCCTACGGTTCCGCCCTGACCAGACTGGGGCGCGCGGCCGGTACTTCCTGATCTTCCTGGTCTCGATCGTCTCAGCGACACGGTGATCATCGGTTTCGCGGTCCTCACCGTCGTCGCGTACGTCGTCCTGCTCGGCGCGCTGATGCTCGGCCGGCGGGACGAGACCCCGGTCACCGATGCCGGAGAGCGCGCCGCCACAATGGACGGGTGAGTGAGATCCCGACGCCAGAGAAGCCGGCGAGGAAGCGCCCTCGCCACCTGATGGACCCGGACAACCCGGTCCGCGAGGTGAAGTCGGCGGCCTCCGGCTCGATGCACCTGGAGCCGGTGCAGAAGTGGGTGCTCTCGATCCTGGCGGCGGTCACGATCGCCCACCTCGCCGCCGGCCTGGTGATCGCCGCGGTGTACGTCGACGAGAGTCGGACCGACGCTCAGATCGGGCTCAACATCCTGGCCGGCGCGTTCGGGGTCATCGCGGTCGTCGTCTTCCGCACCATCCACCAGTTCAAGCCGCTCTCGGCCTGGCTGCTGCTCGGACTGATCCCGACCATCGTCGGCCTCTACCTGACCTTCCGCTGACGGCCTATCCGGACTGAGGCGGACGAGACCGGAGACCGGCAATCAGGGTGTCCACGCTGAAGGCCCAGACGTACTCGTAGTTGGACACGTCCGTCGGGATCGACCGCACCAGCGGGAACGACTCGGCCGGCAGCTGGTGCACGTGGGTCTCCAGCATGTCGCCGCGCGCGACCATGCTGCTCTCGGTACCGATCATCAGCGCCAGGTACGACGTCGCCTTGACCGCCGCGAAGGCGTCGGCGTTGCTGAACCCGGCGCTCCCGAACGCGGCCAGTGCCACCTCGAAGGAGGCCGTCGCCCGGGCGCCCTGGACCGGCCGCTGCTGCAGCGCGTGGAAGGCGCCGGGGTGCGTCGCCGCGATGGCGACGATGGCGTCGGTGAACTGTCGGACCCAGTCGTCCCAGGCGACCGGGCCGGTCGGCAGCTTCGCTTCGTCGAGCAGCAGCTCGACGATGCCGTCGGTGACGGCGTCCCGGGTGGGCACGTGGTTGTAGAGCGAGGTCACGTGGACGCCGAGCTCGCCCGCGATCCGGCGCAGGGTGACGGCATCGGGCCCGTCCCGGTCGGCCAGGCGGACGGCCGCCTGCAGGATCCGTTCGCGCGTCAACGCCGGCATGGCCCCTCCTCCCGGGCCGAACCCGGCCCGTCTCTTGACAAACCTACACTGTAGGTGAAGGTTACCTACAGTGTAGGTCTACGCCGGTGCGCCCGGCCCGAGGAGGAACCGTGTCATTCACCCACGCCGAGCTCGAGAAGAAGCTGGCAGAGCTCATCGAGAGCCACCACGTCCCCGGCGCACAGCTGGCCGTCCTCGACGGCGACTCCATCATCGAGGTGGCCGCGGGCGTGCTCAGCCTCCGCACCGGCTCCCCCGTCACGACCGACGCCCTGTTCCTGCCGGGCTCCATCGGCAAGCTCTACACGGCGACCCTCGTGATGATGCTCGCCGAGGAGGGCCTGATCGACCTCGACAAGCCGGTGCGGACCTACCTCCCCGACTTCGAGGTCCGCGACCAGCACGCTCGCGACACCGTCACGGTGCGCGACCTGCTCAGCCACACCAGCGGCTTCGACGGCGACGTCTTCCTCGACACCGGTCGCGGTGACGACGCGCTCGAGCGCTACATCAAGGAGATCGCCGACCTGCCGCAGATCGCCTCACCGGGGACGATCTGGAGCTACAGCAACAGCGGGTTCTCGGTGCTCGGACGCCTCATCGAGGTCGTCGGCGACACGGTCTACGAGACCGCGCTGCGCGATCGACTCCTCACCCCGCTCGGCCTGCAGCACTCGGTCGTCTTCCCCGAGGACGTCATCCCGCACCCGAACTCCGTCGGCCACGTGCCCGACCCCGACGACCGAGAGTCGTACGTCGTGAGCCCGGTGTGGGGGCTGTTCCGCTCGTGTGGCCCGATGGGCGCCTCGCTGGTCGCCAGCGCCGGTGACGTCATCCGGTTCGCGCTGCTCCACCTCGACGGCGGCGTCACCGCGGACGGCACCCGCCTGCTCGCGGCCGACCGGGTGGCCGCGGCCCAGGAGCCCCAGATCAGGTTGGTCGACGACACCGTCCTCGGCGAGGCGTGGGGCCTGGGCTGGATCCTGGACCACTTCGGCGACGTCGCCGTCATCGGCCACGACGGGAACTCGCTGGGGCAGAACGCCTTCATGCGCGTGGCGCCCGAGCAGCGCTTCGGCTTCTGCCTGCAGACCAACGTCGAGAGCGCTCTCTCGATGTACCGCGAGCTCGCCGCCTGGCTCTTCGAGGGCCAGCTCGGCGTCGTGCCGCGGCAGGACCCGGCACCTCTCCCCTCGCGCGTGGTCACCGATGCGAGCCGGTACGTCGGCACCTACCGCCGCGAGGGCCTGGCCTTCGAGGTCGACCAGGCCGAGGACGGGTCCCTGACCGCGACCATCAAGGCCAGCCACGCCGCCGCGGAGATGCAGGACCTGCCGCCCATGGACGACCTGCCGCTGGCGCCTGTCGAGCGTGACCAGTCCTTCCTGCTGAAGCTGCCGATCAGTGACAGCGACCTGCTCGCCGTCTTCTTCAACCCGGACGACGACTCCGCCGCGCCGACGTACCTGCACTTCGGCGGCCGAGCCCACAAGCGGGTCGTCGTCTAGGGCCGTCGCCTAGGGTCGATGGCATGGCTGACGACAAGACCCGTGACAAGGCATCCACGCTCCTCCGCCTCCACCAGGCGCCGGAGCTCCTCACCGTCGTGAACGTCTGGGACGTGATCAGCGCCAAGGTCGTCGCAGCCGTCGACGGCACGACCGCGCTGGCCACGGCCAGCCACTCGATCGCGGCGGCGTACGGCTACGAGGACGGGGAGCAGATCCCCGTCGACCTGATGCTCGAGGCGGCCGGTCGCATCGCCGCGTCCACCGATCTGCCGGTGACGGCCGACCTCGAGGGCGGGTACGGCGACCCAGCCGAGACCGTCCGGCGCGCGATCGGCCTCGGCATCGTCGGCGCCAACATCGAGGACCAGATGCGCCCGCTGGCCGAAGCCGCAGGCAACGTGGAGAAGATCATGAAGGCCGCCGAGCAGGAGGGCGTCGACTTCGTCCTGAACGCCCGCACCGACGCGTTCGTCAAGGGCCGCGACCGTGACCAGGCCGAGGTGCTCGCTGACGCGGTCGAGCGCGGCAAGGCCTTCCTCGACGCCGGCGCCCCGGTCGTCTTCGTGCCCGCCAAGCTCGACGAGGGGCAGGTCTCCACGCTCGTCGAGGCCTACGGACCCCAGCGGCTCACGATGATCGGCATCCCCGGCATACCGTCGCTCGCGCGGCTACAGGAGCTCGGCGTCGCCCGGGTCTCCTACGGCCCGATGCCGCAGAACGTCGCCCTCACCGCGCTGCAGGAGCTGGTCGAGGACGTGCACCGCGGCGGCGGTGTGCCGTCGACGATGCGGATCCTCAATTGACCAGCCTGAACCAGAACACCCATGCCCTCGCTGAGCCTCGCCGACGTCCCGACTCCACGCCGGTCGACCGGGCCGCCGTCCTCGCCTACCGAGACCTGGTCGCTCCCGAGATCGAGCGCCTCGGCGCCTAGCTGGGGCCGCTCCGGTGGGAGGACGACGCCGACGACGACTGGGGGCCAAGATCGAGCTGCTGGTGGCCGAACCGGCGCCGTGGGTGAGCTTCACGTTCGGGCTTCCGGACGCCGCCGACCTGGTGCCTTGAGGCGTTCGCCGTCGAGTGACGCGAAATGGCCCTTGTCGGCCGTCTACAGGGACCGTTTCACGTCTCTCGACGAATCAGAGACGCTCGATGATGGTCACGTTGGCCTGGCCGCCGCCCTCGCACATGGTCTGCAGGGCGTAGCGGCCGCCGGTGCGCTCGAGCGCGGCGAGCATCGTCGTCATCAGGCGTACGCCGGTGGCGCCGATCGGGTGGCCGAGGGCGATGCCGCCGCCGTTCACGTTCACGCGGTCGTGCGGGGCACCGGTCTCCGCCATCCATGCCAGCACGACGGACGCGAACGCCTCGTTGCACTCGAACAGGTCGATGTCGTCGATCGAGAGGCCGGTCTTCGCCAGGGCGTGCTTGGTCGCGCCGATCGGGCCGGTGAGCATCCAGACCGGGTCGTCGCCGCGCACCGAGAGGTGGTGGATGCGGGCACGCGGAGTCAGACCGTGATCCGCAACCGCCTGTTCGGACGCGATCAGCATCGCGGCCGACGCGTCGCAGATCTGCGACGAGACGGCGGCGGTGATCCGGCCGTCGGGGGCCAACGGCTGCAGGCCGGCCATCTTCTCCAGCGACGTTTCGCGAGGGCACTGGTCGGTGTCGAAGACGGAGCCGTCGGGCAGCGTCAGCGGCTCGATCTCGTCCTTGAACCTGCCCTCGGCGATGGCGGTGCGAGCCCGCTCGTGGGAGGCCAGCGCGAACTCCTCCATGTCCTCGCGGGAGACGTCCCACTTCTCGGCGATCATCTCGGCGGAGCGGAACTGGCTGACCTCCTGGGCGCCGTACCGCGCCTCCCACCCGGGCGACTCCGCGAACGGCGTGGAGAAGCCGTACTGCCGGCCGACCAGCATCGCGGCCGAGATCGGGATCGCGCTCATGTTCTGCACGCCGCCGGCCACGACCAGGTCCTGGGTGCCGGACATGACGCCCTGGGCGGCGAAGTGCACCGCCTGCTGCGAGGACCCGCACTGGCGGTCGATCGTCACGCCGGGCACGTGGTCGGGCAGCCCGGCCACCAGCCACGCCGTACGCGCGACGTCGCCGGCCTGCGACCCGATCGTGTCGCAGCAGCCGAGGATGACGTCGTCGACGGCACCCGGGTCGACGCCGGTACGGCGGACCAGCGCGGCGAGCGTGTGCGCGGCGAGGTCGGCGGAGTGCACGGACGCCAGCGCTCCCCCGCGCTTGCCGACCGGGGTGCGGACCGCATCGACGATGTAAGCCTCAGGCATGAGAGATCCCGTCTAGGAGGATGGTGAGGTACTGGGCGGCGATGGCCTCGTGGGAGAGCCCGCCGCCCGGGCGGTACCACCGCACGGCGACCCACACGGTGTCGCGGACGAAGCGGTAGGTGAGCGTGACGTCGAGGTCGGCCCGCAGCGCGCCGGTCTCGACGCCCTCGGTCAGCAGCGTCATCCAGACGTTGCGCGACTGGGCGTTGCGCTCGGCGAGGTAGGCGAACCGCGGGAAGGTCCCGAGGTAGTCGGCCTCGTTCTGGAAGATCGCCACCTCGTCCGGGTGCCGGTCGATGGCCGCGAAGGAGAGCCGGACCGCCCGCTCGATCTTGGTGCGCGCGTCCGCGTCGCTGGCCAGCACGTCGTCGTACGCCGCGAAGAGCTCGGTCTGGAAGGTCGACAGGATCTCATCGACCATCGACTCCTTGGAGTCGAAGTGGTGGTAGAGGCTGCCCGAGAGGATGCCGGCGGCGTCGGCGATGTCGCGCACCGTCGTGTTCTTGAAACCCTTCTCGGCGAACAGGCGCGCGGCGATCGCCAGTAGCTCGTCGCGCCGCGTCGCCGTCGCAGTCGAGTCAGGCATGTTGGCTGCTCACGGACACCACTTCTCCGGTCAGGTACGACGCGTAGTCACTCGCCAGGAAAACCATCACGTTGGCAACCTCCCACGGTTCGGCCGCCCGGCCGAATGCCTCCCGCTGCTTGAGCTCGTGCAACAGCTCGTCGGAGGTCACCTTGGCGAGGAACGGGTGCATCGCCAGGCTCGGCGACACCGCGTTCACGCGGATGCCGTGGGGCGCCAGATCGAGGGCCGTGCACCGGGTCAGCGCCATCACGCCGGCCTTGGCGGCGGCGTAGTGGGCCTGGCCCTCCTGGGCGCGCCAGCCGATGACCGAGGCGTTGTTGACGATGACGCCCCTCTTGCCCGTGGCGACCATCCGCTGGCCGGCGGCCCGGACACAGCGGAAGGTGCCGGTGAGGGTGATGTCGAGGACCCTGAGCCACTGCTCGTCGGTCATCTCGAGGATGCTCGCGGTGCCGCCGAGGCCGGCGTTGTTGATCATGATGTCGACGCCACCGAACTCGTCGGCGGCGTCGAGCAGCGCAGCCACCTGGGCCTCGTCGGTGACGTCGCAGACCAGCTGGCGCACCCGGTCAGCGCCGAACTCCGCCGCCAGCGTCTCCTCGGCCTCCGCGAGACGTCGCGCGTGGGTGTCGCTGAAGACGACCGCCTTGGCGCCCTCCTCCAGCACCCGGCGTACGACGGCGGCGCCGATGCCCGCGCCGGCCGCGGCCGTCACGACGACGACCTTGCCGGCCAGCAGGTTGTGGCCGGGGACGTAGTCGGGGGTCGGCTGCTCGGGTCTGACGGTGGTCATCCGCGTGCCTCTCTCGGTAGGCCGAGCACACGCTCGGCGAGGATGTTGCGCTGCACCTCGTCGCTGCCGCCGTAGATCGTGTCGGCGCGCGAGAAGAGAAAGAGCCGCTGCCAGCGACCCAAGTTGTACCCATTCTCGTCGCCGTCGGTGGTGGCGGTGAGACCGGCGGGACCCAGCACGTCCATGGCGACCTCGCCGAGACGCTTGTGCCAGTTCGCCCAGACCAGCTTGAAGACCGACGGTCCAGCTCCCCCGGAATCAGCGGACGACAGCCCGCGCATGGCCTGGCGGCGCATCACCTCGAGCTCGACCTTGAGGCCGGCGAGGCGGTCACGCAGCACGGGATCGTCGATCGCGCCGTTGGACTTGGCGAGGTCGACCACTCCGTCAAGCTCGCGGGCGAAGCCGACGACCTGGGCGAGCACCGAGACGCCGCGCTCGAAGCCGAGCAGCGCCATCGCGACCTTCCAGCCCTCCCCTGGCTCGCCGACGACCAGGTCCGCGTCGGTGGTGGCGCCGGTGAAGAAGACCTCGTTGAACTCCGACCCACCCGTGAGCTGCTCGATGGGGCGTACGTCGACGCCGTCCTGGTCGAGAGGCACCAGCAGGAAGGACAGGCCGCGGTGCCGCTCGGAGCCGGGCTCGGTGCGGCAGACGACGAACGCCCATTGGCTGAAGTGCGCGTTGGACGTCCACACCTTCTGGCCGTCGATGACCCACTTGTCGCCGTCGAGGCGAGCCTTGGTCTGCACGTTGGCCAGGTCGGAGCCGGCGTTGGGCTCGGAGTAGCCCTGGGCCCAGAGCTCCTGGACGGCCACGATCTTGGGCAGGAAGCGATCCTTCTGCTCCTGCGTCCCGAACGCCATCAGCGTCGGGCCGAGCAGCTCCTCGCCGAGGTGATTGACCCGCACCGGTGCGTCGGCCTTGGCGTACTCCTCGTGGAAGATCACCTGCTGCACCAGGCTCAGCCCGCGGCCGCCGTACTCCTTCGGCCAGCCGACGCAGGTCCAGCCGTGCTCGGCCAGCAGCCGGTTCCAGGCGAGTCGTTCGTCGTGCGCCTCGTGGTCGCGCCCGGCACCGCCGAGGCCGCGCAGGGCGGCCCACTCGCCGGTCAGGTGCTCCTCGAGCCAGGCCCGCACCTCGGCACGGAACGCCTGATCCTCCTCGGAGTACGTCAAGTCCACGAGTGGTACATTACCAAGCAATTGCTTGGTTGGGTGCCAGGGTAGTGACAGACGGCAGTAGACGATCAGCGAAAGGCGAGGCATGGCAGAGACGATTCCGGCCGCGCTCGGCGAGGCCGCCGATCGCTTCGGTGAGCACCCGGCGTACATCCAGGACGGCGAAGAGGTCTCCTTCCTGGAGCTGCTGCGCCGCGTGCGCCGGGCCGCTCGGGGCTACGTGGCGCTCGGCCTGCAGCCTGGCGACCGGGTCTGCGTGTGGGCACCCAACAGCATCGGCTGGGTCGTCGCGGCGCTCGCCACGTCGTACGCCGGCGGCGTGCTCGTGCCCGTCAACTCTCGCTACACGGGCCACGAGGTCGCGGAGGTCGTCGACCGCACGGGGGCCCGGATCGTGGTGGTCGAGGACGGCTTCCTCGGCCGAACCCAGGTCGCCGACCTGCGGGCCGCGAGCGACCTGGCCGCCGTACTCGCCGTCATCGAGCTGAAGGACCTGTCCGACCTCGACATGGGCGCGGTCACCACGGCCGAGATCGACGCGATCGCCGAGTCCGTCTGCGCGGACGACGTGGCCGACATCCTCTTCACGTCCGGCACCACAGGACGCAGCAAGGGCGCGATGTCCGCGCACCGCCAGACCGTCGGCGTCGCGCGCGCGTGGGGCGACCTCGGCGGTGTCACCGGACAGGACCGCTACCTGGTGGTCAACCCGTTCTTCCACTCGTTCGGCTACAAGGTCGGCATCGTCACCGGCCTCCTCACCGGCGCCACGCTCTATCCCGTCGCTACCTTCGACCTCGACGCGACGATGGCGCTCATCGAGACCGAGCGGATCACCGTCCTGCCGGGAGCGCCCACCGTCTTCACCTCGCTGCTCAACGCACCGGGACGCGCCGACCGCGACCTCTCGTCGCTGCGCCTCGCCGTCACCGGGGCGGCCGTCGTACCGGTCGTGCTGATCGAGCGGATGCGAGCAGACAGCCCAGATGGCTTGGCGTTCGAGCAGGTGGTGACCGCGTTCGGGATGACCGAGGCCGTCGTGGTCACCATGTGCCGCCAGGGCGACTCCGCCGAGACAGTCGCGACGACCTGCGGCCGCGCGATCCCCGGCATGGAGATCCGGATAGGCGACGAGGGAGAGCTCCTCGTCCGCGGCGACTACGTGATGCTCGGCTACCTCGACGACCCGGCCGCGACCGCCGAGGCGATCGACGCCGACGGCTGGCTGCACACGGGCGACGTCGGCGTGCTCGACGAGGCCGGCAACCTCTCGATCACCGACCGGCTCAAGGACATGTACATCTCCGGCGGCTTCAACGTCTATCCCGCCGAGGTCGAGCAGGCCCTGGCCCGGATGGACGGCGTCGCCGACGTCGCCGTCGTCGGAGTCCCCGACGACCGCATGGGCGAGGTCGGCATGGCGTACGTCGTCGGCACGGTGAATCCCGACGACGTCATCGCGTTCGCCAAGGGACGGCTCGCCAACTTCAAGGTCCCGCGCCACGTCGAGCTCGTCGACGCACTGCCACGCAACCTGTCCGGCAAGGTCCTGAAGAACGAGCTGCGCACCGGTGGTTGAGGTGAGATGACGCTAGTCGGAGCCTCGAAACCACCACCTGAGAGGAAGCACTGATGGACCTGGGTCTCTCCGACTCCGAGCTGGCCTTCCAGGCCGAGGCCCGAGCCTGGCTCGAGGCCAACGTGCCCGCCGAGCCACTGCCGTCGATGGACACCGCCGACGGGTTCGTCGCCCACCAGGCGTGGGAGCAGAAGCTCTCCGACGCTCGGTGGTCCGTCGTGTCCTGGCCGACGTCGTACACCGGCCGCGAGGCGTCGCTCGTGGAGTGGGTGATCTTCGAGGAGGAGTATTACCGGGCCGGCGCCCCCGGCCGGGTCTCCCAGAACGGGATCTTCCTGCTGGCCCCGATCGTCTTCGACCACGGCACCCCGGAGCAGCAGGACCGCTTCCTGCCGGCGATGGCGACCGGCGAGCAGATCTGGGCGCAGTGCTGGTCCGAGCCCGAGGCCGGTTCCGACCTGGCGTCGCTGCGCTCGACCGCGGCCCGCGACGACGAGCGCGGCGGGTGGGTGCTCAACGGCCAGAAGACCTGGTCCTCGCGAGCGTTCTTCGCCCACTGGGGCTTCGGGCTCTTCCGTTCCGACCCGGAGGCTGAGCGCCACAACGGCCTCACGTACTTCCTCTTCCCGCTCGACGCCGACGGGATCACGGTCCGCCCGATCGCCCAGCTCGACGGCGAGGCGGGGTTCGCCGAGGTCTTCTTCGAGGACGTCTTCGTGCCGGACGCCGACGTGCTCGGCGCGCCCGGCGACGGCTGGCGGGTCGCGATGAGCACGGCGGGCAACGAGCGCGGCCTGTCGCTGCGCTCCCCCGGCCGCTTCTGCGCCGCCGCCGACCGGCTGGTCGACCTGTACAGGTCCGCGCCCGACCCGGCGCACGCCGACGGTGTGGTCGACGCCTGGATCAAGGCGCAGGCCTACCGCCTGTACACCTGGGGCACCGTCACCCGGCTCGCCGACGGCGGCGAGATGGGTGCTGCGGGATCGGTCAACAAGGTCTTCTGGTCCGAGCTCGACATCGCGCTCCACGAGACCGCGCTCGACCTCCTCGGCCCCGAAGCGGAGGTCGAGTCGCCGTGGCTCGACGGCTACACGTTCTCGCTCTCGGGCCCGATCTACGCCGGCACCAACGAGATCCAGCGCAACATCGTCGCCGAGCGGATCCTCGGTCTGCCCCGCGAGCCCAGGGGAGCCGCTCGATGAAGTTCGTCCTCGACGCCGACCAGCGGGACTTCGCGGCGTCCCTCGACTCGCTGCTGTCGTCGTCCGACACCGTCGCCGTCGCGCGCTCCTGGGCCGACGGCGACAGCGGGCCTGGCCTCAAGCTCTGGTCGCGGCTCGCCGAGCAGGGTGTCCTGTCGCTCGCCACCGACGCCACGCCCGTGGAGCTGGCCATCGCCTTCGAGGCGCTGGGCCGGTACGCCGTCCCCGGACCGTGGGTCGAGTCCGCGGCGTACCTCCCGATCGCACTCGGCCGCGAGGTCGAGGGGGTGGCGACGGTGGCTCTCCCGCCGCACGTGCCGTACGCGCTGGACGCCGACGTCGCCGATCGGGTGTACGTCGGCAGCACGCTGACGACCGAGGTCGGCGAGCTCGTCGGCTCGGTCGACCGGACCCGTCGTCTGTTCCGCGTGACAGGGAACGGCGATCCCGACCGGGCCGCCTTCGACCTGGCGGTGCTCGCGACTTCCGCCCAACTGCTCGGCGCGGGCGAGCGAGTGCTCGCCGACTCGGTCACCTACGTGAAGCAGCGCAAGCAGTTCGGCCGCGAGATCGGGTCCTACCAGGCGATCAAGCACGCGCTGGCCGACGTCCGGATCGCGCTCGACTTCGCCCGGCCGCTGGTCTTCGGCGCCGCTCTCGGTGAGATCGACGTCTCCGCCGCCAAGGTCGCGTGCGCCGACGCGGCGTACCTCGCCTCACGTACCGGCCTTCAGGTGCACGGCGCGATCGGGTACACGCGGGAGTTCGACCTGAGCCTGTGGATCACCAAGATCCGTGCGCTGGTCGGCGCCTGGGGCACCCCGGCGTTCCACCGCGCGCGGCTCCTGCAGCAGCTCGGGGCGAGCTGATGGAGTTCGCCCTGACCGCGGAGCAGCGGGAGCTCGCCTCGACCGTGCGGTCGCTGCTCGACAAGCGCGCGGACGCCCGGGTCGCGACGTACGACGAGGCGCTGTGGACCACGCTCTGCGAGCAGATCGGCGTGGCCGCGCTCGGCATCCCGGAGGAGTACGACGGAGCCGGGTTCTCGCTCTTCGAGTCGCTCGTCGCACTCGAGGAGGTCGGCCGTTCGCTCGTCCCGTGTCCCCTGCTCAGCTCGCTGGTCACCTCGGAGGCGCTGCTCGCCGGCGCCGACGAGGATGCCAAGGCGCGGCTCCTCCCCCGCATCGCGATGGGCGAGGTGGCGGCGTTCGCCGTCGGGACCGATGCGGTCGACGTCGTCGACGGCGACCTCGCCACGGTGCTCGTCGTCGCCACCGACGACGGTCTCTACGAGGTCGACCCCGACCGGGTCGAGCGCACCTGGACCCCGACGATGGACCAGACGATCCGGCTCGCAACGGTCCGCGGCTCCCTTGATGGCGCGACCCGGATCGGCGACGGCCCCGCCGCCCGCGCCCGCGCCGAGCTGGTCGGCGCCGTCGGCTGCTCCGCGCTCGCCTCCGGGCTCGCCGCCCGCGCGCTCGACATGACGGTGTCCTACAGCAAGGAGCGGGTGCAGTTCGGCCGCCCGATCGGCTCCTTCCAGGCGCTCAAGCACCGGATGGCCGACATGCTCGTGCTCACCGAGATGTGCCGCTCGGCGGCTTGGGCGGCGTCGTACGCCGTCTCGACGCACGCCGACGACGCCGACCAGGTCACCCACGTCGCGAAGGCCTACTGCTCCGACGCCGTCGCCCACCTCGCCGGCGAGACCGTGCAGCTGCACGGCGGCATCGCGATCACGTGGGAGCACGACGCCCACCTGGTCTTCAAGCGGGCTCACGCGCTCGGCCAGCTCTTCGGATCCGCCCGCGACCACCGGGCGGCCGTGGCACTCTGAAGGCATGCGCACGACAGGCACGGTCCGCGAGTGGCACGAGGACGAGGGCTGGGGTGTCATCGACTCCCCGGACACCCCCGGTGGCTGCTGGGCGCACTACTCCGCCATCGAGATGCCTGGCTACAAACGCATCGTCCCCGGCGACAGGGTGGTGATGCTCGTCGAGGAGGGATCCCAGGACGGCCACGACTTCCGTGCGCTCACGGTGTGGCCGGGCGAGATGTCGGCAGGGTTCGAGAGCACGCTCACGATCGAGTTCGACGGCGGGCCCACCCCCATCCGGGTCTTCCGGTCCGGCGAGCTCGACGCAGCCGACCCGACGCCAGGGATGGACCGGCAGCGCGCGTTCGAGCTGCCGCTGCTCTGGGCCGGCCAGGTCGAGACCGCACCGGGCGCGGTCTCCGGGTGGCACCACCACGACCGCAACGAGTCGAGCCTGTACGTCGTCCGCGGCGTGCTGCGCCTCGAGTTCGAGGGCCACGAGGGCTATCTCGACGCCGAGGCCGGTGACTTCGTGCACGTGCCGGCATGGACCGTGCACCGCGAGTCCAACCCGACCGGCGAGCCGTCGCTGGCGGTGATCGCGCGGGCCGGTGGCGGCATGCCGACCGTCAACGTCGACGGCCCGCCACCCAGTCACCCGTCCTAGCCGATCGTGTTGTCGAGCTGTGGGTGAGGCGTGCCCGCCGCCGACGCCCGCGCCTTCCCGGGCGCAGTCGCGAACCCGCGTCGTACCCAGATCTGAGTCCTCTCCGATCCAGACCGGCCCGCCGCGACGAAGATGCCCTAGGTTGCGGCCATGCGCATCCTGATCCTGGGCGCCGGCTTCGGCGGGCTCGAGCTGGCGGCCACCCTCGCGAACCAAGCCGGTGATGCCGTCGAGGTCACCCTGGTCGACAGGTCCGAGGGCTTCGTCTTCGGCTTCTCCAAGCTCGACGTGATGTTCGGCCGCTCGAGCGCCGACCACGTCCTGCATCGGTACGCCGACCTCGCGCCGGCCGGCGTCCGGTTCATCGCCGCCACCGTCCGCGCCATCGACCCCGAGTCCAAGCGCGTCGACACCGACGCCGGTCCCCTGGACTGCGACGTCCTCGTGGTCGCTCTCGGCGCCGACCTGCACCCCGGCGCCACCCCCGGGCTGGTCGAGCACGGCCACGAGTTCTACACCGTCGCGGGCGCCTTCGGTCTCCGCGACGTGATCGACACCTTCCCGGGCGGCGACGTCGTCGTCGCCGTGACCTCGACGCCGTTCAAGTGCCCACCCGCGCCCAGCGAGACCGCCCTGCTGGTCCACGACCACCTGCGCGAGCGCGGACTGCTGGACCGCTCCACGGTGTCGTTGGTGATGCCGCTCGGGGTGCCGATCCCGCCGTCGCCGGAGGCGTCCGCGGCCCTGCTCATCGAGTTCGAGCGGCGCGGGATCGCTTGGCACCCGGGCCAGCTGGTGCGCTCGGTCGAGCCCGGCCGCGCGATGCTCGGTGACGACTCCGAGCTCCCCTTCGACCTACTCCTGGCGGTCCCGACCCATCGCGCTCCCGATGTCGTCGTCGAGTCCGGGCTGGCCGGCGAGGGTTGGATCCCGGTCGACCCGCTGACCCTGCAGACCCGGTTCGAGGACGTGTACGCCGTCGGTGACGTCACCAGCGTCGGCACGCCCAAGGCGGGTGTCTTCGCCGAGGGCCAGGCCGTCGTCGTCGCCGCGCAGCTGGTCGCGCGCGCCCGCGGCGAGGCCAGCGCCACGACGTACGACGGCCGCGGCGTCTGCTACCTCGAGTTCGGCGCCGACCAGGTAGCCAAGGTCGACGTGACGTTCCTCAGCGGTCAGGCACCGGTGGGGACTCTCCAGGGCCCGTCCATCGAGCTCGCCCGCGACAAGGAGACCTTCGGGGCCGAGCGGATCCGGCGGTGGTTCGGGCGGGACTGGACGCCGTAGCTCAGCGGGCGTCGGTGGTGCGGTACTTCCCGCGGTAGAACAGCAGCGGCGCGATGTCGTCGTCACCGTCGTCATCGGTGACCAGGTCGAGGACCCGGCCGATCACCACGTAGTGATCGCCGGCCTCGTGCACGGCGTGGATGGAGCAGTCGATGTGAGCGATGGCGCCCTCGAGCATGGGCGAGCCGGTCTGAGGCGCCGGGGTCCACTTCACCTCGGCGAACTTGTCCGTGCCACGGCTCGCCATCGTGTTGGACAGGTCGGCCTGGTCGGCGGCGAGCAGGTTGACACAGAAGCGGCCGGAGCGCTGGATCAGCGGCCACGCGCGCGACGTCTTGGCGGGGACGAAGAGCACGAGTGGCGGGTCGAGCGAGACGCTGGAGAAGGACTGGCAGGTCAGGCCCACGGGCTCGTCGTTGCTCACCGCAGTGACGACGGTGACGCCGGAGCCGAAGCGGCCGAGCACGTCGCGGAAGCGGCGCGCGGCGTACACCGCCTCGGGGTCGTCGTGGACGGGGAGGTCCTCACCGGGCCGGAACTCGAAGTCGATCTCCTGGTCGCCCAGCCAGGAGATGATCAGCTCGGGGCTCGGCCAGGTGTCCCGGGCGTCCGGGCTCATCCCCTCGGGGATGTCGCCGCTGGGTTCCGAGGTCATGAGCGACAGTCTCTCACTGCGCTCCGGCACCGAAGTGGTGTCCCCAGTAGGACACGGCCGTGGACTCCCGAGCGACCCACCTGCTGTCGTCGACGGTCAGACCCTCGGTGCCGAACTCGATGTCGAAGCCACCGGGCGACCTCACGTAGAAGGAGATCATCTCGTCGTTCATGTGCCGACCGAGTGTGGCTGACAGCGGAGCCTTGTGCTTGCGCACCCGCTCGAGCGCACGACCGACGTGGTCGAGCTCGTCGACCTCCAGCATGATGTGGACGCACTTGGACGCGTTGGGCATCGGCAGGAACGCCAGCGAGTGGTGCCGCGGGTTGACGCCGAGGAACCGCAGCCACACCTTGGTACCGGGCTCCTTGCCGACGAACTCTCCCGGCATGCTCATCGAGTCGCGGAGCCGGAAGCCGAGGACGTCGGCGTAGAAGCGCAGCGCCTCGACGTCATCGAGGACCGGCAGCACGATGTGGCCCATCCCCTGGTCGCCGGTCACGAACTTCGCGGCGTACGGCGTGACGATCGGGCGTGACTCGTAGGTGATGCCGTGGAACAGCTCGAAGACGTTGTCGAACGGGTCGGAGAAGCGGACCAGCTCCTGCACGCGGCGCTCCGCGAGCTCCTCCGTGGTGCCCTCCTCGAAGTCGACCCCGGCCTTCTGCAGGTGCTCCCGGGCCTCCTGCAGGGCGCGGTGGTCGGCGAGCTCCCAACCCACACAACCGAGCTGGTCGACGTCGGCCGGGTAGACGACCAGCCGCGCGGAGACCTCGTCGATCCGCCAGTACTGGTTGTCGGGGTTCGGTCCACGGCCCTCGGCCAGGCCGAGCACCTTGCCGGCGAAGGTCTTCCACTGCTCGAGGTCCGTGCTGGCGACGCGGACGTAGCCCATGGACTTGATGTCGATCGTCATGACGCAGCTCCCTCTCTCGGTGGTCTCTCCACGTGACGGTTCAGGAAGGCGGTCGAGATCTCGGCGAACTCCTCGGCGGCCTCGATCTGTGCCCAGTGCCCACAGTTCGGGAAGACATGCAGCTGCGCCTTCGGGATCAGCTTGAGCGCGGCGAACGCGCCGTCGAGCGGGTTCACCCGGTCCTCGCGGCCCCAGGTCAGCAGGGTGTGCTTGCGCAGCTTGTGGGCCTCGCGCCAGAGCATTCCGTCCTCGGCGGTCTCGGGGTTCCAGAAGGACATCCCCATCGACCGCATCGCGTCCTGCGCACCGGGCGCGGTCGCGTCGGCGAACCGTTCCGCGACGAGCTCGTCGGTGACCAGCTTCTGGTTGACGACCATCGTCGAGATGAAGGCGCGCAGCTTCTCCGGCGTCGGCTCGGCGCCGAAGTCCATCAGCCGCTGCACCCCCTCGGTCGGGTCGGCGTGGAAGAGGTTGAGCGACAGGCCGCCCGGGCCCATCAGGATCAGCCGGCCGACGCGGTCGGGGTAGGTGAGCGCCAGGCGCATCGCCGTACCGCCGCCCAGGCTGTTGCCCAGCAGGTGGATGCGCTCGAGGCCGAGCTCGTCGAGGAGCTTGACGACGTAGTCGGCGGAGAACCGGTAGTAGTTGCCCACCACCGGCGGCTTGTCGGAGCCGCCGAAGCCCGGCTGATCGACGAGCAGCGTGCGGTACGACGCCGCGAAGTGCGGCAGCGCGCGGCCGAAGTTCGACCAGGCTGATGCGCCGGGGCCGCCGCCGTGCAGCATCACCAGCGGCAGCGCACCGTCCTTGCTCTCACCGGCCTCGTAGTAGTTGAGGGTGAGGTCTCCGGCTTTGGCGGAGTGCTGGACGGACTCCTTGGTGAAGGTCACGGTCAGTACATCCCCGGGTCGACCTTGTGCCCGAACTCGTGGGCTCCGTACATCTGCAGGGCCCGTTCGGGGTCGTTGGCCGCGTGGACCCGGCCCGCGTGGGCGTCGCGCCAGGCCCGCTGCAGATAGGTGCCCTGGGCGAGCGCCCGGCCACCGGAGGCCTCGAAGAGCGAGTCGATGGCGTCGATGGCGCGCTGGGTGCCGAGCACCTGGTCGCGCCGCACCTTCAGGCGCAGGCCGAGCGGGATCTTCTCGCCCTTGGCGACGTGGGCCTGCTCGTCGCGGATGTTGTTGACCAGCAGCGCCCAGGCTGCATCGATGTCGGACGACGCACGGGCGATCCGCACCGCGGCGAACGGGTCGAGCGACGCCTTCTCACCGAGGTACGCCGCGCGCACGCGCTTCTGCTGCATGTCGACGTGCTCGGCGTACGCGCCCATCGCCATGCCGATGATCGGCGTGGTGATGGTGCCGGTGAAGATCGAGTGGAACGGCAGCTTGTAGAGGTCGGAGGTGTTCTGCTCCTGACCCGGGCCGAAGCAGCGGCCGGTGTCGCCCATCGACAGAGTGAACGCATCGGGCACGAAGACGTCCTCGACCACGATGTCGTTGGAGCCCGTGCCGGAGAGGCCGACCATGTGCCACACGTCGTTGATCGTGTAGTTCTCCCGCGGCACCATGAACGTCTTGAAGTCGACGACGTTGCCCTCGTCGTTGAAGACCAGCCCGCCGAGCAGCACCCAGCTGCAGTGGTCGCAGCCGGACGAGAAGCTCCACTTGCCGGACAGGATGTAGCCGCCGTCGGTCAGCTTCGCCTTGCCGGTCGGGGCGTACGACGAGCTCAGCCGCGTCGTCGAGTCGTTGCCCCACACCGCCTGCTGCGCCTCGTCGGAGAAGAGCGCGACCTGCCAGGGGTGCACGCCGACCACGCTGGAGACCCAGCCCGTCGAGCCGCACGCGCCGGCGATGTCGCGGACCGCGGTGTAGAAGTCGATCGGGTCGGCCTCGTGGCCGCCGAAGCGCTTGGGCTGCAGCAGCCGGAAGAAGCCGACCTCCTCCAGCTCCTTGATCGACGCCTCGGGGACGACGCGAAGTCGCTCGGCCTCGTCGGCCCGCTCCCGGATCGTGGGCAGCAGGTCACGGACGCCGTCGAGAACAGCCTGGGACATGGACTTCTCCTGTCATGGTGGGACAGGAGGAATACTAGAACACGTTCTTGTTTTGGTCGAGGCGGAACCCGCCGTACGTCGTGAACGTTGTTGTGCGCCCAGAAGGACTGTCCGGCTCAGAAGTCCTGGGGCTGGGTGAAGAAGCCGTCGGGGTCGTACGTCGTCCGCGCCTGCGCCAGCCGGTCGGCGTTGGCTCCGAAGTAGGCCGCCTGGGCGTCGTCGATCGTCGGGTCGGCGTAGTTGACGTAGGCGTGGTTGCCCCAGTGCGGGAGCATCGCGGCCCGGAAGCCGTGCGCGTAGGCGTCGGCGGCGTCAGCCGTGCCCGACGGGAACGTCGCCGTGTACTGCACCGTCGCCAGGGCTCGGCGGTGGACGAACGCGGTCGCGTCGGGCGCGAGGTCACGGACCTTGCCGCCCAGCGCGTCGATCGAGATGCCGGCCTCCTTCAGACCGGAGGACTGCGCCCCCTGCACCTGGTCGAGCAGGTCGCCGATGCCCGCCGAGCTGAGGGCGTCGTACGCGACGTGCGAGGTCGCGCCGAAGGACTCCCGGTCCAGCGAGCCACCCGGGCCGGTGTTGCACCTGTCGATCGGGATGGATCCGCAACCGGCGTACGACAGCATCGCCTCGAGGTAGCTGCGGGTCTGGGTGGAGCGGGTGCTCGGGGAGGGGACGTGGTCGAGCAGGCCTGAGAGCTGGCGGTCGAACGCGTCGCCCGGCCCGGTCCAGGTGCCGGAGAGCAGCAGGATCGGCCCGCCCGCGTGCTGTTGCCCGCCGAGGGCCTTGAGGGTCGACCAGAGCCTCGGGTCGGCGTCGGGAGCCCAGTCCTGCCAGGCAGCGAGCACGTCGGGTGCCGCCGAGATCGGCCACTGCAGGTAGACCGTGTCGAGCGTCGGGGCGGCCGAGGTCGTGAAGTCGAAGGACGTGACGACGCCCAGGTGCCCACCGCCTCCGCCCCGCAGCGCCCAATAGAGATCGGGCTCCTCGTCCGCGCCGGCGGTGCGCACCTTCCCGTCGGCGGTGACCACCTGCATCGACGTCACAGCGTCGCAGCTGAGGCCCATCGCCCGGGTGAGGACGCCGACGCCGCCGCCGAGGGTCAGTCCCCCGACCGCGACGGTCGCACAGGAGCCGCCCGCGATGGCCCGGCCGCCACTACCGAGCGTGTCGTAGACGCTCGCGAGTGCTGTGCCAGCGCCGATGGTGGCCGTGGCGCCGTCGAGCGTGACGCCGGACAGCGGACGGCAATCCAGCACGAGCGCTCGCGGAGACCCGCCCCCGGACCACCCCGGGTAGCTGTGCCCACCCGACCGGATCGCGACCGGCAGGTCGTGGTCCTGGGCGAACCTGATGCCAGTCGCCACGTCCTCGGCGTCCGCCACCGACAGCACCGCCAGTGGCCGCTCCCCGTCGTACCGCGGGTTCTCGAGCAGGCGGACCTGGTCGTACGTCGCACCTCCGGGCCGCGCGAGCTCTCCGCGCACCGACCGTCGCAGCCGGCCCCAGTCGACCTTGCCCGACGACGTCCCTGACGGCGGCGCCGCCGGCGTGGGCGGCGTCGGCTCCTGACCGCCGGTCGAGCAGGCCGCGAGCGCTCCCAGCGCACCGGCTCCCAGCACCCCGCGCCGTGTCCAGGTAGTCACAGACAGCACGCTACGGGGACACCGTGTCTCCGATACGGCGTCTCGACGTGACGTCCACACTCCTGGTCCGACCCCGCGAATGGTCCGATCTGCCTATTGCCCCCGGCCGATGACGGGAGAACCATGAGGTGCATCTTGACGCTGCGGCCCTCGATGGCGGCGGTGTCCATTTGGGGGGACCAGATGATGCGCCCGTGCGGGCGCCCAGGTCCCGGCGGGCCCTCAGCTCGGACGGGTCGTACTGCAACCACGCCACACCAGTTCTCGGGAGAGCGCGCATGTGCCCCACCACCACGGAATCCACGAGCACCACCACCAAGTCCGATGGCCTCCAGGACAGCAACGGCCGGCCCACCGAGGAGCTGGTCAACCAGGCCGCGTCCGCGCGCGGCTTCGGATCACCACACCGCCCGGCACGCGGTCACGGCTACGAGCAGCGTGGCCTGGCGTACCTGCCGGTCTCGCAGCTGTTCGAGGGCAGGTTCGGGCGGATGTTCCGGCTCCCGCCCTACGTGCCGACCAAGGAGCGGATCGACGCCATCGCCCAGGCGATGACCGAGAACGCGTCCGGCGGCGACCAGGCCCTGAACAACCCCACGATTCCCGCGGGCTACACCTATCTCGGCCAGTTCATCGACCACGATCTGACGTTCGACCCGGTCTCCAGCCTGACCCGGCAGAACGACCCCGACGCACTGACGAACTTCAGGTCGCCGCGCTTCGACCTCGACTCCATCTACGGGCGCGGGCCGACCGACGACGCCTACCTGTACGACAAGCGGCCCGGCTTCGAGGACATGCTGCTCATCGGCCAGCACGACAACGAGGACGACCTACCGCGCAACACCCAGGACACCGCCCTGATCGGCGACCCTCGCAACGACGAGAACACCTTCGTCAGCCAGCTGCAGCTGACGATGCTGAAGTTCCACAACAAGATGGTCGAACGGGTACGCGCGGAACCGGGCATCCGACGGGGAAGCGAGAGCGTCTTCGAGACCGCCCAGCGGGTCGTCCGGTGGCACTACCAGTGGGTCGTCGTGCACGACTTCCTACGCCGCACCGTCGGCCAGGAGATGCTCGACTCGGTCTTCGACGAGACCGGTGTGGTCCCGAAGGCGAATCTCGAGTTCTACCAACCGCGATCCGCAGCGCCGTACATGCCGGTCGAGTTCGCGGTCGCGGCCTACCGCTTCGGCCACTCCCAGGTCCGCGGCCGGTACACCCTGAACAGCGGGGTGCAGAACCTGGCGACCTTCCTGCCCGGGGCCACCACCGATCCCGCGCTGGCGCTGCAGCAGTTCGGCGGGTTCCGCATCCTGCCGCGGTTCTGGACGATCGAGTGGCGCCGGTTCTTCGAGGTCGACGGAGCCGGCGACGGCGAGCTCCAGCTCACCCGACTCATCGACACCAAGCTGGCCAATCCCCTGGCGAACCTCCCGGTCGAGATCGGCGGCAGCCGGCCATCGCTCATCGACCGCAACCTCACCCGCGGCGCGCGGCTCGCGCTACCGTCCGGGCAAGACGTCGCAGCTGCCATGGGTCTGACCCCGCTCACCGACGCCGAGCTCGAGCTCCCGGGCGGCGGGCCGGCACCCCTCTGGTACTACATCCTCCGCGAGGCGCGGGTGCTCGCTCAGGGACACCACCTCGGACCGGTCGGCGGCCGCATCGTGGCCGAGGTCTTCCTCGGGCTGCTCACGAAGGACCCCTCGTCGTACCTGCGCAACGACCCGACGTGGACGCCGTTCGTCGAGTCGGCTACCGACACCTTCACGATGCCGGACCTGATCAAGGCCTCCGGCCACGGGCTGGAGGTCACCGACCTTCCCGGCCGCTAGCGGGCAGCGACCCATGCGTGTCGCCACGTGGAACCTGGAGAACCTGTTCGCTCCGAACGCGTCCGCGGCGGCGCCGGCGAGCCGTGCGACGTACGAAGCGAAGATCGCCGCACTCGCCTCGACGATCGCCGCGATCGCCCCCGACGTACTGGCTGTCCAGGAAGTCGGGTCGCCGCCCGCCCTCGACGACCTCGCGGCTGCCCTGCCGGGGACCTGGTACCGCGAGACCGCGGACCCGGACGGCCGTGGCATCCGCGTCGCGTTGCTCTCGCGTCGCCTGCTCCGCGAGGTCGAGCAGGTCAGCGACTTCCCCACCGGGCTCGGAACCGTCCAGGTCGACGACGACGGACGGGTGATCGCCGGGCTCGGTCGGCCGGCTCTGAAGGCCACGGCGACGTTCGGCGGCAAGAAGGTCCACGTCGTCTCGGCGCACCTGAAGTCGAAGCTGCTCACGTTTCCGGGCGGACGGTTCTCGACCAGCGACGAGGCCGAGCGGGCCAGGTACGCCGTCTATGCGCTCCACCGGCGCGCCGCGGAAGCGGCTGGGATCCGCGCTTTCGTCACTCGGCTCCTCGCTCAGAGCACGACGAACACGGCCGCAGTCGTCGTCGCCGGCGACCTCAACGACGACACGCAGGCGGCCACCACGCAGATCCTGCTCGGCCCGCCGGGGTCGGAGATCGGGACGATCGGCTTCGACCGTCCCGACGCGGGTGACCAGCAACGCCTCTGGAACGTCGCTCCGCACATCCCAGAAGCTGACAGGTACTCGCGCAACTACCGCGGCCGACGGGAGCTCATCGACCACATCCTCGTCTCGGAGCCGCTCGTCCACGGCGTCACGGCCGGCGCCGGCCCAGCGCCAGCCCCCTCCATCGATGACCAGCCGGACGCCCGGCGGGACAGGCCCGGATCCGACCACCGGCCCGTCTACGTCGACCTACCCGCGTAGTCCGACCCGACGCTTGCTTGCCGCCCTCGTCCGTCGGGGAAGAACCCACCGGATGGAGACCTTCCGCAGGGCGTTGCTCCGGCGGTGCGTACGACGTCGTACCGCAGGTGGGCTGCGGAGGACGTCGAAGCCGTCGCTGCAGCTCTCAACGCCAGGCCACGAAAGACCCTCGGATGGAAGACCCCAGCCGAGGCACTCGATGAGCATCTGAGGTCGCTGAAGGAACCTGGCCTTGCCACCACCGGTTGAGCCTGGTCTAGTTTCGCCGATGAAATCTGACTCGGCCGTCGGACATCCGCTCGTGCTCGTAGTGGACGTCGTGGACTCGACGGTGGTGGAAGGAGCAAAGCAGGACACCGTCGGCGAGGTTGGTGAGGCCTCCCTTCGCCCAGGTCTCGGCCGCATGATGTGCCTCGCACCACGCGGCTGGGATGTCACACCCCACCCCACGGCAGGTCGGCTGGGTCGCGGCGAGCGCCTTGCGCTGAACCGGTGAGAACAATCGGCGCGTCCGACCGGCGTCGAGCACCTGGCTCGCGCCGCCGAGCACCACCGGAATGATGTTCGCCGTACACGCGAGTCGGCGGGCCTCGGCGGCCGACAGCGGTTCATCGCCGACATGGGCGACGCCGAGACCACTTCTCAGTACCTCGAGATCGACGGAGACCAACAGGGTCGTGGCATCACCGCCGTGCAGTGGCAGGCGGGCCGGGTCGACGGCTTCGAGGAAGGAGGCGAAGGCGGCGCCGAGGCGCTGCCCGTGCGGCTCTCGCTCGTCGGCCGGGACACCGGATTCGCGCCGCGGAGACGTGAACGCCTCGAGATAGGTGAGCAGCCGGTTGCACACGAGGTCGGAGACGCGGATGCGGATGTCCGTCGTCCCGTCGCCGTTGCGGCGGGTGGTGAGGAACGTACGGCGTGCCGCCCGCGCCTCCTCCTTCTCGAGGAGTCGGCGTTCCAGGTCCTCCGCCACCTCGGGTGCGACCACGTCGACCACTCGCCGACCCAGCACCCGCAAGGCCCGCGGGCCGAATCGGCCCGCCTCCTCGACCAGGCGCTCCTCGGCTGCAGGCCGAACCGCGTCGTCGATCTCGTCCGGCAGGTCGTCGATGGCGCGTAGGACGACCTCCGCCTGGGCGACGTTGATCTCGCCTCGACGCAGTGCGGCCGCCGTGGTCTCGCGCTCCTGCAGGGAGCGCGCGAGCCGCAGCCTGCGCCGACACTCACCCCGGTCGAGCCGCGCATGATGAGCCAACCACGCCGCAGCGTCCCGGGCGCCCTCCTCCGCCGCAAGGTCGTCAGCAGCAGCAAGCACGCGCATCCGAAGCTCGTCGGCGCGGTCGATCAGCGAGCTCAGCGCCAGCAGCGCACTCCCCTTGTCCTGGACCGACATGTACATCGGGTCGATGTCGACGACGTCGCGCAGCGCGTCGTCGACGACGGCCACCGCAGCCAGCACGGGGTGGAGGTCGGAGGACGTCTCTGCAGACACGGGCGCACCTGGGATCGAAAGGCGCCCGGGGACTGGAACCACACGGGACTTCACTGAACGTCGATGTCAGCGCGTCGCAAGACGAGCAACGGTCGTGACCGAAGGACTACTACATCGGCTTCTATTCGAACACATGCTCGACCATAAAGTCAAGATCAAACCAGGAGTTCGAGGCGGACTCGGTCCTCTGTCGCCCCTGGGTCGTGATCGACGACGAGATCCGGCCGCGCGGCGACGGTGAGGGGCCACGCCACGGACGCGTCAAGGCACTCAACCGACGCCCGGTGGTGCCCGTCGACGCTTGATCGTCTTCGGGCGAGGACGCCGCGGCCGGATCGTCGCCCGGATAGGTTGGGGGCGTGGGCGTCATCGAGACCGCGGGTCTGACCAAGGCGTACCCCGGTGTCACCGCACTTGACGACCTTGAGCTGACCGTCGGTGAGGGCGTCACCGGCCTGGTGGGCGCCAACGGGGCGGGCAAGTCGACGCTCATCAAGATCCTGCTGGGCCTGGTGCCGGCGACCAGTGGGAGCGCGAGCGTGCTCGGTTACGACGTCGCCACCGACGGCGGCCGGATCCGCGGGCTCGTCGGTTACATGCCCGAGCACGACTGCCTGCCCGCCGATGTCTCCGCCAGTGACCTGGTCGTCCACCTGGGCCAGATGTCCGGGCTCCCGTACGCCGCCGCACGCGAGCGCACCTCGGACGTGCTGCGCCACGTCGGTCTGGCCGAGGAGCGATACCGCCCGATCGGCGGCTACTCCACCGGCATGAAGCAGCGGGTGAAGCTCGCCCAGGCGCTCGTGCACGACCCGCGGCTGGTGCTGCTCGACGAGCCGACCAACGGCCTCGACCCGTCCGCGCGCGACGACATGCTGGCGCTGGTCCGACGGATCGGCAGCGAGTTCGGGATTGCCGTCCTCGTCACCTCCCACCTCCTCGGCGAGTTGGAGCGGGTGAGCGACCACGTCGTTGTGCTCGACGCCGGACGGCTGCTCCGCTCCTCCGCGACCACCGAGTTCCTGCATGCGACCGGCAGCCTGATCGTCGAAGTGCTGGGCCGGCCCGACGCCGACCGGCTGCTCGGGCAGGCGCTGGTCGACGCAGGCCTGGTGGCCCGGCCCGCGGGCGGCACGATGGTCGAGGTCGAGGTCCGCGACGACACCACGCCAGACGTCGTACGCGACGTGGTCGTCGACCTCGGCCTCGGCCTGGTGCGGATGCAGGAGCGCCACCACCGCATCGAGGACGTCTTCCGGGACGGAGGTGCCGGCAGTGTCCAGCCCGTCTGACCACGCTGGGACCGCCCTGTCCGAGAGTGCGCACGGCCCGACCGGGGTCATCCACGACCTCGGCTACCGCCCGTACGGCGGGCCGCGGCTCGGCGAAGGGCCCGTCGCGTGGGGATTCTTCAAGACCGGACTGCGCAACACCTACGGGCTGGGCAGATCGGCGCGCTCGAAGGTGCTGCCGATGGGCCTGCTCGCCATGATGCTGCTGCCGGCGCTGATCCTCGTCGGTGTGCTGGTGCAGGCCCGGAAGCTGCTCGGCCTCGACGAGCAGATCGTCGCCTACTCGACGTATCCGATCACCACGCAGCTGCTGGTCTCGGTCTTCGTGGCCGCACAGGCGCCGGCGCTGATCTCGCGAGACCTGCGGTTCCGCAGCATCACGCTCTACCTCGCCCGACCGATGCGGCGCTCGGTCTATGTGCTGGTGCGGCTGGCATCGCTGACCACCGCGACGTTCGTGCTGATCGGCGCGCCCCTGCTACTGATGTACCTCGGCGGGCTGCTCGCCGACCTCCCGGTGGGCCGCGAGACCGGGCGCTTCCTCGGCGCCGCCGTCGGGGCCGTGCTGCTCGCCGCATGCCTGTCCGGGCTGGCGGCTCTGGTCGCCGCGCTGACCGTCCGCCGTGGGCTGGCGGTCGCGGCGGTGATCGTGGTGCTGGTCGTCAGCTACACGGTCGTCGCAACCATCCAGGGCATCGCCTATGACAGCGGCAACCTCCGGGTGGGCGAGGTGGCTGGGCTCTTCTCGCCCTACACGCTGGTCAACGGGGTGCAGGTCTTCCTCTTCGACTCCCCCGAGGCGACCATCACGCCGCCGACCGGCACCGCGATGGGCGTGCTGTATGTCGGCGTGGTCGTCGTGACCGTGCTCGGTGCGATCGGCGGCCTGTTGGTCCGGTACCGGCGAGTCGAACCATGAGCACGATCGAGATCGACCGCGTCTCGCGGTGGTTCCGCAACGTCGTCGCGGTCAATGACGTGACGATGACAATCGGCCCCGGCGTCACCGGCCTGCTCGGCCCGAACGGTGCCGGGAAGTCCACGCTGATCGCGCTGATGTCTGGGTTCCTGGCGCCCTCGGCCGGCACGGTGACCTTGGACGGCGACCCGCTGTGGCGCAACGAGGCCGTCTACCGCAAGCTCGGGTTGGTGCCCGAGCGCGAGGCGCTCTTCGACTACCTGACCGGACGCCAGTTCGTGGTCGCGAACGCCGAGCTGCACGGCCTGGCCGACCCCGGCGCCGCCGCCCAGCGGGCGATCGCCCTGATCGAACTGACCGACGCCCAGGACCGGGAGATCTCGACGTACTCCAAGGGGATGCGGCAGCGGATCAAGATGGCCTCGGCGCTGGTGCACGACCCGGCTGTGCTGCTGCTGGACGAACCGTTCAACGGCATGGACCCGCGACAGCGGATCCACCTGATGGAGCTGATCCGCACCATGGGCGCCGACGGGCGCACCGTGCTCTTCAGCTCGCACATCCTCGAGGAGGTGGAGCAGGTCGCGCGCCAGATCGAGGTCGTGGTCGCTGGGCGGCACGCGGCGTCCGGGGACTTCGGAGCCATCCGGCGGCTGATGACCGACCGACCGAACCGGTTCGTCCTTCGCACCTCCGACGACCGACTGATGGCGTCGGCGCTGATGGCAGATGCGTCCGTGCGCGGCGCGCGGCTGCGGTCGGAGGGTGGCATCGAGCTGGAGGCCGCCGACTTCGGCCGCTTCAGCGAGGTACTTCCTCGGCTGGCGCGCGAGCACGGCGTACGCCTGCATGAGGTGACGCCGGCCGACGAGTCGCTGGAGAGTGTCTTCTCCTACCTGGTGTCGTCGTGATCTCACGCACCATCGTCCGACTGGGCGTCCGCAGCGTCTTCGGCCGCCGGCGCGGGGTGTTGCTGTTCGTACTGCCGCTCGTGCTGCTGGCGCTCTCTGTCCTGGTGCGGGTGCTGGTCGGCCAGGACGCCACCGGCTCGGAGCACGTTCTCTACCGGCTCGGGCTCATCGTGATCGTGCCGCTGGTGGCGCTGCTCGCGACGTCCGGGCTGCTGGCCCCCGAGATCGACGACGGCTCCATCTCCTACCTACTCGCCAAGCCGATCTCACGACACACGATCGTGTCCAGCAAGTTGGTTGTGTCCGTGGCCTGCGTGCTTGTGTTCGGCGCCATACCGATGCTGGTCGCTGGACTGATCCTGCGGGCCGACGAGCCCTCGTTCGCGGTCGGCTTCGCCGTCGCCTCGTTGGTCGGCGGTACGGCGTACTGCGCGCTCTTCGCACTGCTCTCGGTGCTGACCCGGCACGCCGTCGTGCTCGGGCTGGTCTACCTGCTGGTCTGGGAGGGATTGCTCGGCGGACTGCTCGACGGCGTGCGCTGGCTGAGCATCACCCGCTGGTCCGGCGAGATGGTCGACCGGGTCGCCGACCTCACGCTCGTCGACAACCTGCCGCTGACGTACGCCGTGATCGCCGCCGCGGTCGTCATCGGCGGCGGCACCTGGCTCACGGGCCGCCGGCTGCGGGCATTCAACCTGACCGGCGACGAGTAGCGGCGCCGCGGAGTCGACCCACCGCCGCCGACCACTCAGGCAGCCTCCGAGGTTCGACCGGCATCGCCACCGGGCCGCGCCGGTCGCTCACCGTGTCGACCTCACGAGCGCTCGGGTCTCCACGGCGAACGCACGGTGCGGAGGGTGACGTCGGTCAGGTGGCCGGCGTCGACGGTGAGAGTCATGTAGGTGCGGTGCGGTTGGCGGCGCCGGTCGGTGGGCGAGCCCGGGTTCAGCTGCCGCAATCCTGTCTCGCTCGTCGTGTCCCACGGGATGTGACTGTGCCCGAGGACGAGCACATCCAAATCGTCGAAGCGGGCGCCGCACCGTTCCTCCCGACCCTTCGCTGGCCCGGTCTCGTGCACGACACCAAACCGGATGCCCTCGATATCGACGCGCGCAACCTCCGTGAGCCGCTCGCGAAGGGCACCATGGTCCTTGTTGCCCCACACACCGACAAGGCTGCGCGTCCTGCGCTCACACTCGTCAAGGAGGCGTTCGTCGACCCAATCGCCCGCGTGGATGACGACGTCGGCCTGCTCCATCGCCGTCCAGACCGGGCTCGGCAGGTCTCGTGCGCGCTTCGGGACGTGGGTGTCCGCAATCAGCACTACGTGCGTCGTCATCGGCTCAGCGAACCCGCAACCAGGTGCCGGAACAACGCGTCACTCGAGGTCCACGGGCTCCGGGTCCGGGTCCGCACCGGGCTCGTCCGAGTCCGCACCCGGCACGGCCTGCTCCTCCCCGAACGGGGTCGGCGGATCGGAGTCCTGATCGTGGTCGTCGATCGCGCCGAAGCGGCGGATGTGGTTCTCGTCGGTCCCGGATCCTCGACCCGACTGCGAGCACGTCGTTCGTGGAGCGCGTCGCCCCCAGCTCTCCTGTCCGATCGTGGTCGATGCCCTCGCGTCGGCGTACCTCACCAGCAGCGGTCTACGACTGCCACGAGCATGAGCCGAGCGGCGCAACAAGGGTGGCGCTGGCAGGCAGGTGTGCGCTTCCCCGCGACCCCGCCGATGAGCGACCCACGACGGGAGTCCGGCACAATCATGCGGACTCATCGACACGACGTCGACCGATCATGGCCCAGACCCACGCCTGCGCCCGGCGCCGCCCGGTCCGAGCCCCCACCATCACCGAGAACGGACCCCCGTGAGCCATCCCCACCCTGAACTCAAGGTCCCGCCCAAGCTGCCCCCGCGCGGTCTCCGGGTCGTCCCGCTCGGCGGTCTCGGGGAGATCGGCCGCAACATGACCGTCTTCGAGTACAACAAGAAGCTGCTCGTCGTCGACTGCGGGGTGCTCTTCCCCGAGGAGCACCAGCCCGGCGTGGACGTCATCCTGCCCGACTTCAGCTACATCCGAGATCGCATCGACTCCGTGGTCGGCATCGTGCTCACCCACGGGCACGAGGACCACATCGGCGGCGTGCCGTACCTCCTGCGCGAGCGTGCGGACATCCCGCTGATCGCGTCCAAGCTGACCTTGGCCCTGATCGTCGAGAAGCTCAAGGAGCACCGGATCCGTCCGGTGACCCGTCAGGTGAAGGAGGGCGACCGCGACAAGGCGTCGTACGGCCCCTTCGACCTGGAGTTCCTGGCCGTCAACCACTCGATCCCCGACGGGCTCGCCGTGGCGATCCGCACCGGCGCCGGCACCGTCCTGCACACCGGCGACTTCAAGATGGACCAGTTCCCGCTCGACAAGCGGATCACCGACCTGCGCGGCTTCGCCCGGCTGGGCGAGGAGGGCGTCGACCTCTTCCTCACCGACTCCACCAACGCCGAGGTGCCGGGCTTCACGACCTCCGAGCGTGAGCTCGCCCCCGCGATCGAGCAGGTCTTCCGCACCGCACCGCGACGCGTGATCGTGTCCAGCTTCGCCAGCCACGTGCACCGGATCCAGCAGGTGCTCGACACGGCGCATGCCCACGGCCGCAAGGTCGCCTTCGTCGGACGCTCGATGGTGCGCAACATGGGCGTCGCGCAGGACCTCGGCTACCTCAAGGTGCCGCCCAACCTGATCGTCCCCCTCGACCAGCTCGAGAAGATGCCGGCCAACAAGGCCACCCTGATCTGCACCGGGTCCCAGGGCGAGCCTCTGGCCGCGCTGTCGCGCATGGCCAGCCGCGACCACAAGATCCGGATCAGCGAGGGCGACACCATCCTGATGGCCAGCTCGGTCATCCCGGGGAACGAGAACGCGATCTCCAACGTCATCAACGGGCTCACCCGGTGGGGCGCCAAGGTCGTCCACAAGGGCAACGCCAAGGTGCACGTCTCAGGCCATGCCAGCGCCGGCGAGCTCGTCTACTGCTACAACATCGTGCAGCCCAAGAACGTCATGCCGGTCCACGGCGAGTACCGCCACCTCCGGGCCAACGCCGACCTCGCGATCAGCACGGGCATGGCCGAGGATCGGGTCGTCCTCGCCGAGGACGGCGTCGTCGTCGACCTCATCGACGGCAAGGCCAAGATCGCCGGCAAGGTACGGGCCGGCAACATCTACGTCGACGCCCAGACCGTGGGCGGCGTCACCGAGGCCACCCTCAAAGACCGCCGCACCCTCGCCGAGGAAGGCGTCGTCACCGTGCTCGCCATCGTTGACGCGGACACCGGGAAGCT
The DNA here is from genome assembly GCF_039543845.1 of Nocardioides endophyticus. Classification (NCBI taxonomy): domain Bacteria; kingdom Bacillati; phylum Actinomycetota; class Actinomycetes; order Propionibacteriales; family Nocardioidaceae; genus Nocardioides; species Nocardioides endophyticus. Next base: position 4,193 of record NZ_BAABKN010000030.1, on the reverse strand, counting down.
CGCCGACCCCCCGGACTTCCTGGTCCGCGGCTTCGTCCACGAGGACGGTGCCTTCGACCCCGCCGTCGCCGTCATCGAGAAGTGCCTGGCCCGCGCCGCCGCCGAGGGCATCGGCGACGCTCACCAGCTCGAGCAACTTCTCGCTCGCGACGTTGCACGCTGGGCGCACCGGACCTTCCGACGCAACCCGCTGATCATCCCGCTCGTGATCGACGCCTGAGACGACGTCGCCTCAGTAGCACCAGTGGAAGCGCGGCACGCTCAGCGACTGCCGTTGGTCTTTGGCGGCAACGTGCGGCTGACCTGCGAGAACACACTGGCAGTCGTCGAGCACGAACGGTCCCGGCCGGTCGTCCTGCCGCATCTCCAGCACATGTAGCCCTTCAACCCTTTCGCCCAGAATGGGCTACCTGCTGCCAGGTCGACTCGTCGGATCCTCCACGAATGCAGGGGTACGGTACCTCTCCAGAGTGAATGCCCACTTCGAGTTCGACTGAAGTAGCTCTCGTAGGGTCGGAACGGGCTAGGAAGTCACAGTGGTGAAGCGGTCTGTGCCGTTGACGAAGGAGCGGACTGTCTGGGCCTCAAGGGAACCGCTCCGGCGACGCGTAACGTACGGGGTGGCAGTGCCATTGACGAACAACTTCTCAAAACTGTTGTACAGCCCGAGGTACTCCTCACCGACGAAGCTGCCCGTCACGCCGGTTTCGACGGGGCAGATCGACACGAGTGAAGGCCCCATTCGACCGTCGAAGTAGCCAAGTTCCCACGGCATCCAACGGGAACGGCTTGCCGCACGGGATGTCGCGTAGATCATGGACTTCGACTGCCCCATTCGGTCGCGGACTACCGCGGCAGTGGCCGCGGAGACGTGCGAACGGTCGAGCTGTCGATCGTTGATCCAATCCACATAGACACTGTTACCCAGACTCTCCAACCACCGCTTCAGCCCGTAGATGAGTTGAGCGTCAACGACGCTGTGGCTGAGGAAGACGTCGAACGAGTCTTGGCCGGTGGAGGCCGACTTAGTCAGCAGTCCCTCTGCGGCACTCGCTGTGATCCCGCCCGCCGCTTGACGGAGGTCGGACGCGGTGAAGTAGGCCAATGGAACCTCTCTACGGTGGGCTCATTACTTGGTGGACTCTCTCGCCGCCTGGCGGTCTAGCTCCAGTGAATGCGTGGACCACGATTGGAATCTGACACATTGGAGGGACCGGGTCTGGGTCCGGTCACTGACCTGTCGACGAACGTCTAGTCAGGTGCAGTGCGCCCAGACAGCAATAGCAACACCGACGAGGATGAGTGGGGCGTAGACAGGTGCAACGGCCCAGGAGCGGATGTCTTCCCAGTCGGGCCAGTAGTTCACTCTTGAACCTGCGGGACCGGCGAGCGACGGGTTCAAGGAGAACGTCGGGATGTCTCCGCCGGACGCGACCTTGTCGTAGAGCTTGCGGAAAGCGCGCTCCTGCTTCAGGTAGTTCGCGTCGAGTAGGCCGAAGACAAAGACCGCGAGCATTCCAAGGACGGCGACCCAGAACTGCTCCTTGGTCACCGCATAACCGTAGGTGAGAGTGATGATCGGCAGCAGCCAAGTCTTCGACGACGACGACGCTTGCGACATCCGGGTAACGATCGCCTGAATGAATGACAGATGCTGTCGCCGGTCGTCTGGCGAAACGTCGTCTGTCGACTTGGGCAGTAGCGACCGCACGAGGACCAGGGTCTCTGCCTGGGCAGCGTCATCCTCTGCAGCTTCCGTCGGCCAACTCAGCACCATCCGGTCGTCGGCCCAACGGGGGACAATATGGAAATGGACGTGAGGGACTGTCTGGGTTGCCACGTCGCCGGTGGATTGAATGATATTCATCCCCTCGGGGGAAACCGCTGCGCGGACGGCTCGGGCCGTCCGACGAATCGCTGCACCTAGTTGTCGACTCTCGAGTTCGGTGATGTCGGTGAGATCTGCGACATGCCGGTTCGGAACCACCAACGTGTGCCCGCGGGTAGCTGGCATGAGCGGGAGGAACGCGGTCACCTGCTGGTCCCGGTAGACGATCTTCGCGTTCGAGTCTGACCCGCCGACGATGGCGCAGAACACGCAGGAAGCCTGGTTCACGATCGGATGACGCCCTGGCTCGACCACGTCTCGATCTTGTCGGACAAGTTATTGTACGTACCCTGGCTGTCGATCTTGCCCTGTCGGTCGAGAGTGGTGGGGTCGAAAATGGGGACGCCGGTGATGCCGGCGTTGGTGAACGGGTTTCCGCCAACGGAATCGACCGTCCCCATCGACGACAACCCGTGGATGCGGATACCGAGGAGCGGCCGCTTGTCGGCCCAAGCCTTCTGGATCTCGTACTTCACCCAGGGGCGGGTGGCAGTCTCCTTGCCGATGAGGACGAGGACGGCCTTCTTGTACGCCATTTGCTCGTCAATCCACTTCTGAATGGCTGCGGTTCCGCCTCTGCTGACCTTCTCCCAATCCTGTGAGTTGAGGATCGGCTGCCCCTCAAGGGCGTTGATGTTCTTCACTAGCTGCACACGATGGACGTCGTGTGTGTAGTGGAAGCTGTAGAAAACGGTCTTGGCCATGTCGTCAATCCTTCGTGCTCGGCGGCGATGGTCTCTGACTATAGCGATGGCCTCCGACACCACTCGTCCCATCGTCGCGTTGGCACAGGTTCTTTCGATTCGAGGCGCAAATTGTCGCGTCAATCCACCGCAGGAGTTGGCTCCATAGGTCCGCCTTCAACAGATGGACGCGGCTAGCCTGCGGGTCGTGACCAACAACGACTCGGTCGGTTCTGAGCTCCGTGGCTGGGCGGCGCGGCAGATGATCGCCGAGGACGCGCACTGGGCGATGGACGTGATTCTCTCCGGGCAGCGGGTGCCTCGACTGAGCCCCTTCGTGCCGTTGCTCCTCGGCCATCACTTTGTCCGCATCGCCTACGAAGGTGCTCACGCCCTTCGTTCGGCGAATCCTCATCTAGGCGTTCCCGAGCTTGCTCGACTTCTGACCGACAAGTACGCGTCAGTGACAGCACAAGCACGACACGTCTCAAAGCTTCTCGACGACACCAAGAAGACGTACGAGACCGTGATCGCCGAGTTCGACGCGATCGCACAGGAGCACCACGACCGGTTCACCGGGAACGCGGTTCGTTGGGTCCGAAGATTCGAAACCGACCTCGGCCTGTACGTCGCGGGCGGGACGCTGCTCGGTGCAACATGGCCTGCGGCCTACCGACTCGGCCTCAGCGTGAACGCCGAGGGGACGATATCCGGGCAGGATCTGCAAGCCGTTACTGAGGAGTGGGGCGGAACGCTCGCTGTGCTGGGCGCCGCGACGCTCGATACCACGCCTCCAATCGCCACTCTGGATCTGACTCGGGTGCCGCGGATCGACGGAAGAGACAAGCGTTCGGACCGCTACCTCTCAGATCGCTTTGACCCCAGTTTCCCCGACGGCCTCAAGGTGCTTCTGCTCGCCATGGAGGGCGAGATGAACACTCTCCTAACCTTCGCCTCGCGCACCACACCGGGCCATGAGCTTGCCGTTTTCCGCGCTCGCGTCGTGGCTCTATATCACACGCTATCGGCACTCGTTCGCGTGTCCGATCGGTACGCGTCAGTGACTACCGGCGGCATGACGGCACTTCGTGACGTGCTCGCCACCGCGCCCGCCCAGGGTCTACTGTCACGTCCTGGTCAGATGGTTCGAAACCGGTGCATGCACTACGAAATCCGCGACGCGAGAGTTGCGATCGATCCGACAGTGGGCATGTTCGGCATCATCGAGTCAGTATTTCCGGGCAAGTCGCTCTCGGACCTGTCGGAGGATGTGACGTCGGTGACGGCGCTCGTTGCCGAACTACTTCGCCAGTGGCGGCCTTAAGACGGGTGGGCCCACGTCCGCTCTGCCGTGGCCCGCGCGATTCAAGGCGCGTCATACCGGCTCCCTTCTGTTGTCAACCGGTCGCTTTGAGGTCAGTCCTTGCTCGGGTCTTCCGGGCTGTCGCGGTCGGGCGTAGCGTCGTGGTCGCGGGTCCGGGAAGTGGCTGATCCGAAGTGTCGATGTGCGGGGGCAGGTCGACCGCGCTGGATTCTTGAGACGCCCCGCAGTGCCCTCCCGGACCCGCCTCAGTGTCGCGATCAGCAGCGGCTTGGGCGTCGTCCAGAAGTTGTCTGTAGAT
>NZ_BAABKN010000029.1:0-30159 GCF_039543845.1 Nocardioides endophyticus | reverse complement strand
TTCATCACGAACTCAGACTGCAGCGCGCCTCACTCAAGATATGGGAGACACGCTCTAGTCGGTCCGGTCCGCGTAGGACGACGCCGCGGCGTAGACCGCGTCGACGTAGGACTGCGCGTGGTTGTAGCCGAAGACCGCCTCCGCCCAGCCGGCACCCGTGGTGAGGTCGTGGCCGTCGGCGCAGAGGTAGCGCGCCGCGGTGAAGGCCGCGTCGTCGAGGTCGTTGGGGTCGGCGACACCGTCGGCGTCGCCGTCCGCGCCCCAGGTCTCCCAGGTGGACGGGATGAACTGGAGCGGGCCGACGGCGTGGTCCCAGCTCGGGTCGCCGTGCCACGCGGTGCTCTCGGGGGTCGCCCGGATCGCTGCGAACTTCTTGCCGTCGAGCGCGGGCCCGAGCACCGGCGTCGACGAGTGCCCGTCGTCGCCGAGCGTCCGACCACCGATCGTGCCGTGCTGGGACTCGACCCAGCCGATGCCGGCCAGCGTGGTCCAGCCGACCTTGCAGCCCTTCGGCTCCGAGAGCTGCGCGTTGGCATAGGCACGTACGGCGGGCACCGGGATGCCCGCTCGCTCGGCCATGGTGCTGACCCAGGCGGGGTCGACCTTCGTCGGCGCGGAGGGCGCGTCCGGCTGCTTGGCGAGCCGGGTCTCCGGAGCCGGCGCCTCGACGTACTGCGGTTGCTGCGAGACCACCAGCGGCTGACGGCCCAGGACGGTCTGCGAGAGGGCGTAGCCCAGCCCCGCGACGAGCACCAGGGCGGTGGCGAACGTCGCGATCAGGCGACCAGCTGTCACGCGTGGCGCCTCATCCGAAGCGGCCGTGCACGTAGTCGCTCGTGCGCTGGTCCTGGGGGCTCTGGAACATGGCACCAGTATCCCCGTGCTCCACGATGACGCCGGGGGTGCCCTGGGAAGCGAGGAAGAACGCGCACGTGTCGGAGACCCGGGCGGCCTGCTGCATGTTGTGCGTGACGATCACGATGGTGACCTCACGAGCGAGGTCCTTCATGGTCTCCTCGATCACGCGCGTCGAGGTCGGGTCGAGCGCGGAGCAGGGCTCGTCCATGAGCAGCACCCGGGGCTTGATGGCCAGCGAGCGGGCGATGCACAGCCGCTGCTGCTGCCCACCGGAGAGGCCGCCGCCGGGAGCGTCGAGGCGGTCCTTGACCTCCTCCCAGAGCCCGCCCTTGCGCAGGCAGGACTCGACCAGCTCGTCCTTGGCCGAGCGGGAGGCCTTGGTGCCGGTGAGCTTGAGCCCGGCGAGGACGTTCTCGCGGATCGACATCGCGGGGAACGGGTTCGGCTTCTGGAAGACCATGCCGATCGACCGGCGGGCATCGATGAGCTTCCTCTCGGGGTCGTAGATGTCCTGGCCGTCGAGGAGGACCTCGCCGCCGAGCTGCGCCGAGGGCACCAGCTCGTGCATGCGGTTGAGGATGCGGAGGAAGGTCGACTTGCCGCAGCCCGACGGCCCGATCAGTGCCGTGATCTGGCCCGCGGGCATCGTCAACGAGACCCGGTCGAGGACCTTGCGCTGGCCGAACCACGCGGTGATGTCCCGGGCCTCGATCTCTGCGAGCGCGGCGCCGGGAACGCTCGGCTCACCGGGCGTCGCCGGGATGACGGTGGTGTGGTCGGCAGAGGTGGTCATCGTCGTTCCTGTACGTCGGCGGTGCGTGCTGTGGGTGGTGCGGGATCCGGCGCCGGCCCACCGGGAGGGGTGGACCGGCGCCGGGTGCGGAGCAGGTCGTTCAGGAGGTCACTTGACGACCTTGACCGTGAACTTCTTGGTGCCCCCGAGGTGCTTCGCGTCGCCGGAGTAGGCGATGGTCAGCTTGTAGGTGCCCTTCTTGAGCTTGGGCAGCTTGACGCTGGCCTTGCCGCCCTTGAGGGTCGCCGACTTGAGGGTCTTCTTGCCGTTCTTGACGGTCACCTTGCCGGTGGCGCCCTTGACGGTGACGACGCCCTTGACGGACACCGACTTCGCCTTCTTGAGCTTCACCTTGGCCGGGAAGGACTCGGAGATGGCGACCTTGGTCTTGGCGACCGGGGCGGCGACCGTGACGGTCGCGGTGCCCTCGGACTCCAGGAAGATCGAGTCGTTCGGCGTGTAGACAGCCTTGTAGGTGTGCGCACCGGCGGCGACACCGCTCTTGCTCAGCGTCGCCTGCCCCGAGACCAGCGGGACGTCGCCCTGGACGAGGGTCGTTCCCTCGTAGAACGAGACGGTGCCGGTCGGAGCGGTGGAACCCGCGACCCGGGCGACGACCTTGACGGCGTTGGCCGCGGGGCTGGTGGCCGTCGCAGCGGTGGTGGTGGTCACGGTCTGGTTGACGGTGAAGACACTGGTCGAGTCGACGCCGGTACCGCAGACACCGCCGTGCGCTTCCGTGGCCAGCTGCTGGAAGCCGCTGTCCGCGATCAGCTTGTTGGCCTCGGCCGAGCACACGAACCCGTTGGGACCGAACACGGCCTGGATCGAGGCGTTGTTCAGGTGGCTACCGCGCACGACGTTGTACAGCGCACGCTTCTCGGCGAAGCCGCCGACGACGCGGACGGTGCCGCCCTTCAGGTCGGCGCGGCCCTTCGAGATCGGGACGATCGCATTGGGGTTGCTCTTGACGAGAGTGTCGTCGTGCTCCTGCACGGTGTCGTTCTGGGTGACGCAGCCGGCGTAGTTGAAGTCGGTGCCGCCGTTCGCGGCGACGAGGACGCTCTTGAAGAACTTCGCCGTGCCGGACCCGGACTGCGGGGCCAGCGGCTCGATGGTCGCACCGGAGGTACCGCCGACCTGGTTCCACTTCGTCGACTCACACTTGTAGATCGACACGAGCTGTGCCGCCGTCAGGCTGGCCGGCGCGTTCGACGCCGTCGAAGCCGAGACCGCCGTGACGACAGTGTCGAGCGCGAACGGGATCGCCTTGAGACCGGCGCCGATGTCGTCGACGTCCAGCTTGTCGGAGGAACGCGCGAAGTCGATCTCGGCGTTCTTCTCCTGCTCCAGGCGGAGCGTCTTCCTGCCCGCACCCGAGCCGTTCGGCCGGGCGACCTCCTTGCCCCCGGGGAGCACGATCGTGTTGCCGGCGGTCTGGGCGTGGCCCGCCTCGGTGGCCGCGTACGACGCGATCTTGAACGTGTGGCTGGTGTCGGCGTTCCACGCATCGGCGATCAGGTGCATCGCGTGCTGCGTGGTGTCCGAGCCGACGCCGATCAGGTCGGCCGCCGTCGGGGTGAAGCCGGTGGTGTCATCGGGGTCGCTGCGGTACTCCGCGGACGCCGGGCTGGCGGCCATGATGAGGGCGGACCCGGCGACTACTGCCGCGAGAGTTGCCGCGAAAGACTTGCGTGCTGACATCTGAGGGTTCACTTCCTGTGATGTTGAGCTGGGATCCTGCGGTTGGGTCGTACTGCTCGCCGTCCGGAGACGGCGAGGTCGAGAGGTCAGATCAGGTTGGGCAGGAGGCGCATCACCACGTCCGTGGTCGCCCAGGACAGCGCGATCACCAGGGGGGTCGCGACCACCCAGACGAGCGCTGTCGACCATCGCTGACGGGCGGCGATGACTCCGAGGGTCAACGCCAGGAGCAGAGCCAGACACAGAGCCAGCAGCGGCAACGCGCTGGTGTCCCGGGCCATCGACTGCTCGGACTCGGGCACCGCGGCGGCTCGGCCGGCTGGTGCGGGGTATCCCTCCTTGGCGTCGGCATCGACGTAGACGACCGACTCGGGGGCGAGGGCACCGAGGCGACCGCTGCCCTCGGCCGTGACCAGCGTCAGCCGCGCTGCGCCCTCGGCCGGCGGCTGGGGCAGCGGGTCGCCGGCTCGCCGGACCCCGCTGACGCGGAAGACCTTGCGGCCCTGCCCGACGTCGACCTGGATCTGGTCGCCGGCCCGCAGGTCGGTCAGGTCGGCGAACGGCCCGCCGTACGCCGCCGCGCGACCGTAGACGACCGCCGTCCCGACCTGCCCGGGCAGCGCCGTGTCCCGCCGGTGCCCGGGTCCGACGAGCAGGTCACCGGACGAAGTGCCCTCCACGACGACCTGCTCCAGGCCGATGCTCGGGATCGTGATCAGGGCGACCGGGTCACCGGGCGGCACGATCGGTCCGACCGGCGCCGTGGCCCCCGCGAGATCTCCACGGAACTGGTTGTAGAGCAGGTCCTGGGCACGGTTCTGCGAGATCGACGACAGGAAGAGCAGCTGGACGGCGACCCAGAGACAGACGATCGCGATCATGGTGAACGTCGACGACAGCACCGCCGCGGTGCTCTCGGCCGCTCCCGGAGGACCCGCGGGCGCCGGCACCCGCCGCGCTCCCTTCTGTGGCCTCTTGCGTGCCTGCACCGGCGGCTTCTGCTTCGCACCCCGGCGCAGCCGCTTCGGCTGCGGCTCCAGCCCCGGGTCGGCGGTGTGGTCCATCGTGGCCGTCATCGACGTCCCCGGAAGAACGGGGTGCCGACCCGGATCACCACGGTGGCCGCGCAGCCGACGATGCCCATCAGGAGCAGCGCAGGGAGCAAACCGCCGGCGAGGTCGGACCCGACCGCCTGGGTGGCCTGCATCGTAGTGGCCTCCGGCGCAGCCGACGGCGTCGCGGACGCACTCGGCGCCGCGGACGGCTCATCGCCCGTCGGAGCCGACACCGGCGGGGTGACGGCCCCGCCGTCCGGCGTACCGTCCCCGGACTCGCTCGGCTTGTCGCTCGGCTTGGCGCCGGGCTTCTTCTGAGCCTCGATCGCGTCGGCGACGTCCTGGGCGGACGCGTGGTAGGACGCCGTGACACCCTTCGCCGTGATCGGCAGGAAGCCGCCGGGCAGCTCGCCGTTGCCGCTGCCCTGCCGCTGTCCCTCGGAGGTCGACACCCGGATGAACTGAGCGACCTTGCGAGCGTCGCCCTCGTCCAGGTTCTGCAGTCGCGCCGCCGTGTAGACCGCCATCGTCCCCGGGTACGCCGTCCGCGACTTGCGGACGGCGGCCTGGTCGAGCACGAAGGGGCCAAGCTCGTCCTTCTGCTGGGTGAGCTTGACGGCCGCGGCAAGCGAAGCGTTGGTCGGCGCGACGTACGAGCCCTTCCTGGCCTCGAGCGCCGCCGTGCGCAGCCCGTAGCGAGCGGCGTCGCCGAGGCTGACGATGCCGAGCATGAAGCGCGCGCCGTACGACTGCCGATCGACGCGGCCCAGCTTGTAGGTGTGTGGCGTCGTGCTCACGTCGGTGTCACAGCGCGTCTGGGTGTTGGGCCAGGAGTCGAGCAGCGCCGTGGAGATCTTGGCCAGGGTCGTGACCGGCGCCGCCAGCAGGTTGAAGTACGTCGGCGGATTGGCCTGCCAGCACTCGATCTCGGTCTCGGGCACGAACGTGTCCAGCAGCGGCCACTCCGCGGTCGGGAGGTCGATCTTCCGGTACGCCGGGTTGACCTTCATCCCCCACGGGTCGGACTTGCCGCCGATGAATGCCATCGCGTCCTTGTCCTGCGCGATCCACTCGGTGAGCTGCTCGATGATGTCGGAGGAGTTCGACAGCGACAGCAGAGCCGCGCCCGTTTCACTCGCATTCCGCGTGAGGCCCGGGTTCAACGCGATGAACTCGGGATCCGTCATGATCCCCCAGGGATTGTCCCCGATCCCCGGGTGGTCGACTCCGAGGCCGGAACCCAGGTAGGACTGGGTGAGGAGCTTCGCGACCAGGCGGGCGTTGAGCCGCAGATCGGTGAACTCGCCCGCGTTGTCAGGCTTGTCGATGAGGTAGCCGATGCCGAAGCCGCTGACGGCCGTCGGAGCGTAGCCGACCGGGTCCGTCCCCGCCTCGTGCTCCGACGACACGACCGCGGCGGTCCCTTCGCCGGAGCGCATCAGGTTCCACCCCGCCTCGTCGGACATCTGGTTCAGCTGGAACTTGAATCGCTTCTTGTTCAGGCAGTACGCCGGCGACCACTGCAACGCCGCCTGGGCGAGTAGCTCGGAGCCGTAGAAGCCGGTCGGCGCACGCGAGTCGAGGACGTCGCAGGTGTCGGGCGGCAGTCCGAAGGTGATCGGGACGACGAACCGGTTGCGCCAGTTGGACGCGGCCCACCACAGCGACGGCGAGACGGCCTGATCGACCGACAGGTTGACGAAGTTGCTGGAGCCCGGAGCCCACTGCCCCGTCTTGCGGCAGGACTTCTCGACAGGCGCGAGGTCGTTCGAGACGGTAGTGGACGCCTGGTCGCAGCTGATGCCCGTGATCGGCACGACGACGATCGAGCAGGCTGTCTTGTCGTTGCATCCGAGCGACTCGTTCTCGAGGTCGCTGCGCACCTCGAACTGCACCGAGCCGCGACCATCCGCGTCGGTGTAGGCGGCGATCTCCGCGGCCGGGAACGCGGCGTCGGCCGCGGCCTCGGGCGGCATGTGGTCCTTGTCGCAGGCCGAGTAGACGACGCCCTTCTTGCTCACGAACGGGGTCAGGTGCGTGTAGAACTCACCTTCCCGGATGATCGACGGACAGTCGGTCGCGGTCGGGAAGTCCGTCGGCCCGCTCACCTTCTCCTTGTCGGCTGGGTCGGCGTGCACGTCGCGCGTCCAGGTCGCATCGCTGCTCGAGCGCGAGATCTGGGACCGCTGCGAGAACGACGATGTCCAGCAGGTCTCAGGCTTGACCGTCGCGCCGACGCCCCGGCACTGCATGATCACGACGGGGTACTCCTGGTTCAGACCGCCGATGCCGTACGGGTCGCTCGCCCTGCCGGCGCTCGGCTGGGCTCCCTTCCAGCTGATCTCGACCCGTTCACGGCCGCGCAGGTTCTTGGTGTGGTCGACGTCCACCGTCACGTTGAACGGGTCCGCGAACGGGTAGCTACGCATGCTGCCGTCGGCGTCGACGACGGTCCGCTGGATCGTCTTCGTCTCGCTCCAGGCGTCCTTGGCCGCCCCCTGCCGTCCGACCGGCTCCGGAGCCGCAGCCGCGACGTACGGCGCGCGCGGCTCGTCCAGCTGGTGGGGCGCGGCCGCGCCCGCCCCGGCCAGGGCGGTGACGGCCAGGACCACGACCGCCGGCACGATCCAGGCCGTGCGACCCAGGCGGGCGTTCACGAGCGTGCCCCGGTCTGCGGACGGCGGCGGCGCATCGTCACGACGTACAGCCCCGGCAGCAGCACGAGCCCGAGCAGCTCGAGCACGGCGAGCCAGCCGAAGGTCTTGTCGTCGGACGTGCGGGCCGAGGCCAGCTCGGTCGGGCTGGCATAGATCGCCGTACCGTCCGTCGTGGTCGTCGTGCCCCCTCCCGTCACCGCACCGGTGTCCGGGTCGACGGACGGTGGTGTGTCACCACCTGGTGCGCCGTCGGGGCCGTTCCCTGGCCCCCCTCCCCCGGTGCCCTTGTCGCCCTCGCCGCTGCCGTCAGTGCCTTCTGCGCCGTCGGCGTCGGTGCTGGGCTTGTTGGTGCCGGTGGCGGTACCGCACGGCCCCGCTCCGGTCTTGTCGCACGCGGCCGGCTGGGGAGCCTTGTCGGCGAGGACGTTGCGGTTGAGGTTCTTGCCGTCGAAGGTCGGGTTGTTGCACGAGCGCACGTCTCGGTCGGTGAGGTCGACCTTGGCGTCGGCCGTCTTCAGCTTGGCGAGCTGCTCGAAGCCGGCCTGCACCAGGTTGAGCGGAAGGGGCGAGTAGCCGTACGGCCCGGCCTTGGTCTGCCCGGCGCAGAGCGAGTAGTACATGAAGTCGGCGAGCGTCTGCCGCTTCGCCGTCGACATCCGCGGGTCGTCGGCCCCCGTCGGGATGATCATGTAGGAGTACGAGGAGATCGGGTACGACCGCGGGTCCGCGTTCGCGTAGACGCCGTCGAGGATCTGGGTCAGGTAGAGGTTGCTGCTCTTGTCCTGGTTGATCTTCGCCTTGGTCAGCGCGACCGCGGTGTTGTACTGCGTCGGCTCGACGAAGTAGCCGGCCTTGTTCTCGACCTTGACGACCGGGTAGTCGGCATTGATGGGGTACGAGTACTCGACGTACCCGATCATCCCGTTGCCGGCGAAGCCCTTGATCGTGTTCATGACCTGGTCGGACCCCGCCTGGCTGACCATCCGGTCGCCCTTCTTGGGGTAGTACGACGTGAGCCCGGACTGGCCGAAGTAAGGCCGCCAGATGTTCGGGTACTGGTTGTCCATCCAGGTGGTGAACTGCGCCGTCGTACCGGAGCCGTCGGAGCGCACGACCGGGATGATCGGCAGCGACGGGAACTTCCGGCCGTTGTTGTCCTTGGTGATCGCCGGGTCGTTCCAGTTGGTGATCTGGTTGGTGAAGATCTTCGCCAACGTCTCGCCGGACAGCCGCAGGTTGCGCACCAGGTCGTTGCCGATCTTGAGCTGGTAGGTGAAGGCGGTGCCGCCGGCGACGATCGGCAGGTAGGCGTACGGACGCCCGTTGCTGGTGTCGGCCTGGCCGCGCTCGTCGGTGCCCTGGTAGGGGATCTCGGAGATGGCGAAGTCGGTGCTGGCCTGGGAGAAGTCCTTGCGACCCTTGGTCGACCCGCCACCGGTGTAGACGACCTTCATGCCGTTGGCGTCGACGTCGGCGATCCACTGCTGGAGGATGAGCTCGGACCAGGTGGAGCCGGTGCCCTCGATCTGGGCGTACACGGTGGCGTGGGCCGAGGTCGACGCGCCGACCAGGAGGCTCATCGCCAGGGCGATGGCCAGGGCGGCGCGGGTGACGGCTCGGACGGGGCGGATCACGGGTTCTCCTCGGTGCGTGCGGGCGGGGCGACCGGGCCCATCTCGACGAGCGGGTCGGCCATGACCACGTCCACGGCGGGACGACGGGTACGGCGGGGCGTCTTGGTCCGCTTCGGCCGGGCGATCAGGCGAGCCGTGACGAAGAGGACCATCACGACGGCGAGCAGCACCGTGGCGCCGGCGAAGGCGCGGGCGACGGCGTTGGGCTCGCCGGTGCGGACCAGGGAGTAGACGAAGAGCGGCAGCGAGTTCATGACGCCGTCGGTCGGGTTCACCACGACGAACTGCGCGTTGCCCGAGGTGAGCAGCACCGGGCTGGTCTCGCCGATGCCGCGAGCGATGCCGAGGATGCACGCGGTGGCAAGGCCGGGGCGGGCCGTGGGCAGCACGACGTGCCAGACGGTGCGCCAGCGGCTGGCACCGAGCGCGAGGCTCGCCTCGCGCAGGCCACCGGGGACGACCCGTAGCACGACGTCGGAGGCGCGCGCGATGATCGGCAGCATCATCACCGAGATCGCCAGGCCGGCGGCCAGGCCCGAGCGCGGGTAGCCCAGCGCGACGATGAAGACCGTGTAGATGAAGAGGCCGGCCACGATCGAGGGCAGCGCCGTCATCGCCTCGACCACGGTGCGCACGATCTTCGCGAAGCGCCCAGGGACCTCGGTCATGAAGACCGCGGTGCCGATGCCGAGCGGCAGGGTGATCGCCACCGCGATGCCGACCTGGATCAGCGACCCGATGACGGCGTGCAGCACGCCGCCCTGGTCGAAGCCGTCCTTCGGGCCGACGCCCGACATGTCGTCGGTGAAGAAGTTGAGGTGGGTCAGCGCCCCCCAGCCCTTGACCGCCACGAAGACGACCGCGCTGACGAGCACGATGCCGACGAGCGCCGCGCCCGTGGTCATCACGGTCGCGGCCAACCGGTCACGGGCGTGCACGGCGCCGTCGGTCATCGCCGCGGTCACCCACGTGACGGCGAGCGTGCACGCGAACGCCACGATCACGAACCAGGGCAGTCCTTCCAGCGGCAGCAGCCGCTGGGTGATCAGCCAGGCCAGCGCGAGTCCGGAGACCACACTGCCGATGCGGACGAACTTCTCGTCGGCGGTGAGCCGACCGAGCGAGGAGCGGGGTACGACGGGGGCTGCGTCGTCGTCGTACCGGGGCAGGAAGGTCTGACCGACGACGTCGCCAGCAGTCTGGGGGACGTCGGCCTCGGGAGCCAGGGTCATCTCAGGCGTCCGTCCCAGCGCCCGAGCGGCTTCTGTTGACGATCGTGGCGGCGATCGTGTTGACGACGAGGGTGATCAGGAAGAGCACGAAGCCGGCGGCGAGCAGCGCGGAGAGCTGGCTGGAGCTGGCGTCGCCGAAGCGGCCGGCGATCAGGGCGGAGACGGTGTTGCCGCCGATCTCGAGGATGCGGGGCTTGACCTCGAACGACGGCGAGAGGATCAGCAGCACGGCGATGGTCTCGCCGAGCGCCCGGCCCAGGCCGAGCATCGCGCCGCCGATGATGCCGCCGCGTCCGAACGGGATCACGACGGAGCGCACCATGCCCCAGCGGGTGGCGCCGAGGGCGAGCGCGGCCTCCTTCTCACCCTGCGGCGTCTGAGAGAACACCTGCCGCATCACGGCGCACGCCATCGGGAGCACCATCATCGCGACCGCGATGCCGGCCACGAACATGCTGAAGCTGTAGCGCGACAGCATCGGGACGGCCGCGTTCGGATCGGCGTCCTTGACCTCGAAGAACGGGATGAAGCCGAGGTTGCGGTCCAGCCACATCGCCAGGCCGGCCGCGTGCTCCATGATCAGGTACGAGCCCCAGAGGCCCCAGATGATCGAGGGCACGGCCGCCATCAGGTCGACCAGCGAGACCAGGAGCGAGCGCAGCCGCGCCGGCGCGTACTCGCTGATGTAGAGCGCGGTGATCAGTGCGAGCGGGAAGGCGATCGACATGGCGACCAGCGCGACCATCAGGGTCCCGGTGAGCACCGCGGCAATGCCGAGGACGTCGGCCTCGGGCTGCCAGGCCGACTCGGTGAAGAAGCCGAACCCGTAGTGCCGCAGGGTCGGCAGCGCCTGCCAACCGAGGAAGACGCCGACCCCGCCGGTGATGACCAGGACGACGGATCCGACGACGCGGATGGAGGACACGAACACCTTGTCCGCACCGGTGGCCTTGCGCGAGATCTTTCGCGGTGCGGCCTCGGCGGCGGACGCGTCCTGGATCGGGAGTGTCGTCACCTGGTTCTTTCTGGCGAGGCGCTCGATCGAGCGCGCGGGCAAACGCCAGAAGTGTCAGGAGAGCACCGAAACGAACGGTCCTCCGTGGGTGAACGACGGGCGAACAGCACTGCCTGCTTTCGCCAACTTCGCCGACCCGGCGTTTCCACCTAGCCCGAACGGGCCATGCTCGACCGCCCGACGTACCCATCCGGGCCTCGGAACGGCCGAGACGAACCGCACCGGACGGCGTCGCTCAGGTGAACGACTGGAGGAGGTACCAGCCGGCGAGGACCAGCGCCAGGACGCCGAGCAGTCGCCGCAGACCCGCCTCGGAGATCCTCGGTTGCACGGAGGCACCGACCCAGCCACCGACGAGACCGCCGATCCCGGCGGCGAGGCCGAGGCTCCAGTCCGGGGCGATCGGACCGTCGGCGTACGACGAGATGACGGCGTACGTCGCCACGCCCACGATCGAGGTGACCCAGGTGCTCGCCAGCGCCGCCGGCGCCACCCGGGAGACGGCCATCCCGGTCCCGACCAGGATCGGGCCGAGCACCGAGCCGCCGCCGATGCCGTAGATCCCGCCCACCGTACCGACGGCGAAGGCGAGCCCGACCACCGTGCGCGGTCGTATCCGGCGATGCAGCGACCCCGGAGCCGGAGGCCTGAGGATCAGCAGGCCGCTCGGGACGAGCACGGCCACGGCCAGGAGGCGGAAGACCTCCGGATCGGCCACGACGTACACCCGCAGCAGCGCGCCAAGGACGATGCCCGGGGCCGAGCCGGCGATCAGCTGCAGCGCCAGCGCCCGGTCGAGCTGTCGGCGGCGGACGTAGCGGAGCAGCCCGCCCGGTCCGGAGACGACGTTGAAGACCAGGTTGGTCGGGGTGAGCTGCGGGTTCGGGACGCCGAGCACCGACATCTGGACGGGCAGCAGGAAGACCGCACCGGAGACGCCGACCGGCGTGGTCACCACCGCCACCAGGAAGCCGGCCAGGAGCGCGACGAGGTCCCGGTCCACCTCAGGCCCCGGCGAGGGTCACTGGGACGCGGCGAGCTCCGCCTCGGAGCGCAGGATGCAGAACTCGTTGCCCTCGGGGTCCGCGAGGACCACCCAGCCGGAGCCCGGGCCGTACTTCCCACGCAGGTCCGCGACGATCGTGGCGCCATGGTTCACCAGGGTCTCGAGCTCCTCGTCGCGGTCGGCCGCGCGAGGACGGAGGTCGAGGTGCAGCCGGTTCTTCACCGACTTGGCATCGGGCACCTCGATGAAGAGCAGCTGGTGCCCGGTCTCGGGGTCGCGGATCATGCACTCTTCGTGTCCCTCCTCGTTCGGGTCGCCGTCGATGTCGACGTAGCCGAGCACCGGCTTCCACCACTCGGACAGCTGGTAGGCGTTGAGGCAGTCGATGGTCGTGTGCGAGATGAACGCGGTCATGGCGCCAGCGTCGCTGCCGCGCCGACCGAGTTCAACACGTTAAAGGTCGGAAGCGGGCCCGTCGGCGCCGGCGGGCCCGCTCCCTCCACCGGGGGGTGCACCCGGTGGGTCTGGGGAGAACGACGTCGGCGCTAGCCGAAGCGGCCGTTCACATAGTCGGAGGTGCGTTGGTCTTGGGGGTTCTCGAAGATCGAGTCCGTCGAGCCGTGCTCCACGATCACGCCCGGCGTCCCGTGCGCCGCGAGGAAGAACGCACACTGGTCGGACACGCGGTGCGCCTGCTGCATGTTGTGGGTGACGATCACGATCGTCACGTCCTGGGCGATCTCCGTGATCGTCTCCTCCACCACCCGGGTCGAGGTCGGATCGAGCGCCGAGCAGGGCTCGTCCATCAGCAGCACACGCGGCTTCACTGCCAGCGAGCGGGCGATGCACAGCCGCTGCTGCTGGCCGCCCGACAGCGCCGAGCCGGGCTGCTTGAGCCGGTCGCGCACCTCCACCCACAACCCGGCGCGGGTGAGAGACTCCTCGACGAGGGCGTCCCGATCCGCCTTCGCGACCTTCACCCCGGTGAGGTGCAGGCCGGCCAGCACGTTGTCGCGGATCGACATGGCCGGGAACGGATTGGGCTTCTGGAAGACCATCCCGATCGCCTTGCGGGCGTCGGTCAGCCGGCGCTCGGCGGCGTAGATGTCCTGCCCGTCCAGCCGCACCTCGCCGGCCAGCGCGGCGCCGGGCACCAGCTCGTGCATCCGGTTCAGGATCCGCAGGAACGTCGACTTGCCGCAGCCCGAGGGTCCGATCAGCGCCGTCACCTGCCCCGCGGGCATGTCGATGCTGACCCGGTCGAGCACCTTGCGCTTGCCGAACCAGGCAGAGACGCGTTCTGCCTCCAGGCCGGCGGCCGTCGACGGCGTCGGCACCGGCGGGACCGCCGCCGGTTCGGGCGTGGCGCGGTCCGGGCCTGCGTCGACCACCGGCAGCACCTCGGTCATGTCACTCATCTGCACCCTGCTTCCCTCATCGCACCCTGGTCTCCTGCCACCGCCCTGCAACCGAGCGGTCCGTGCTGCGTGGTGCCGGCGGCGGGCCGCCGGCACCACGCTGTCGCGCTGGCGAGCCGCTACTTCTTCTTCACCTTGACCTTGACGGTCTTCGACTTCGCCGAGGCGTAGTGGGCATCGCCCGCGTAGGTCACCGTCGCCGACCAGGTGCCCTTCGGCAGCTTGGGCAGCTTGACCTTGCCACTGCCGGCCTTGACGGCCACCTTGACCTTCTTGGTGGTCTTGCCCTTCTTGAGCACCAGCTGGGCGGTCCCCCCGGCCTTGGCCAGACCGCTGGGGGTCGCGACCGTGACGGTGGCGGTGCCCCCCTTCTTGGCGGTGGGCGCCTTCTTCACCTTGAACGCCGGCCTACCGGGAGTCGCCTTGGCCACGACGATGGTCTTCGCGGCCGACTGCGAGGGCGAGAACGCGTTGGCCACGCCGGCGTAGACGACCTGCAGGGCACGGCTGCCCGGCACGAGCGCCGTCTTCGACAGCGTGAAGCTCGCCGTCCCGGCCGCCGATAGGTTCGCCGTGCCGAGGGTCGTCCCTGCGGACACCAGGCGGACGGACCCGGAGGGCTTGGCCGCTCCCGAGGCCGCGGTCACTGCCACCGGCACCGAGGACGCCGTGCCGTAGGCGAGCTTCGAGGGCCAGGTGACCGCCACCGTGGTCGCGACCGCGGTCTTGACGACGCTGTCGCCCAGCACCGGCGAGGTCGTGAGCGTCCAGCTGGTGCCCGAGACCTTGAGGTACGCCGCGGCGTACTCGGTGCTCACCCCCGCGGTCGGCGAGCTGGTGCGCAGTCGCAGCTCGTAGACGCCGGCGAAGCTCGCGCCGGCCTCGTTGTTGGGCAGGCCGGCGACGACGTCGGCCAGCGTGTAGCCGGCGGCGGTCGTCGCGACGTACGGCTTGCCGCTCAGTGTCGCCGGCGCGGTGACCGCGCCGGCGCCGCTGAACTTGCCGGTGCCGGTCGCCTGCACACCAGGCCAGGCGCCCGGCGCGGTGGTCGACTGCGGCAGGTGCACGAACAGGGACGCGTACGCGTCACCGTTGCGTACGGCGCCGTCGGCCGCGGCGAACGCGGCCAGTGGCGTCGTCGTGCTGCCCGAGGTGACCTCGACGCCGGCCGCGTTGTAGAGCTTGAGCGCCACGTTGGTCTTGGCCGGGTCGGCCAGCGTCGCATTGCCGCCGGAGTACCAGCCGCTCGGGTTCTCGGCGGCGAGTGCGACGCCGCCGGCCGTGGACACCGCGAGGGCCAGGCCCACCGCGGCTACCCACGTCTTCTTCAGTGTGATCCTGGGGGTCATCTTCATGCTTGCTCTCCTTGGGAGGTCTGGGTGACCGCGCGACCGGCCGGTCGGGTCATGGGAGGAGCGCGGACTCGGCGTCGGCGCAGGACGCGGTGCCACCCCGGACCAGCTCCCAGGCGTCGCCGTCGACCCGGAGGTCGGCGGTGTCGTAGGGCTGGTCCGAGAGGGTGCCCGCCTCGGGGGTGCCGAGGACGAGCCGGAGCTGCACGTAGCCGTCGTA
Organism: Nocardioides endophyticus; assembly: GCF_039543845.1. Classification (NCBI taxonomy): domain Bacteria; kingdom Bacillati; phylum Actinomycetota; class Actinomycetes; order Propionibacteriales; family Nocardioidaceae; genus Nocardioides; species Nocardioides endophyticus. Next base: position 15,215 of record NZ_BAABKN010000029.1, on the reverse strand, counting down.
GTCGGCCGGGAAGGCGGTGACGAAGTCACCGATCGTCCAGGCTCCCTCATCGACGCGCGCCGCCGGCTCGTCCGGGTCCGCGAACCCGACGGCCGCCGTGAGGGCGTTGCCGCTGAACTCGCTGGTCGCCACACCTTCGCGCGGTTGGTACGCGTAGAGCGTGGCGACCGCCCCGGTCGGGTCCAGGTCCGACGGCAGCGCCGTCCGGCCCAGCACGATGTCGGCGAACGGCGAGTCGTCGACCTTGCCACCGGTGACGGCCTCGCCGTCGGCCGAGCACAAGGTGAGCAACCCGGCCGACTGCGCGTCGTCGTACGGCACCGTCGACTCTCCTTCTCCGTTGACCCGCCAGAAGACGAGCGCAGCCACGATCGCGACGCCGCCGACGGCGGCGATGACGATCGGCCGCCGCCGGGATCGGGTGAGCGTGCTGGTCATGGTCTGCCTGTCTCCTGTCGGCCCGTTGCCGGACTCAGTCCAGCTCGATCTCGGCGTTGTTGGTCCCGAACACGTGGTAGTCGGGGGTGACGCCGGCCGCGGTCAGCAGCTGCTCACCGGCAGGGGTGCGCACGAAGGGCTTCGGACCGTCCGGGTTGTAGAACAGGGCCTTGACCCAGTTCAAGGTGCTGCCCGGCTGCCACGGCGTGGTGCTGTTGAGGTCCTTCTCGCGCACGATCGCGTTGTAGGCGAAGTTGCCGCCGTACGGCGCGCTGGGCTGGTTGACGTCCGTGTTGGTCGCGCCGTCGAGGAGCTTGATGCCGGCAGCGCTCGTGGCGGTGCGGTGCCCGTTCTCCGTGTTGTAGGCGTTGGTCGTGCCCGTGGCGGTGTAGTAGCCGGTGTTGAGCGTCCGGAAGCGGCCCCGGGGGAACGGCACGATCGCGTTCTTGCGGTCAGCCGCAGGCAGGCTGGTGATCGCGGTGGGGTCGTTCTGCTGGACCTGGATCTGGTTCGGGTTGGCGCGGCCGGTGAACCCGGAGTTGCCCGGGTTCTGGCGCTTGACGTTGGCGAGGAAGGTGTTCCACATGCCGGCGTCGGTCGGGAGGATCAGCGGGATGATCTTCTCGGCGCCGGCGGAGCCGGAGTAGCCGGTGACCTGGCTCCACGTGGTGATCGTGCCGCTGTAGATCTTGAGGATGTCCGACGCCGAGATCGTCGCCGGCGCATTGGTGTCCTCCGCCGTGGCGATCAGCTGACGGTCGGTGGCGATCTGGACCCGGATCAGCTTGCTGCCGAGGTTGGTCTGCGCGGTGTTCTGATTGGTCTCGTTGAGCGGATCGGGGCTGCGGCCGACGTCGATCCAGCCCTGGTCGTCGTTGATGATGGCGTCGCGGCCGCCACCGCCGCCGCCCGACGGGCGGACGACGAGGTCCTGGCCCGCACGGAGGGAGATCGTCGGGTTTAGCAGCTTGACGTCGCCCTGCTTGATGTACTTCGTCGCCAGATCCTTGTCGGCGTCGCTGAGGTCCTTGTACTCCTGATCGGTGATGGTCTCACCGAACTTGTCGATCCACTGGCCCGCGAGCAGCCGCGGGTCGGTGAACGCGCTGCGGCCCTGGGCGTCGCCGGACGAGTCGAAGTTGACGAACCGCCACCGGTTGCCGGCCGTGTTGTAGCCGGGCAGCTCGTGGTAGCCGTCCGCGAGGAAGTTGAAGGAGTTCTGGATGATGTCGGACCCGGTCGACACCACGTCGTTCGGCTGCGGCGAGAAGTCCGCCTCGGCCGGGGTCAGCGACAGAGCGAGCGTGCTGGCGGTCGCGAGCGCGACGAACGCCGCCCCCACGGACTTGGGTCGATCGAGCATGAACATGCCTTTCTTTAGTAACTCACCCGAGATAATGGTTAAAGGAAATCTAGAGGCCTCGCCGACTCGCCGCAGCGGATTCCGGAAACTGAGACCGTGAGCTCTTCGGCCGGCGCCTCCAGGCTCAGATCAGCCCCGGCAGCAGCCGGGTCCCGATGGACGACACCAGCCAGAGCGCGGCGAGCACGCAGGGCCCGAGGGCGATCCAGGCCGCGGACCGCGACCACTTCAGCCACGACCACACGAAGCCGACGAGCGCGAGCACCAGCAGCTGGAGCGACAGGGCGAGCAGCGCCAGCGTCGCCGTGTCCAACCCGCCGGACATCAGCGGCACGCCGACGTCCTTGGTGGCCACCGGCCCGCCCGCGACCGCACCGTCGGTGAGCACGGCGTCGACGTACAGGCTCTGCGCCGCCTGCAGCCCCGCCATCCCGGAGCCGCGCTGCGAGGTCACGAGCGTCAGCCGCGCACCGTCGGCGGGTGGCGCCGCCGGCATCGGGTCGCCCTTCGTGCGGACGCTGACCACCTCGTAGGCGAACGACCCCTGGCCGGTCGTCACCGTGATCGGTGCGCCGTACGGCAGGTCCGCGATGTCGGCGAACGGACCGCCGAAGCTCAGCGATCGACCGGCGATCACGCTGACGCCGCGCTGGCCCGGCAGCACGCTGCCGAGCACGTGCCCGGGACCGTCCTGCAGCTGGGCCGGGCGGCTGCCCTCGACGACGACGATGTCGTCGATGCCGGCGCCGGGGATCGACAGCACCGCGACCGGGCTGCCGGCCGCGATCGGGGCACCCGTGGGAGCCGTGCCCTCCGCGAGCTCGGTCCGGATCTCCTCGTAGAGCTCGCTCTGCGCGTGTCCCTGCTCGATCCCGCTGAACACGAACAGGTAGAGCAGGAACCAGGCCACCAGGAGCGCGACGGCGAGCAGCACCTGCGAGGAGCCGATGCGCACCGGCTCCCGCTCACCGGCTCCCGGAGGCGGTGACGCGTCAACCGTCCCGGTGTGGAGCACGGTCGGGGGGCCGGCGTACAGGGCGGTCATCGACGTCTCCGCCCGCGTCGCGCTGCCGTGCGCGCCTTCGGCCCTGCGGACGTGACCGCCTTGGAGATGTGGTCGAACCAGCGCATCAAACATCCGGCCAGCGCACAGGCGATGGCGAACACCAGCAGCCCCGGGACCCCGAGCCGGCCGAACTCCGACTGCTGCCCGGCGGTGAGTGCCGTGGGCGCGTCGGTGACCGGCGGCGTGGCCGAGCCGGACGGCTTCTTCGACGGCGTCGTGACCGGCGGCACCGACCCGGCCGGCACGACCGGGGAGACTCCCGGACCGGGCGTGGTCGGCTTGGGGCTCCCCGGCTTCGTCGGCGTCGGCTTGGGCGTCGCCGGCGCACTGAAGTCGCAGACCTGGTCGGCCGCGGGCGGGGTCATGTCGAGAGCCGGCACGTCACCGCCCTGCTTGCGTACGGCGGCCGCCGCGGTCAGCAGGTAGTCGTGCTCGGCGCCGAGGCCGTTGTCCGCGGTCAGCGGCAGGTAGCCCGGCGGCAGCTGCCCGTTGGCCAGCCCCGAGACCTGGCCGTCGCCACTGGCGTAGCAGAGCAGCTTGGCCAGCTCGGTGGACAGCTTCTCGTCCAGCCCCTGGGTCGGCACCACCGCATAGATCGGCATGGCACCCGGATAGGCACTCCTGCCCTCAGGAGCGCTGATCCTCGGGTAGTCCAGGCTCCAGGTCGCGGCCGCCTTGTCGGCCTTCATCAGCTTCGCCGCGGCCTGTAGACCGGCGTTGTCGGGTCCCACGAACGTGCGGCCCGCGACGGCGTAGGTCTGCCCCGCCACCGATGCGGAGTTCGTCTGCAGAGCGGCGGTGCGCAGGTTGTAGCGGCGCGCGGCAGAGAGCGAGACGACCCCGAGGACGAACCGGTAGCCGACGGTCTGGCGCCCCTGCTGCCGCAGCGGGAGGGTCGTCTGGTCGTAGCCGTCGAAGCGGCACACCGTGGACACGGAGGAGTTCGCGTACTGCATGTTGAGCGCGACCGTGCCGACGTTGCTCGGCGGGTTCGCGATCAGCTGCATGAACGGGGTCGGGCTGTTCTTGTAGCAGGCGTTCTCGTTCTGGTACCACTGCGGCGCCAGCCAGTCGTCACGCAGCGGCCAGTTGTCGACCGGGAGGTCGAGGGCGCGGTAGGACTCGTTGACCTTCATCCCCCACGGGTCGGGGGTGCCGTCCAGGAATGCCCGGGCCTCCGGGTCGCCGTCGATCCACGAGGTCAGCGCCCAGATCAGGTCGGAGTTGGCTGAGAAGACCTGCAGCGCGGCAGCCGCCTCGAGGGTCGAGCTCTCCGGGATGCCGGGGTTGAGCGCCTGGAACTCGGGATCCAAGGTGATGTTGAGGGGATTCCCACCCATGCCGGGGTGATTGTCCCGCACGACCGCGGCAGCCGGGTACGACGAGGTGAGCAGCTTCGCGACGAGGCGGGCGTTGAGGTTGAGGCTCTCCCGTCGCTGCTTGTCCTTGTCGTCGATGGAGAAGGCGATCGCGAAGCCACCGAAGGCGATCGGCGCCTGCACCACGGGTCGGGCGTAGCCTCCGGGCATCGGCGCCGAGCTGAACGCACCATCGATCTCGCCCGCGTTCACCAGGGTGCGTGCCAGCGAGTCGGCCTGCTGGACGTGGGTGAAGGTGAACAGGTCCTTGGACGTGCAGAACTCGGGCCGCCACGACGCGGTGAGCTCGTTGAGCACGACCGAGCCCATCAGCTCGACCGGCGACTCCTTGCTGATGGCGTCGCACACCGCGCCGGTGGCCGCGAAGGTCAGCGGGACGGTGATCCGGTTGCGCCAGTTCGAGGCGGACCACCACAGGTTGCCGCGGACGGCCTGGTCGGTCGTCTGGCTCGACCGCGACTCGCCGGGCTGGTAGGCGCCCGTCTTGCGGCAGGTGGTGTCGGCAGTCGTCAGCTGCGACTCCGTCAGCGGGTTGTCGTCCTTCGTAGTCTGCGGCGCCGACAGCTTGGTGCCCCAGGCGTCGCAGCTGACGCCGACGATCGGCACCGCGACCAGGGAGCAGGAGACCTCGATCGAGCAGCCCAGTGACGCGTTCTCGGCGGCGGTCCACACGGCGAAGTCGGCCTCGCCGTGGCCGTTGGTGCCGGTGATGCCGTACGTCGCGTTGCTCGGCAGACCACCGGCCTCGGCGCTGTCGGACTCCGGCGCCAGCGGGGTGCAGCCGACGTTGGGGTCGGGTCCGCCGTAGTAGACCTCGCCACCGGCAGCCCGGAAGGGCAGCCAGCGAGCGGTCAACGGCTGGCTGATCTCCGCACACTCGGCCGGCACCGGGTCGGGCGCGCCCACGACTGCGGCCCGGTCGTCGGCCGATGCGTAGGCATCCATGCGCCACGACGGCGTGTGCGACGCCGCTGCCAGATAGCGCTCCGCCGACGTCTGGGTCCAGCACGTCTCGGGCGTGACGGCGACCTGGCCCTTCGGCACGGTCCCGCCGACACCGCGGCACTGCAGCAGGACGAAGGGGTACTCCTGGTTGCGGCCGTCGGAGGAGTTCGGGTCGCCGACGACGCCGCCGGTCGGGACGGCGCCGTCCCAGCTGACGTGGATCTCCTGGCGGCCGCGGAGATCCTTGGTCTGCGCCACGTTGAGCGTGACCTGGTTGCTGCTGACCTGGGTCTCGGTGCCGAACTGGTCGATGAACGACCGGGTGGCCGTGACCGAGCCCGTGAACGACCCGTTGGTCGCCCGTGCCGACGTCGGGGACGCGGGCAGGAGTACTGCCACCGCCGCGAAGAGGAACGCGGCAGCGAACAGCACGTGAGCGATCTGCGTGCGGCGCCCCGACCTCGACGGGGTCATCGCATGGGTCATCGCATGGGTCATCGCATGGGTCATCGGCGGCCTCGTCGCCGCGAGACGGTCTGGCTGACCACGGTCGGCACGACGAGCGTGCCGACGAACAGGCCGACCACCAGGGCTGTCAGGACACCCGGCGGGCCGGCCGAGCCGTCGGAGCTGAGCGTCGTGGCCACGACGGATGCGGTCTCACCACCGTCGGTCGTCGTGCCGCCGCCAAGGCCGAGGTCGTCGACCACTCCGGGATCCGCACCGGTCGGGGCGTCCGGGACACCGTCCCCGTCGGCGTCGGTCGCCCCGGTCGGGGTGCCGCCCGTCCCACCGTCGACCGTGCCGGTGCCCTTGTCACCCTTCTTGCCCCCACCTGTGGCGTCCGGGTTGGCCGGGACCTTGCCGTCGTCGTCCGGGTTCTCGTTGAAGGAGCCCACGGTCTCGCCGCACGGGCCCTTGCCGGGGCGGTCGCAGTCGGCCGGGAACGGCGCGATCTTGGCCAGGTAGTTCTCCGACGGCTTGCCGGGGATGAAGGTCGGGTTGTGGCAGTTCTTGACGTCCTGGATGATCGACGCGTCGAAGGACACCCCGTCGTCGGCCAGCTTGAGCTTGTTGACCTGGGCGAACCCCGCCTGCACGAGGTTGATCGGCAGCGGCGAGTAGCCGATCGGGCCGACCGCTGACTGCCCCTCGCAGATCGAGTACTTCAGGAAGTCGACGATCGTCTGCCGCTTGGCGGTGGTCATCCGCGAGTCGTTGGCGGCGGTCGGGATGATCGCGTAGACGTACGACGACAGCGGGTAGGTGCGCTTGTCGGGGTTGACGTAGACGTTGTCGAGCTTCTGGGTCAGATAGTTGGGGTCGTTGGGGTCGTCGTTGATCTGCGCCTGGGTCAGCGCGACCGCCACGTTGTACTGCGTGGGCAGCGTGTAGTAGCCGGCCTTGTTGAGCACCTTCAGCACCGGGAAGTTCGCGCCCAGGGGGTAGGAGTACTCCTCCATCGCGATCGCCCCGTTGGCCCCCTCACTCTTGACGTAGTTCATGACGCCGTCGGATCCGGACTGTGCCTTCTGCGGCCCGCGGGTCTCTCCGCAGTTGAGCGGGAAGTAGTCGGACGGCGCGAGCTTGCCGCCGTTGCACTCCTGCCACAGGCTCGGGTACTGGCTGACCATCCAGGTCGTGAACTGGTTGGTGATGCCGGCGCCGTCGGCGCGCACGATCGGGATGATCGGGATCGACGGCAGGGCCACCCCGTTGTTGTCGGCGGTGATCGCGGGGTCGTTCCAGTTGGTGATCTTGTTGGTGAAGATCTTCGCGATCGTCTCACCCGACAGCCGGAGGTTGCGGACCATCTTCCCGCCCACCTCGACGTGGTACGGGAACGAGGTGCCACCGGAGACGATCGGCAGGTAGGCGAAGGAGCGTCCCAGCGGAGAGTCGGTCGCACCCGTCGTCGGGTCCTTGCCCCGGTACGGCGAGTCCGTGACGCCGAAGTCGGTCGACTTGTTCGCGTAGTCCTTGCGCCCCTGGGCGGCGCCGTTGGCGGTGTAGACGACCCGCATGTTCGACGCCGCGACGGTGGCGACCCACTGGTTGACGGCGTTGGCGGCCCACGACGACCCGGACCCCTGGACCAGGGCGTAGGTGGGCGCTGCGCTCGCACCCCCGGGGCCGGCGAGGACGGCGAAGTTCATCGCCAGCAGGATCGCGATGACCCGGAACACCCGGGTCCTGGAGACGATCATCGGAACTTCCTTCTTCCACCGGCGACCAGCCGGGCGAGGAGAAACAGAGAGAGCACGAGGATGAGCAGGACCGCGGAGGCGGCGTACGCCCGCTCCTCCATCTGGGGGTTGCCGGACTGGATCGAGGCGTAGATGAAGAGCGGCAGCGAGTTCATCGGGTCCTGCACCGGGTTGGTGTTGAGGAACGTCGACGCGCCGGAGGTCAGGAGCACCGGTGCCGTCTCGCCCACGGCACGGGCGACGCCGAGGATCAGCGCGGTCGCCAGGCCGGGCCGGGCGGTCGGGAGCACGACCTTCCAGACGGTCTGCCACTTCCCGGCACCCATGGCGTACGACGCCTCCCGCAGGCCACCGGGCACGACGCCGAGCACGACGTAGCTCGCCCGCGCCATGATCGGCAGCGCCATCACGGCCAGCGCGAGGGCGGCGGCCAGGCCGCTGGCCGGCATGCCGAACCGGACGATGAAGACCGAGTAGATGAACAGGCCGGCCACGATCGAGGGCAGCGCCGTCATCGCCTCCACCACGGTGCGCACCAACCGGCCACCGCGTCCACCGACCTCCGACATGTAGACGGCGGCCGCCACCCCGAGCGGCATCGCGATCGCGACCGCGATCATGACCTCGATCAGGGTTCCGACGATCGCGTGCAGGATGCCGCCCATGGTGAACGGGTCCTCGGCCCGGACGCCGGACATGTCGTCGGTGAAGAAGTTGAGGTTGGCCAGGGCGGGGAGCCCCTTGACCAGCGTCATCAGGACGACCGTGCCCAGCGCGAACGCGACCAGCGTCGGAGCGGCGACCACGGCCGTGGTGACGACGCGGTCGAGCACCACCTGGCGCGGCTGGGTCAACGCGGTCAGCCCGGCGTAGAAGGCGACGAAGGCGAGGTACCAGGCCACGACGAAACCGATCGACCCCTCGGCCGGGAGGATCATCGTGTAGAAGAGCCAGGTCGTGGCGACGGAGCCCACCGCGGCACCGACCAGCGTCAGCAGGTCCTCACGGGTGCGGGAGCTGGTACGCCGCAGCACCTCCTCGACCGGGGCGGCCTCGACCGGCACCTCCGCGGGGAGCACGTCGTCGGTCGGGCGCTCGAGCGTCTGCGTCACAGCTCGGTCACCTGACTTCCCCGCGACCGGGTGACGATCATCGCCGCCAGGCTGTTGACGATCAGCGTCATGCAGAACAGCAGGAAGCCCGCGGTGAGCAGCGCCGAGAGCTGCGACGGAGTCGCCTCCTTGAAGCTGGAGGCGATGAGCGAGGAGATCGTCGAGGTGCCCGACTCCAGCACGTACGGCTTGATCTCGAAGGCCTGGGAGATCACCAGGACCACCGAGATCGTCTCGCCGAGCGCGCGGCCGAGGGCGAGCATGCTGCCGCCGATGATGCCGCTGCGGCCGAAGGGCAGCACGACCGTGCGGACAACGGCCCAGCGCGTGGCGCCGAGAGCGAGCGCGGCCTCCTTCTCACCCACCGGTGCCTGCGAGAAGACCTCGCGCATCACGGAGGTAGCCATCGGGAAGATCATCATCGTGACCGCGATCGCGGCGATGAACGCCGAACCGGCGTACGACGGGTAGCCGGGCGCCTGGTTCCAGATCGGGTAGTCGACGTCGGTGCGGACGTGGAAGAGCGGGAACCAGCCGAAGTACTTGCTGAGCCAGTGCGCGACCTCGGTGGCGTGCGGCTGGATCACGAACAGCACCCACAGACCGAACACGATGCCCGGAACCGCCGCCATCAGGTCGACCACGCGGATCAGGGTCGCCCGCAGTCCCGGCGGCGCCCAGTCGGTGATGAAGAGCGCGGTGAGCACTGACAGCGGCACCGCGATGACCAGGGCGAGCAGTGCCACCTCGATCGTCCCGACGACGACCGCGGAGATGCCGATGATGTCCTGGCTCGGCAGCCACCGGAACTCGGTGAAGAACGACCAGCCGTAGTGGTCCAGGGTCGGAACCGACTGGACCCCGAGGAAGACACCGATGCAACTGACGATGACGAGCACGAGCATCCCGACGCCGCGCACGCTGTGCACGAACAGTCGGTCCTGGAACGAGTGCCGCACGACGAGACGACGTGGGACGTCCTCGGGCTCCTCCGACTCGATGGCCGGTCCCGACGCCGGGGGTGGCGCCAGCACATCACCTGACATGTGCATCCTTCTCAAGATGAAGCGACATGGTCGTCGCCCGGAGGCGACGCAGTTTCAGGCGACGGTTGCACCCATAGCCATGAATCCCGAGAAGATTACTGGACTATAAGCACATTAGAAGATCGAACGAGGAACTCACCGACGGACGGGCAGAGAGGTCTAGACCGTTACCCGTGCCGGCGCCGCCGAGACCCCGCTCGGCCATCCCCAATCTTGGGCACGTGGCCCTCGGAAGCCTGATCCGCCCGGGACCGGGCGCGCAGGCTCGGAGCCGGAGTGGGGGACCAGGGGGGTCCTTCCGTAGTGCCGGGAGCTGACCGTTGCAGAACCGACGCAGGATCATCGCGTCCGTCTCCGTGGTGGCGGCCGCGGCGGTCACGGCAGGGGTGGTGGCCGGCCTCGCGCTGAGCGGGCCGTCGGTCACGTCGGGCCCCTCCCCCCTCTCCTCCTCGGTCGGTCCGCACGAGGCCGGCACCCCGAGCGCCCCGGCCGGCCCCGCGAGCGACAGCGCGACGAGCCGGCCGGGGACCACGGACAAGCGCCCGTCCGCGGACGGGTCCGCTTCCACGGGTGGCGGTCTCGGTGGCGTCGAGACGCTCCCCGAGACGCCGGGCGTCACGCCGTCCGGCCTGCCCGGTGTGACGACCAAGCCGACCGTCGCACCTCTTCCGTCCTGGGACGGACTGTCGACCCGGGCCGTGGCGGCGCGCGGGCGCCTGGTGCCGGGCTATCCCAGCTCGTTGCTGCCCGCCGCCCCGCGTGCGACCATCCTCACCAGCAGCCTCTCGCCGTCGACCGGCCAGGTCCAGCTCGCGCTGGTGGCGCGCCGCGACCAGGCCCCTGCGGGGGTGCTGCGGTTCTACCGGGCTCGCCTGGCGCGAGCCGGGTTCGCCGAGCAGGCCGTCGCCGCGGTCGGCGGCGCCAGCGCCGCGGCGTTCACTCGCGGCGACAACCGGGTCGTCGTCACCGTCGACCCGGGCCGCGCGCAGACCTACTCGGTGCAGGCCACGTTCGTCACCGGCAAGGCCTGAGACCCCGTGTACATCACCCTCAGCGACCGACCCACCACCTCGCGGCGCGCGCCGGACGGACGGCGGCGCCGGGTGCCGCCGATCGTCATCACGCTCGGCTTCGTGAGCCTCGTCACCGACATCTCCTCGGAGTCGGTCGCGGCGATCCTGCCGCTCTACCTGACGGCGTCGCTCGGCCTCTCCGCGATCTCGTACGGCTTCATCGACGCCCTCTACCAGGGAGTCAGCGCGCTCGTCCGGATCGGCGGCGGCTGGGCCGCTGACCGCGGCGGGCACCCCAAGTGGGTGGCCCTCCTCGGCTACGGCCTGTCGGCCGTCGCCCGCTTCTTCCTGCTCTTCAGCACGGGGCTCGCGGCGATCTCGGCGGTCATCTCGGCGGACCGGATCGGCAAGGGTCTGCGGACCGCACCGCGTGACGCCATGATCTCCGCGGCCGCCCCGGCCGACAGCCTCGGGTACGCCTTCGGTGTCCACCGCGCGCTGGACACGGCCGGCGCCGCGATCGGGCCGGTCATCGCCTTCGTCGTGCTCTGGTGGATCCCCGACGGCTACCTGACCGTCATGGTGATCTCGCTCGGCTTCGCGGTCCTCGGGGTGGCCCTGCTCGGCCTGCTGGTGCCCGACCGCCCGTCGGCCGAGCAGCGGCCGGCGCGCCCCTCGATCCGGTGGCGCGACGTCGCCACTCCGGGTCTGGTCCGCCTCCTCGTCGTGGCCGGTGCGCTCGGCCTGCTCACGGTCGGCGACGGCTTCATCTACCTCGCCCTCCTCGACCGCGGCGGATTCGCGGCGCACTGGTTCCCGCTCCTCTACGTCGGGACCAACATCGCCTACCTGTCCCTCGCCATCCCGATCGGCCGGCTCGCCGACCGGGTGGGCCGGGCGAAGGTGCTGATCTGGGGCCACGGTGCCCTGATCGCGGCGTACGCCGCCGTCGCCTTCTCGTGGAACATCGCGGCGTCGACCGTCATCGCCCTGCTCCTCCTCGGCACGTTCTACGCCGCCACCGACGGCGTCATCGCCGCGCTCGCCGGTCGACTGGTGCCGCCCGAGGTGCGGGCCAGCGGGATCGCGTCGGCGCAGACCGTCGTGGCCCTCGCCCGGATGGCCTCGTCGGCGGGGTTCGGCGTGCTGTGGTTCTTGTTCGGGCCCCAGGTCGCGCTGGTGGTGGTCGCCCTCGTCCTGCTCGTCGCCCTGCCGTTCGCACTGTCCGCCGTGCGCCGGCTCGACCTGCGATCCGGAGCCGCCGCGTGAGCCAGCGGGCCCGCATCGCTCTCTTCCTGACGGTCGTCTTCGTCGTCGTGGGCGGTGTGACGGCGTACGTCGTCACCTCGGCCAGCGACTACCAGCGCAAGCACGACCGTCCCCCGTCAGTGGCGATCGACGACGACCCCGCGCTCGCCGCCACCGGTCCGCGGATCGTCTTCCGGCACACCGGCGTCGACGAGAGCTACGGCCTCGTGGCCACGGTCCCCCTCGACGACCCCGGCGGCCCGCGGGCGTTCACGGACGTCGCCTGCGACCGCGTCGACGCGACCGCCGACGAAGCCTCGTGCCTGCGGATCGAGAGGGGCGTGGTCACCAAGTACTCGCTCACGGAGTACGACGCCGACTGGCAGCCCGTCGAGAAGGTGTCGCTGCCCGGGATCCCCAGCCGCACCCGCCTCTCGCCCGACGGGACCCTGGTCTCGTCGACGACGTTCGTGAGCGGCCACACCTACATGCAGGTCGGCTTCTCCACGGCCACCGAGATCCGCGACGTCGGCGGCAGCAGCCACGGCAACCTCGAGAAGTTCGACCTCGTGCTGCACGGCAAGCCGACCGCGCCCCGGGACCGCAACATCTGGGGGGTCACGTTCACCGACGACGACAACACCTTCTACGCCACGGTCGGCACCGGGGGGGAGACCTACCTGGTCCGTGGCGACCTCGCCGCGCGCACGCTCACGTCCGTGGCCGACCACGTCGAGTGCCCGTCCCTCTCCCCCGACGGCAGGCGGATCGGCTTCAAGCAGGCGACCGATCGCGACGGCCAGACCTGGTGGACGCCGGCGGTGCTCGACCTCGCGACCGGTGAGCGCACCGTCCTGGCCGGCGAGACCCGCAACGTCGACGACCAGGTCGAGTGGCTCGACGGCGACACCCTGCTCTACGGGCTCGCCCGCGACGACGAGGCCGGCGTCACGGACGTCTGGCAGCTCGACACCCGCGCCGACGCGAAGCCCCGGCTGCTCATCGAGCAGGCCTGGTCGCCCGCGGTCGTCCGCTGACCCGTACCACTCCCCCCGTCGAGACACCCGAAATGGCCCTTCTCGGAGCGGCCGATTCGGGACCGTTTCGGGTCTCTCGACGTCGTACGGCGGGCCGAGGCGCTCAGCCGGTCGCGGCGTGACGGGTGGCGACCGGCCCCCGGGAGAGCACGAACGATCGCAGCTCGCCGTCCTGGCTGAGGTCGACGTAGCGCAGCTCAGCCGGGGCAGCGACGTCGTCGCGGGTGTCGGCCCGCAGCAGCCCGTCGTACACGCCGACGTACGCCGTGGACTGAGGCTTCCAGTCGAGCGCGAGGGAGACCCGGCGTCGGGCCCGCCGGGCCAGCTCGACCCGGAGCTCGGGATCGTCGAGCAGCCGCTCGACGGCGTCGGAGAACGCCACGACGTCGCCGGACGGTACGTAGAGGCAGGAGTCTCCGCCGGAGACCTGGGTCTCGCGGAGGTCGAAGGAGACCGACGGCAGGGCGTACGCCATGTACTCCATCGTCTTGTTCATCGTCGACACGTCGTTGAGCGGCGTCTTGTGGTCCGGGCACAGCCCGATCGCGGCCGCACTCAGGTGCTCGGCGATCATCTCTGGGCCGGCGCGGCCGGTGAAGGTGACGACATCGTCGAGGCCGAGGTCGTGGGACCTGCGCTGCAGGTCGCGGAAGCAGTCGCCGAACCCGAGCAGCGTCGCTTGGACGTCGGTGCGTCCGCGCCGGTGGACCAGCTCGGCCATCACGTCGAGCACGGTGTCGACGCCGTCCTGGGGGCCCATGATGCCGAGGTAGACGAGGGAGTGACGCCGCGGGCAGGGAGTGCCCGGAGCCGGGTGTACCGGGCGCATCACGGTGGTGTCTGGTCCGCTCCGGACCACGGTCACCTGCGCCGGGTCCAGCCCACCGCGCTCCACCGCGATCCGCTTGTACGACTCGTTGGTGGAGATCACGTGGTCGGCCTCGGCGTACGTACGACGCTCGAGCCAGCGCAGCCCCCACAACTGGAGACGACCGGCGCGGCCCTCCGGCTCGCCGAAGCGCGAGAGGAAGAGCTCCGGGTTGAGGTCGTGCTGGTCGAAGACGAACTGCACGCCGCGGCGCTTCCAGATCCGGGCGAGCGCCCAGTAGGTGTCCGGCGGGTTGCAGGCCTGGAGCACCTGGAACGGTTGTCGGCGCCACACCCGGCGCGACAGCCGGGCCGTGCGCAGCCAGGAGTAGCCGAACTCCCACAGGTAGCCCAGCACACCGCTCGCCTGCGGCGCCGGCCGGTACTTGTACACGTGCACGCCCTCGATGACCGCGCGAGACGGGTCTCCCGGGCCCTTCGGACAGATGACGCTGACGTCGTAGCCGGCGCCCTTGAGGGCCAGGCACTCCAGCCAGACCCGGCGGTCCAACGGCACCGGCAGGTTCTGCACGATCACGAGCACATGCGCTTTGTCGACCATGCCCCCACGCTGTGACACCGAGCGGACGGGCTTCGGCGCACCGGTTCAAGTTCCCCAATTCTTGGGACAGCCAGCAGCGCCGTCCCCTGGCATGGTGAAGCAGGACCGGCCCGCCGCCGACTCTCGGTGTGCGAGCCATGCCATCGACCGCTAGGTGACCCCCCGATGACGACCCCCTCCCACCGACGTCCACCCGTACGCCGGCGGCTCCGCCGCGTTGCCCTCCCGCTGATCGCACTCCTCGGCCTGATCGCCTCGGTGCTCGCAGTCGTGACCCTTCAGCAACCCGCGCAGGCCGACACCCGCGGGCTCTTCGAGGAGGCGGCGCCGGACGGCGCGTGGCTCGATCCCGACCTCCAGGCGGTCGAGCTCGGCATGCGGTTCGCACCCAAGGTCGACGGCCTCGCCACCGGAACCCGGGTCTACAAGATCTCGCGCAGCACCCTGGCGACGCCGGACAGCGGCACGCTGTGGAGCAGCCGCGGTCGTGCCCTGGCGCGAGCGACCTTCGAGGAGACGGACGAGACCGGCTGGCTGTCGGTGGACTTCGAGGACCCGGTCGAGCTGACGGCCGGCCAGACCTACACGATCTCGGTGCACGCCCCGCACGGCCGCTACGCCGTGACCGAGGGCTACTTCGACCGCACCATCGAGTCCCAGGACCTGCGCGCGCCCGGCTACCGCAACGGCGTCTACGCCTACGGGTCCGCCTCACGGTTCCCGTTCCAGACCTACCGCCAGTCCAACTACTGGGTCGACGTGAACTTCGTCGCGGGCGGCGTCGAGCCCACGCCGAGCCCGACGGACCCGACCGACCCCACCCCCACCGACCCGACGCCCACCGATCCGGGGCCGACCGGGCCGACGGACCCGACACCCACCGACCCCACCCCCACCGACCCGACCCCGACCGACCCGACCCCGACCGACCC
>NZ_BAABKN010000028.1:0-112873 GCF_039543845.1 Nocardioides endophyticus | reverse complement strand
AACAGATCCTCAGCAGCCTCGGACGACTTATGCAGCGGATCTCAAATCCGGGTCACTAGTTCGGGGGTACGTTCCCGGCATGAGCGACTTTTGGTTCTGTGTGAAGCACCACACGGTGGAGACCGGTGAGAACGTATGCCCGTCGATCGACCGGCTCGGGCCGTACCCCACTCGCGAGGACGCGCAGCACGCGCTGGAGAAGGCCGAGCAGCGCAACGAGGACTGGGACAACGACCCCAAATGGAACGACGACTGACGGTATGACGACCGACCTCCGGGAGACCAGGGCATCGCCCTGGCCATTCGTCGGCATGGCCGGGATGGCCTGCGCCTTCTTCCTGTACGCCGCGAGCGGGCTGCTCGCCCCGTGGTGGGGGGTCGTGCTGCTGCTCGCTGTCTGGGTGCTGCTGCTGGTGCTCGCATGTGCGTGGTGGACGCCGCACCCACGCCTGGTGCCGTGGGTGGCGGTCTTCGCCATCGTGCTGTGGTTCGCGGTCGTCTCCGCGGGCGGCGCTTGGTGGGGCTGGACCGCGTGAGGCCTACTTGCGCTTCAGCTCGCCCTTGACCTCGAGCGTGGTCGAGACGGTGCCGTAGCCGGGGGCCGAGACGGTCACGAGGACGCTGATCGCCTTGCCCGCTGCGGCCTTGAGGGTCTTGCCAGGTGCGGCGAGGATCAGTGCGATGCGAAGGGCGGGGAGGGCTTTCGGGAGCGGTCGTTCCGCATCTGTCCGAGCGGGTCGAGATGGCCGGAGCTACGAGCTCGGGCGCACGCTGACGCGGGTGATCCGGTGCCGGTCGACCTCGGTGACGACCAGCTGGTGCTCGCCCACGACGACGGTGTCGCCGACCTCGGCGAGCCGGCCGAGCTGGTGCATGACGTAGCCGGCGACGGTCTCGTAGGGGCCGTCCTCGAGGGGGACGCCGCTCACTCGGGCGAACTCCTCGATGGTCAGGCCGGCGTCCACGACGTCGGGTGCGGTCTCGGGCGCGGCCTCGTCGTACTCGTCGCGGATGTCGCCGACGAGCTCCTCCACGAGGTCCTCGAGCGTCACGATGCCGTCCGTGCCGCCGTACTCGTCGACGACGACGGCGATGTGGCGGCCCTCGTCGCGCATCCGGGCGAGCGACGGCAGCAGCCGGTTGGTGGCGGGCAGGTGGAGGATCTCGCGGGTCAGGCCGCGGATGCCGCGCCTCGGGTCGGCGCCGAGCAGGTCCCGCACGTGCAGGAAGCCGCGGACGTCGTCCTGGCTGGTCCCGATCACCGGGAACCGCGAGTAGGGGTTCGACATCGCTGCGTTGATCGCCTCCGCGACCGAGCAGTCGATGGTCAGGAACGCGACGTCGCGGCGGGGGCGCATCACCTCGCTCAGCGATCGGCCGCCGGCGTCGAACACGTCGGTGAGGATCTTGCGCTCGTCGTCGGCCAGCCCCTCGTGCTGGTCGACGAGGAACCGCAGCTCCTCGTCGCTGAGCTCCTCCGACGTCGCGGATGGGTCTCCTCCGAAGAGCCGCACGATCCCGTTGGTCGACACCGACAGCAGCCAGACGACCGGGCGCATCAGGATCGCGAACCGGTCGAGCGGACCGCCGACGACGTACGCCACGCCCTGGGATCGCTGGAGGGCCAGGCGCTTCGGCACCAGCTCGCCGAGCACGAGCGAGAGGTAGGCGATGAAGAGCGTCAGCAAGATCACCGATGCGGTCGAGGCGGCGCTCTCACCGAGCCCGGCCCGCTCGAGCACGGGCGCGAAGTCGGGCGCGAGCGTCGAGGCGCCGTACGCCGCCGAGAAGAAGCCGGCCACGGTGACGCCGATCTGCACCGCGGCGAGGAACCGGTTGGGGTCGCGGGCGACCTTGGCGACTCTGGCGCCGCGCGGGCCCTTCTCGGCGATCGCGTTGATCTGGCCGTCGCGCAACGACACCAGGGCGATCTCCGTGCCGGCGAAGACTCCACCGACGAGGATGAACCCCAGGACGAGCAGGAGGTTGGTCAGCGTCTGCGCGTCCACGGTGGCAGCATGCCTGATCGCGCCAAGTGAGGGTCAGCCGCGCGGGCGCACCCGCAGGATCACGTCGGTGCCGCCGCCGTTGTCCGTCGTCACGTAGAAGGACGACGCAGGGCCGTCGACCACGGTGCGGATCCGTCCGTACCGACGCAGCGCGTCGGGCACCTGGACCCGCTTCAGCGTGCCGCTCTTCGACAGCGTCAGGAACAGCACCTGCTCGGCCTTGAGGGCGGCCACGGCCAGGGTGCCGTCGTACGCGCCGAGACGCTTGCCGTAGACGAAGCCGCCTCCGGACGTGGCCAGCGTCGGGTCGCCGGAGCTCCACGCGGCGTCGATCTGCTTGCCCGGCAGCGACTGGTCCGTCATGGGTACCGACTCGTTGTAGCCCGGCACCGGGTTGTAGCCGTAGTCGCCGCCGTTGACGAGTCGGTTGACCTCGTCGTCGCGGCCGGTGCCCTGCTCGATCGACCACAGGCTGCCGTCGGCGCGCTGGCTGAGACCCTGCACGTTGCGGTGGCCGTAGGTGTGGACGTAGCGCTGGTTGCGGCTCTCGGCTTTCGCGAACGGGTTGCTGGGCCAGGGTGCGCCGGTGAACCGGTTGAGCCGCAGCGTCTTGCCGCCGAGGGACTGCTTGTCCTGGGGGTTGGTGCCGATCGCGGCGTCGCCGGTGCCGACGAGCATCGAGCCGGCGCTGTCGATCAGCAGCCGGCACCCGCCGTGCCGCCCGGAGCTGCTGGGGAAGCCGCCGATGAGCTGGCGGACCTTGGTCGCCTTGGTCGCCTTCGCGTTGAGTCGCCAGGCGATGACGCGTACGTCGTGCCCGCCGCTCGTGGTGGCGCCCTGGCAGGTGTAGATCCGGCGGTTCTTCGCGAAGCCGGGGTCCACCTCGAGGCCCATCAGTCCGGTCTCGCCGCTGACCCAGACCTCGCTGCTGGGGAACCTCACCCCGTGCTTGTGCCCCTTCGCCCAGACCGTGAGCGTTGCCCGGTCGCGCTGGGTGAAGATGAGCCGTCCGCCGCCGAGGGAGCGGACGTCCCACGGCTTGTCGAGGCCGGTCACCAGCCGCTTCACCTTGAGCGCGGGGTACGCCGCGCGCTCGCTGGACTGGTGGTCGGGCCGCTCGGCGGTCGCCGGTGCGGCGGCGATGGTGAGGGCGAGACTTGTGACCAGGGCTGTGACGGATCCGAGGAGGAGGGAGCGCATGCCTGGGACCGTACCCACCGAACGTGAGATCACCACGCAATGGCATCTCCCCGCGGGACGTCATGCGGACGGAGCAAGCGGATGCTCCGCGCGCATGACGTCCTCGTGGCGCCCTCAGGCAGCGGCAGCCCACCCGCCGGCGCGGAGTCCGTCCTCGATCTGATCCAGGAAGTCGTCCGGCTGGAGGCGCAATCCGAGCAGCGGGATCCGCAGCACGGTGTCGCCGTCAAGGGCGAGGGCGTTCTGGCGTAAGGCATCACCGACGAGGTTCTCGATCCACGCGTGGTGGATACCGTCGATCTCGACGACCAGTTGGTACGCCGGCCAATAGAGGTCGAGGAAGTAGCGGCCCCGTCGGTCGCGGCGCAGCGCTTGTCGCGTCGGGGGCGGCAGCCCACGCTGACGAAGCAGGACCGCGATATCGATCTCCCCGAGCGTCTGGGCCCCGTCGAGCAGCTCGTTCACTATCGAGTGGAGGAGGAGCCGCCGTCGGTCTCGGCGGATCCGGAGCAACTCGCTGCCGACCGAGGTCGCGTCGGTCAGTCTCTGCTGCACCGCGAGCAGGAGGACGTACGTCGCCTCCCGGTCGGTGCGTGCCCACAGGGCAGCCCGGATCGCGGCGGTGGCCGGACGGGTGCGGGGGACTCCCGCGCGGACGATGTCGTGCTCTGCCCACCGACGGGTCTGCCGGATGTTGAACCGACGGTTGCGGCGGACTCGGGCACCGCGAGGGACGGAGACCCGGACGCGGTCCATCGTGTACCGCTCGAGGCCGGCCGCGATCAGCGCGGATCCGCCGTCGAGACACGCACGGGGTCCGCCCTGGAGGACGGCGGCCCATTGCTCGCCGAACGAAGACAGGTCTCCGTTGCCGAGCTGGACCGACTGATCTCCGATGAGCTGCCACCGGTGGCCTCGCACCTGGCCTCGGATCTCCCATCGAGTGATGCCGAGGCTGTACAGCTGAGGTCGGGAGACCACCCCGCCTTGGGCGGAGGCAAGGCGGCGGGCAGCGACGAACCGAGCGTCGTCGTACGGGACCTGTCGGGGCATGCACGGCAGCCTGAACAAGTCCGCTCGCGGGTGCAGATGCCACCAGGGATGCCTGTGGACAGGCGTGCGGAGGCGGCAGCTGTGGAGCCTTGGTGGTCCGCATCTCCCGCGGGACGTCATGCGGATGGAGCAAGCGGATGCTCCGTCCGTATGACATCCCCCGGAGGATCACAACCAGCGTTGCCCTCGGCGGTCAGCACGGCCTCGACGGCGCCGAAGGACTTCGTCACGCCGTCGAGGCGGACCGCCGCGACCTGGGTGAGGGTGAAGTGGTCATGCCTCCAGCGTGGCCACGATCGGCGTCAGGGCCCCCACACGCGCGTCACGGCCTCCCCATGACAGATGTCACCGCGTCGATGTCACTGCACCTTGCCGCGGATCTTCAGTCGGGTGACCACGGTCGTGTAGCCCGGAGCCGTGACGGTGACCCTGACCGAGATGGCCTTCTTGCGGACCGCCTTGAGGGTCTTGCCGGCGAGCTTGAGCTTGGCAGTGGTGGCCTTGCGGATCGCCTTCGCGCCGGCGTACCACTGGAGCTTCACCCTGACGGCGGCAGGCGACCAGCGCCCGGTCGAGACCTTGAGGACGGCCTTCTTCTTGGGCTTGCCGGTCACCTTCGGCTTCACCGTGGCCGTGAGCACGCCTGGCGCGACCTTGGCGGCGGCCGACGTCGCTGCGGTGGGGAGCCAGGAGGATGCACTGGCCGTGACGCGCACACTGAGGGAGCGCCCGAGGTCGCTCGGCGTGGCGGCGTACGACGAGGAGGTCGCCCCGGTGACGGGTAGACCGTCGATGAGCCACTGGTAGCCGAGGCTCGCGTCGCTGGGGTTCCAGGTGCCGGGCGAGGCGGTCACGGTCGTCCCGACGCGCGGCGAGCCGGAGATGCTCGGGAGTGTGGTGTTGACGACCGCCGGCGGGAGCAGGGCGGCGCTGGCTGCGGACATCGTGAAGGCGGTGGTGTGGCCCGCCTTGACGGCGCCCACATAGACCCGGACGGTCTTGCCGACCCCGGTCGCTGGGGTGAACGTCGAGGACGTCGCTCCGTCGATCGGGCGGTCGCCGATCAGCCACTGGTAGGTGAAGGACAGGCCGGTGGCCGGCGCCCACGCCCCGGTGCTTGCGGTCAGTGTCTGGCCGACCTGGGCGGTACCCGTGACCGTCGGAGCCACGACGTTGGTGACCGCGGGGAACGGGTCGGTGGAGAGCACCACGTCCCTGTCCCAGATGTCCTCGGTGCCGATGGTGAAGCTGGTGGCGGTCTCCAGGCTGGCGGCGTCCGGCCAGAACTCCCTCGTGTAGGCGTCGCCGGGGTACCAGAACTCGAGCCGGTACGTGCCGGGGGCCAGACCGCGGAGGCGATAGAAGCCGTCGCCGGCGCTGATGGCGTTCGCCCGCTGGTCCCACGCCTTCGTGACCGAGTTCCACCGGTGCGCGACGACCCGGACGCCGGAGACCGGTTGGGAGTCGTCCGCGCGGGTCGCGATGCCGCTGAGCGACACGCCGTCGTCCAGCTGGGCGTTGATGCCGCCGACCGCCTGGCCCGAGGCGACGCTGATGTCCCTCCCGGTCTGGAGCGACGAGGCGTTGTTCCAGAACTCCGGCTGGTGGACGGTCGGCTGAAACTCGACCCGGTACCGACCGGGGGTGAGCTGCCTCAGGTCGTACTCTCCGAGGGAGGTGAGGGCCATCCCGGCTTGTGTCCAGTACATCTCGACGGCATCCCACCGCCACGCGACGACGTAGACCCCGTCGACGTTGTTGCCGGCCTGATTCGTGACGGTGCCGGAGATGCTGCCGCCCACGACGAGCTGGACGTTCTGCGTGACCGTCTGCCCGGGGGCAACCACGATGCCGTCGAGGAACCCGTAGGCGTACGGCGCGCTGGCGTCGAAACTGAGCTGGTAGGTGCCCGCGGCCACGGGTCCGAGCTGGTACTGACCGGAGGCGTTGGTCTGCACCGCGTCCAGCTGGTCCCATTCGTCCGTGCTCGGGTTCCACACGGAGGCGTTGACCCACACGTCCGCAAGCGGCTGCTGGGCGGTGCCGGTGACGATGCCTGTGATGTACCCGTCGCCCGGGGCGGCGGAGGCGGCTCCGCTCGCGGCACCGAGCCCGGTCAGGCTCAGGACGAGTGCGAGCAGGCAGGCGATGGCGCGCGACATGGGGATCTCCTGGTACGTGCGGAGACCCACGCTCCGGCCGGTCCTCACCCTAACGGGTGAGGACCGGCCTCGACCTCAGAACGTGTGCTCGTCAGCCGGGAACGTCCCTGCCTTCACGTCCGCGGCGTACTCCTGCGCCGCCTTGAGCAGTACGCCGTGCACGTCGGCGTACTGCTTGACGAAGCGGGCCATCTTGCCGGTGCGGAAGCCGAACGCGTCGCCCCAGACCAGCACCTGCCCGTCGCAGCCGGGGCCGGCCCCGATACCGATGGTGGGGATGCCGACCGCGGCGGTCACCTCGGCGGCGACGTCGCCCGGGACCATCTCCATCACGACGGCGAACGCGCCGGCCTCCTCCATCGCCTTCGCCTGGGCGATGACGTGCGAGGCGGCGTCGCCGCGTCCCTGCACCCGGTAGCCGCCCAGGTTGTGCTCGGACTGCGGGGTGAAGCCGATGTGGGCCATCACCGGGATGCCGCCCTCGGTGAGCTTGCGGACCTGAGGGGCCATCTCGGCGCCGCCCTCGAGCTTCACGGCGTGCGCGTTGGCCTCCTTCATGAACCGCACGGCGGTCAGATAGGCCTGCTCCGGGGAGGCCTGGTAGGAGCCGAACGGGAGGTCAGCCACGACCAGAGCGCGATGTGCCGAGCGGGTGACCGCACGGACGAGCGGGATCAGCTCGTCGACCGTCACCGGCAGCGAGGTCTCGTTGGCGAAGACGTTGTTGGACGCGCTGTCGCCGACCAGCAGCACCTCGATGCCGGCCTCGTCGAAGGTCTGCGCGGCGTACTGCTCGTAGGCCGTGAGCATCGCGAACTTCTCGCCGCGCTGCTTCATCTCGCGCAGGTGGTGGGTGCGGATCCGCTTGATCGCAGCCGCCCCTTGCTGCTTGGCCGGACCGGTGCCGTACGGCGCCGTCTCCTCGCTCATGTTCTCTCCCTGAAACGTCATCTCGCGGCTCCCTGATGGAGTCCACGGACCGTTGTTCAGGCTAGTCCCGGTACGACGGTTCGAACCCTGTGTGCCTCGTCACGCACGGGCGGCGGCAGCCTCGAGGTCGGCGATGACGATCTTCTGCATCTCCATCATCGCCGCCGTCGCCGCCTGGGCACGCACGGGATCTGGGTCCGACAGCAGCTCGTACAGACGCACCGGCACGATCTGCCAGGAGAGGCCGAAACGGTCCTTGAGCCACGCGCAGCTGTCCGGGCGACCGCCGGCCACCAGGGTGTCCCAGTAGTAGTCGACCTCGGACTGGTCGGCGCAGTTGACGCTCAGCGAGATCGTCTCCGTGAAGCCGGCATGGACCGGCCCGCCGTTGATGCCGCGGAAGGGCTGGCCGTCGAGAGTCCACTCCGCGGCCAGCACGCGGCCGTCATCGTAGTGGGAGACTCCGCGGACCTCGGAGTTCGGGAAGACGTTCGTGTAGAACTCGACCGCCTCCATCAGGTTGTCGTCGAACCACAGGCAGGTGCTGATCTCGGGCATACGGCTCAGACCGGGGTTGTCCGGAGAACTCATCGGAAGTCGCCCCAACCCGAGAGCATGCTGCGAGCGTTCTCCCTCTGGGACAGGGCGGCGAGGAGGTTGATGGACGAGCAGGGGTTCACCGCGTGGGCGGTCGGTGCCGAGCGCCGGCTGCTGCGCTCGGCGTACCTGCTCACCGGTGACCTCCACCGGGCCGAGGACCTCGTGCAGGAGGCGCTCGTCAAGGTCGCGCTGCGCTGGGCGCGGCTGCACGACGGCAACCCGACGGCGTACGCCCGGACGATCATCGTGCGCGACAACATCTCCTGGTGGCGCCGGCGACGCGACGTCCCGATGCCGACGCCCCGCGAGCTGGCGGCCGTGTCCAGCGATGCGGAGGCCGCCCTCGTCGTACGGCGCTCGCTCGACCGGCTCACCCCCAAGCAGCGTGCCGTGGTGGTGCTGCGGCACTTCGACGACCTCAGTGAGCACGACACCGCGGCCGTCCTCGGCGTGAGTGTCGGCACTGTCAAGAGCCAGAACGCGGCGGCGCTCGCCCGCCTGCGCCACGGCGCACCCGAGCTGCTCGACCTGATCGGAGGACCACCGTGACCGAGCTCCATGACCTGCTGCACCGGGCAACGGACCGGATCGACGGTCCCGACCTGGCTGCTCGTGCGCTGACGGGTGCCCGCCGCCGACGAGCCCGCAACCGTGGTGTTGTCGCCGCGGTTGCCGCTGCCGCCGCAGTGGTGGCCGTCGTCGTCTCCGTCGAGCTCACGACCGGCGGCGCCCGGGTCGACCAGCCACCGGTGCTGAGCCCGTCGCCGAGCCCCACCCAGGGCGTCGCGACCGCGCCCGCCATCGACCCGTCCCGGATCCAGCCGGTGTGGGACCCACGAACCGTCGAGGGACTGCCGGTCACCGACCTCGGCGTACCCCGGGTGATGGAGTCTCTCGTGCCCGGTGTCGTGACCCGCCCGGTCGCCGTGCTCGATGACGGTGAACGGGCGCGGTTGGTAGGTGGAGACGAGGTGATGGCCGAGCTGCCGTTGCCGGACGGGCTCGGCGACAGGCGCATCGTCTCGCTGTCTCCCGATGGCACGCAGTTGGCCGCAGTCGGGATCAGCGGGTTCTTCTGGCGCACCCTGGACGGGGACTGGGAGCAGGTCCGGCACACGCGGGTGTCCGGCGAGGCGCCGCAGGTGACCTGGCTTCCAGACGGCTCGGGCCTGATCGGCCGCGACTGGAACAGCGCGGTCCGCGTCGATCTGCCGAGCGGTGACGTCGAGGAGCTGCCGTTCCCTCTCGACGTTGGTCAGTTCGCAGTCGGGCCGGAAGGGGCAGTGGTCGCCACCGTGCCCCGGCAGGTCATCGAGTGGCACGAAGGCCGGGAGGGGGCGCGCTGGGCCACCGGACCGCTGGACGGCCTGGTCCTGCCTGCGGTCGGTACGAACGAGATCGCCTTCGCGCGCGCCAACGTGCTCTTCGATGACGAGCGAGGCGTGGCCGACCGGGACGGGCTCATCGCCGTGGACCGGGAGACGTTCGAGACCCGCGGCTACCTACCGGTGCCGGATGACCACGACTACTACGTGCACGCGGAGGAGCTGCGGCCGGTCGCCTGGCTCGACGACGACACCGTGGCGTTCACGGTGCTGCCCGAAGGATCTCCCAAGGAGTACCTCGTGACCTGGAATGTCGAGACCGGTGCGCTGTCGCGCATCTCCTGCTGGGAGAAGTCCTTCAGCGCCGTCTTCGCGACCGGGCTGCTCGGGTCATGAGCGTGGCGGCGCAGCCCTAGACTCGAACCGTGGACTTCTACTCCGCCTACTCCCAGGGCTTCGCGCGCGTCGCGGCGTGCACGTTCCCGGTCGTCATCGCCGACCCGGCCGCCAATGCGCGCGCGATCATCGAGCAGGCGCGGGAGTGCCACGAGGAGGGTGTGGCGGTCGCTGTCTTCCCGGAGCTCTCGCTGACCGGCTACTCGATCGACGACCTCTTCCTGCAGGACGTGCTGCTGCAGGGCGTCGAGGAGGCGATCGCAGAGCTGGTCGCCGGTACGACGGACCTGCGCCCGGTGCTGGTCGTCGGCGCTCCGCTGATGCACGGCACCCGGGTGATCAACTGCGCCGTCGTCATCCAGGCCGGCCGGGTGCTCGGTGTCGCGCCGAAGTCCTACCTGCCGACCTACCGCGAGTTCTACGAGCGCCGGTGGTTCGCTCCTGGCGACGACCGCCGGGGGAGCAGCATCCGGCTCGGGGGAGCCGAGGTGCCGTTCGGCCCCGACCTCATCTTCGAGGCGACCGACGTACGCGGCCTGCGGCTGCACGTCGAGGTCTGCGAGGACATGTGGGTACCGATCCCGCCGAGCGCCGAGGCCGCGCTCGCCGGTGCCACCGTGCTCGCCAATCTCTCCGGCAGCCCGATCACCGTCGCGCGTGCGGAGGATCGCCGGCTGCTCGTCCGCAGCGCGAGCGCTCGCTGCACGGCGGCGTACGTCTTCGCGGCCGCCGGTCAGGGCGAGTCCACGACCGACCTGTCCTGGGACGGCCAGACGATGGTCTACGAGTGCGGCGACCTGCTGGGGGAGTCCGAGCGGTTCCCCGAGGGCGCTCGCCGTACGGTGGTCGACGTCGACCTCGACCGGATCCGGCAGGACCGGCTGCGCCAGGGAACGTTCGACGACAACCGGCGTACGCACGACGGCCGCATCGGTGCCTTCCGCACGGTGTCCTTCGAGTTGCGGGCACCGGTCGGCGACATCGGGCTGCTGCGCAAGGTCGACCGGTTCCCGTTCGTGCCCGACGAGGCCGAGCGGCTCGCCCTGGACTGTTACGAGGCCTACAACATCCAGGTCTCCGGGCTCGAGCAGCGGCTGCACGCGATCGGCCAGCCCAAGGTCGTGATCGGCGTCAGCGGTGGCCTCGACTCCACCCACGCGCTGATCGTCGCCGCCAAGGCGATGGACCGGCTCGGGCGTTCGCGTGAGGACATCCACGCCTTCACGCTGCCGGGCTTCGCGACCGGCGAGACCACGAAGTCGTACGCCACGCGGCTCTCCAAGTCGCTCGGGGTGCACTTCGAGGAGATCGACATCCAGGCCGCGTCGCGCCAGCTGTTGGCCGACCTCGACCACCCGTTCGCCGAGGGTGAGGAGGTCTACGACGTCACGTTCGAGAATGTCCAGGCCGGCCTTCGCACCGACTACCTCTTCCGGCTGGCCAACCACCGCGGCGGCATCGTGCTCGGGACCGGCGACCTCTCCGAGCTCGCGCTGGGCTGGTGCACGTACGGCGTCGGCGACCAGATGTCGCACTACAACGTCAACGCGGGAGTCCCGAAGACGTTGATCCAGCACCTGATCCGCTGGGTCGCGGCGAGCGGCCAGTTCGAGGACGACACCAACGAGGTGCTCCTCGAGATCGTCGAGCAGGAGATCACCCCGGAGCTGATCCCGACGCGCGAGGACCAGCTGCCGCAGTCGACCGAGGCGTCGGTCGGCCCGTACGCGCTGCAGGACTTCACCCTCTTCCACGTGCTGCGCCGCGGTGCGCTGCCGAGCCGGATCGCGTTCCTCGCATGGCATGCGTGGCGCGACGCCTCGGTCGGCGAGTGGCCACCGAACTTCCCCGACGAGCGGCGCACGTCGTACGACCTCGGCGAGATCCGGCATTGGCTCGAGGTCTTCACGAAGCGGTTCTTCTCGAGCCAGTTCAAGCGCTCCGCGCTGCCCAACGGACCCAAGGTGAGCTCCGGCGGCACCATGTCGCCGCGCGGCGACTGGCGGATGCCCTCGGATGCCGGGCCGGCGGCCTGGCTGGCCCAGATCGAGTCGGTCCCGCGCGAGTGAAGCGCAGCATCCTGATCTGTCTCGGGACGCTGCTCGTCGCCGTCGGTGTGGTCGCCGGAGTCGTCAACCGGGAGGTGCTGGACGCCGACCGGTTCGCGTCGCACGTGGACGCCGTACGCTCCGATCCGGACGTCGCGCGCCAGGTCGCCGTACTCCTCACCGATCGGCTGCTCGAGCAGCAGCCCGACCTCGTGGCGGTGCGGCCGCTGATCGAGTCGACCGCCGCGAGCGTCGTCGCGAGCCCGGCGCTCGGGCCGGTCGTGCGGACCGCGGTCGCACCGCTGTACGACGCACTGGTGCTCGGCGACAGCGACGCCGTCGTGCTCCGGCTCGCCGACGTGGCCGCGGTGGTCATCGGCATCGTCGCGGCGGCCGCTCCCGAGGTGAACGCCACGATCCCGGCGGACCTCGACGTGCTGCTCTCCGACTTCGGCGGGCATGAGTACTCACCCCACGCGATCGACTCCGCCCACCTGGTCCAGATCCTCTCCTGGCTGGGGCCGTTGCTCGGCCTGCTGGTGCTGGCCGGATCGGCGCGGTTCCGGGTGAGAGCGGCGGCCAGGGCCACCGGTGTCGGCGTGACCGCCGCCGGGCTGGTCGTCGCCGGCCTGCTCGTGGTGGCCGGGGTCCTGGCCGGCCGTGGCGACACCGGCACCCTCGACGGTGCCGTGCGCAACGCCGTCTGGGGCGAGCTCGTCGGGGCGTTCTGGGTGGCCGCCGCGCTCACGGTCGCGCTGGGCGGGTTGCTGACGGTGGCGGCCGGCATCTCGTCGCGCCCGCAGCTGAGCCTGGAGCGAGTACGAGCCTTCTTCGACCCGGCTGCCGGACTGCTCACCCTCACCGCCCACGCCGCCGTGGTCGTCGCCCTCGGTGTCGCCTTGGTGCTTCAACCGGTCCGCGTGGTGACGGCAGCGCTGGTCGCGGTGGGTGCGGTGCTCATCATCGTGGGTGCCGGGTCGTTGCTCGTCGCGCTCGTGCGCGGGCTCGACCATCGTCGTACCTGGGGGATCGGCGCCGCCGTCGCTCTCGTCGTCGGGATCGTGGTCGTCGCGCTCCCGTCCGACCACGACCTGGCGGCGGCCGGCCCGACTCCGGGCGCCGCCTGCAACGGGCACGTCGAGCTGTGCGACCGCGCGTACGACGAGGTCGCCTACCCGGCGACCCACAACTCGATGGCGGCCGCGAGCGAGGGCTGGTTCTTCCCGGAGCAGCCCGACGGCATCGTCGACCAGCTGGACCACGGCGTACGAGCGCTGCTGATCGACAGCTGGTACGGCCGGGGCACCGACCGCGCCGGCGTCATCGCCAACACCGACGAGGATCGGGCCGCGGCCGTCGCGGAGGCGCGACAGTCGTTCGGCGACGCGGCCGTGGCCAGCGCGCTGCGACTCCGGAACGCCGTCGGCCTCACTCCGCGCGGACCGGTCGGGGTCTACCTGTGCCACGGTCTGTGCGAGCTGGGCGCGACGCCGTGGCTCGAGAGCCTGCGCGAGGTGCGCACCTGGCTCGACGCGCATCCTCGCGAGGTGGTCACGCTCTTCGTGCAGGACCAGGTCAGTCCCGCGGACACTGCCGAGCTGATCGAGCAGGCCGGACTGCTCCCGTCCGTCTACACCCCGGCCGACGACGGCGACTGGCCGACACTAGGCGCCATGATCGCGTCTGGCAAGCGTCTCGTGGTGCTGATGGAGAACGAGGGCGGTGGCACGGCGTACCCCTGGCTACTGCCGGGCTTCGAACAGTCTCAGGACACGCCGTTCCTCTTCCGGCGCCCGGCTCAGCTGGGATCCCCGGGCAGCTGCGCCGCCAACCGCGGTAACCCCGACGCATCGCTCTTCCTGCTCAACCACTGGATCACCGACAAGTCCGCCGAGGTGACCAACGCCGAGCGGGTCAACGCCAGCGACGTGCTGCTCACCCGAGCGCGCGAGTGCGAAGGGGAGCGGGGCCTGCTGCCCAACTACGTCGCCGTCGACTTCTACGACCGCGGTGACCTCTTCGACGTGGTCGACGAGCTCAACGGACTCTGAGGACCACGTGAGCCTTCCGAGCCAGACCGCGGTGATCATCCCGGTGAGCGTTGCCGAGCCGGTCGTCGGGCACCACCGGATGCGCCTCGACACCGCCGCGCCCTGGGGCGTGCCCGCCCACATCACCATCCTCTTCCCGTTCGTCGCGCCCTCGGACGTGGATGGCGCCGCGGTCGCGCGACTGGCGGCCGTCTTCGCCGCGACGGCTCCTTTCGACTGCACGTTCACCGAGTGCGGCTGGTTCGGCCAGGACGTCTTGTGGTTGAGGCCGGACCGTGCGCAGGTGCTCCGTGACCTCACGAGCGCCGTCGCGGCCGAGTTCCCTGCCCACAAGCCGTACGGCGGCGAGCACGACGACGTCGTACCGCACCTCACCGTCGGTGAGTCTCGTCGGGGCTCCGCCAAGGAGCTCAGGGCGGCCGAGGTCGACGTCAGCAGCAAGCTGCCCTTCACCGCTCACATCGATCATGGCCTCCTTATCGCCGGCACCGATCAGCCGGACTCGTGGCACACGGTCGCCACGCTGCCGCTCGGGTCCTCACCGCGCTGAAGGCGCGTTGCTCGCTCCCATGGCGCGACGGGTGCCCCACGCGCGCATCGTCGCGCACATGGGCGGCGGCGACATCGACCTGACCACCGCCGAGGGCATCCTGCGGGCGCAAGTGCTGGGGTCGGTCGCGGAGTTTGAGTCACGCCGCAAGGGCGAGCGGGTGCACGCCCGCGCGCTGCAACGGTCGAAGGAGGAGAGACGGATGATGGCA
This sequence comes from Nocardioides endophyticus, assembly GCF_039543845.1. Classification (NCBI taxonomy): domain Bacteria; kingdom Bacillati; phylum Actinomycetota; class Actinomycetes; order Propionibacteriales; family Nocardioidaceae; genus Nocardioides; species Nocardioides endophyticus. Next base: position 98,338 of record NZ_BAABKN010000028.1, on the reverse strand, counting down.
ACCACGCGGCCGAGCGAGTGGCGGGATCGTCTGTGTGGACCTGTGGCAGCGGGTGCAGAACGTGCTCACGGACCCAGAGCGCCGTACCTCGCCGGGGTGACCGGCCAGTACGATCATGTCGGGGATCGCCCCCGGCCTCCCAACCACCGCGGTGCCGGTTTCGCCCGGACCGGGTGAGGCGGTGGGACCTCTCCTGGGTCACCATCGTCCTGCTCGGGGATGTGTGGCCGGGCACAGGAGGAAGCGTGCCGCAGAGCGAGGGCCCGAGTGGGCTCAGGGAGCCGACGCTGGCCGACGCGCTGCTGCCGTTGGCGACGCTGGCGTGCCTGATCGCCGGGGCGCTGGCGCTCTTCGGCCTCGACGCGCTCGACGGGCCGATCCAGGTCGCGCTGCTGCTGTGCTGCGCGGTCGCGGCGCTGATCGCGATGAAGAACGGCCACCCGTTCAGCTCGGTCCAGGAGGCCGGCAAGGGTGCCATCGCGTCGGTGACCAGTGCGATCTTCATCCTCTTCGCCGTGGGCGCCCTGATCGGCGTCTGGAACCTCAGTGGGACCATCCCGACGCTCGTTTACTACGGCATCCAGGTGCTCTCGCCGGGTTGGTACTACGCCGCCACCGCGCTGATCTGCGGCGTCGTCGCGCTGAGCATCGGCAGCTCGTGGACGACGGCGGCCACGATCGGCGTGGGTCTGGTCGGCATCGCGACGCTGATCGGGGTCTCACCGGCGATCACTGCTGGCGCCGTCATCTCGGGTGCGTACCTCGGCGACAAGACCTCACCGCTCTCGGAGACGACGATCCTGACGGCGCAGATCGTGAAGGTCGACGTCTACGAGCACATCAAACGCCAGATCTGGACGTCGATCCCGGCGTTCGTCATCGCCTTCGTCGTCTTCCTGATCCTGGGCGTGACCGGTCCCGACACGGTGACCGACGCCGAGACCACCTCGGACCTCGACAAGCTCAACCAGATCTTCAACATCACCCCGCTGGCGCTGCTGCCCGTCGTACTGCTCGCCTTCATGTCGATCCGCAAGGTGCCGGCGTCGCTCGCCCTGCTGGCCGCTACCCTCTTCGCGGGCGTGCTCGGCGCCTTCCTCCAGCCCGACGTGTACGCCGACTTCGTCGCCGGCAGCGGCAACGTGGTCGTCGAGTCCCTCAAGGCGGTCTGGTCGGCGATGGCCAACGGGTTCTCGATCAACTCGGGCATCCCCGACGTCGACCGGCTGCTCTCGCGTGGCGGCATGGACAGCATGCTGCTCACCATCTGGTTGATCCTCGGCGCGGTGACGTTCGGAGCCATGCTCGAGGAGTTCGGCCTGATCAACCGGCTGGTGCACCCGATGATCGCCGCTGCGACGACGACGGGGCGTCTCTACGTCACCGTCTTCGCCTGCGGCTTCGGGCTCAACGTCGTCGCGGGCGACCAGTACATCGCGCTGGTGCTGCCGAGCCGGATCTTCCGCGCCGAGTTCGCCCGCCGCGGGCTGGCGCCCACGAACCTGTCGCGGCTCGCTGCCGACAGCGGCACCGTGACGTCGCCGTTGGTGCCGTGGAACTCCTGCGGAGCGTTCATGGGCGCGACCCTGGGCGTGTCGACACTGCTCTACCTGCCGTACGCCGTTTTCTGCTATGCCAGTCCTGCACTGAGCGTCCTGTACGGCATCACCGGATTCAAGATCGAGAAGATCGAGCCCACCGAGCTCCAGGAGGACCCCGCATGAACCCCCCACGAAACTGCGGGCTTCCCCCGCTCCGCTTCTCCAGCCCACACTTCCGCAGGGACCCCGCATGAGCACTCAGACGGAAGAGGCACCCGCGGGGGGCGCCGTCGCCAGGATGAGCGTCCCGACGCTGACCGCCATGGTGGTCGGCGGGATGGTCGGGGCGGGGGTCTTCTCGTTGCCGGCCCGCTTCGGCGTCGCGACCGGCATCCTCGGGTCGCTGATCGCGTGGGTGATCGCCGGCACCGGCATGCTGATGCTGGCCTTCGTCTTCCAGACGCTCGCGATCCGCAAACCCGAGCTCGACTCCGGTGTCTTCATCTACGCCAAAGCGGGCTTCGGTGACTACGCGGGCTTCAACTCCGCGATCGGCTTCTGGGCCAGCTCGATCGCTGGCAACACCTTCTACTGGGTCTTCATCGGCGCCACGCTCGGCGCGTTCTTCGACGGCTTCGGTGACGGTGACACCATCCTCGCCGCCGCTCTCGGCACGGTTGGAGTCTGGTTCTTCCACTACCTGATCGCACGGGGCGTACGCGACGCCGCCGTCATCAACCAGATCGTCACGGTCTTCAAGGTCATCCCGATCCTGGTCTTCATCGTCGTGATGTTCTTCTACTTCGACGCGGGCGTCTTCGCCGACAACTGGACCGCCACCGGGTACGGCGACCTCGGCAACCTCAACGAGCAGGTCCGCAACACGATGCTGATCACGACGTTCGTCTTCATCGGCATCGAGGGCGCGAGCGTCTACTCGCGCTACGCCAAGAAGCGCGAGGACGTCGGCAAGGCGACGGTGATGGGCTTCCTGAGCGTGCTCTCGATCTTCGCTCTCGTCACGCTGTCGAGCTATGCGGTCGTCCCGCAGCCTGAGCTGGCCGGTGCCCGGCAACCCTCGATGGTCAGCGTCTTCGAGTCGCAGGTGGGGCACTGGGGCGAGATCTTCATGAGTGTTGCGGTCGTGGTCTCGGTGCTCGGCGCCTACCTGGCGTGGACGCTGATGGCGGCGGAGGTCATGTACATCCCGGCCCGCCAGGACGACTTCCCCGAATTCCTGGGCCGGGAGAACGAGGCCGGTACGCCGATCACCGCCCTCGTGGTGACCTCGCTCGCCGTGCAGGGGCTGCTGGGCCTCACGCTCTTCGTCACCGACGCCCTGAACTTCATGCTCGACCTGTCCACCAGCCTCGCGCTGCTGCCCTACCTCCTGGCCGCCGCGTACGCGCTCAAGCTCGGCCTGACCGGGGAGTCGTACGACGGCGTCTCGGCCGGCACCCGCCGCAAGGAGACGATCGTGGCGGGCGCGGCCACGGCGTACACGATCTTCCTCTTCGACGCGGCCGGCATGAAGTTCGTGCTGCTGATGACGGTGATTCTCGCGCCGGCGTCGCTGCTCTACGTAAAGGCCCGAAGTGAGCACGGGCGCCGGCTCTTCTCACCCGCGGAGATCGGGTTGTTCGCACTCATCGTCATCGGCGGCATCATCGGAGTCATCGGGCTCTGGACCGGCCGCATCAGCCTCTGAGAAAGGAACTCCATGAGCGTCTCGCCCACCAGTCCTGCATCCACGTACGGCGTGCACTCGGAGGTCGGCCGGCTCCGCAAGGTGCTCGTGTGCCGACCCGGCCTCGCACACAGACGGCTCACGCCGAGCAACAACGACGAGCTGTTGTTCGACGACGTGATGTGGGTCGAGAACGCCCAGCGCGACCACGCCGACTTCGTCAACAAGCTGACCCAGCGTGGGGTCGAGGTCGTCGAGCTGCACGAGGTGCTCGCCCAGACCCTTGCCGTGCCCGGCGCCCGCGATTGGCTGCTGGACCGGAAGATCGTCCCCAACCAGGTCGGCCTCGGCCTGGTCGACGACACCCGCAGCTACCTGGAGTCGCTGCCGGAGCGGGAGCTCTCGGAGTTCCTGATCGGCGGCCTCGCGACCAACGACCTGCCCGACGACTTCCGCTCGGACTACGTCAACCTGGCGCGCGAGTCGACCGGCGCCCGCGAGTACCTGATGCCGCCGCTGCCCAACACGCTCTACACCCGCGACACGACCTGCTGGCTGTACGGCGGCCTGACGATGAACCCGCTCTACTGGCCGGCGCGCAAGGAAGAGACCCTCATCTACAAGGGGATCTACCAGTACCACCCCGACTTCGTCGGCTCGAAGGTGTGGTGGGGAGACCCGGACCAGGACTGGGGTCAGGCCACGTTCGAGGGCGGCGACGTGATGCCGGTCGGCAACGGCGTCGTGCTCGTCGGCATGAGTGAGCGCACGTCGCGTCAGGCGATCACCCAGGTCGCGAAGGCGCTCTTCGACCAGGGCGCGGCGACGCGGGTGATCGTCGCCGGCATGCCCAAGCTGCGGGCCGCGATGCACCTGGACACGGTCTTCACGTTCGTCGACCGCGACATCGTCACGCTCTACCCGACGATCATGGACGCGGTGCACACCTTCACGCTGATGCCGTCGGACTCGGCGCCCGGCGTCGAGGTGCGCGACGAGGGCTCGGCGAAGTTCGTGGACGTCGTGGCTCGCGAGCTGGGACTGCCCTCGATCCAGGTCATCGACACCGGCGGCGACGTCTACCAGTCCGAGCGGCAGCAGTGGGACAGCGGCAACAACGCCGTCGCGCTGGAGCCGGGCGTGGTCTTCACCTATGACCGCAACACGCTCACCAACACGCTGCTCCGCAAGGCGGGCGTCGAGGTGATCACGATCGTCGGCGCCGAGCTCGGCCGCGGTCGCGGCGGTGGCCACTGCATGACCTGTCCGATCATCCGCGAACCGGTCGACTTCTGAGCGAGCGCGCAGTCGGGCGCCCTGCCTGGCTGGTCCGAGCCGTCCTCCTGGCGGTGGCCCTCGTGGCCACCGTCATGGTGGTCCGCCTGGTCGGGCGCGTCGACTGGAGCGAGGTGTGGGACGCGCTCACGCACCTCGCCTGGTGGCAGATCCCGCTGCTGCTGGCGGTCCTGGTCGTCCGCCAGGTGCTCAACGCGCTGCCGCTGTCGCTCTACATCCCTGGCGTCTCGGCGTACCGCGCGACGCAGAACGACCAGGTCGCGATCCTGATGTCGACGATCGCGCCGCCACCGAGTGACATCGCGCTGCGGATGGCGATGTTCTCGTCGTGGGGCGTCCCGGTCGCCAAGGGCCTCGCGGGCACCCTCATGAACACGCTGACGTTCTACATCGTCCGCTTCGGCGCGCCCGTCGTCGGCTTCGTGCTGCTCGCCGCGACCGGCGGGAAGGTGGGTCTGCGCTGGGCGGACCTGATCAGCGTCGCCATCTCGGTCGGGATCTTCGTGGGGCTGATGCTCGTCATCCGCAGCGAGGCGCTCGCGCGCAAGGTCGGTACGACGGCGGGGCGGGCCGCGCACCGGGTCCGCAAGCGCGTCGACCCGGAGGCGTGGGCCGCCGCCTGCGTGCAGTTCCGGATCGACATCGCCGCGAGGTTCCGACGGGGCTTCCCGCGCTCCCTGCTGGCGCTCAGCGCCATGCTCGTGGTGGACCTGACGATGCTGCTCATGGCGTTGCGGTTCGTGGGCCTCGACTCGAGCGAGGTGCCGGTGGTGGAGGTCGCCATTGCCTACCTGTTCGCGTACCCCTTCACGCTCTTCCCGTTCTCCGGGATCGGCATCGTGGATGCTCTCGTGCTGGCCGCCGTCGTCCAGGCCGGGGGTGCCGAGGTCGAGGCTGCGGCGGTCGCCGGACTGGTCGTCTGGCGGGTGTTCACCATCGGCGGCCCGTTGGCTCTCGGTGCCCTCGGGCTGGCCGCATGGCGACGCACTTCCGGGGCCGCCACGACCAGCCAATAGGCTGCGGCCATGGGTAAGCAGGAAGACTTCGTACTCCGCGCGCTTGAAGAGCGCGACGTCCGCTTCGTCCGGCTCTGGTTCACCGACGTGCTCGGGTTCCTGAAGTCGGTCGCGGTCGCTCCGGCAGAGCTGGAGCAGGCCTTCGCGGAGGGGATCGGTTTCGACGGCTCCTCCATCGAGGGCTTCGCGCGGGTCTACGAGTCCGACATGCTCGCCAAACCCGACCCGTCGACCTTCCAGATCCTGCCGTGGCGCAGCGGCGAGGGCCCGTCGACCGCCCGGATGTTCTGCGACATCGTGATGCCCGACGGCTCCCCGTCGTACGCCGACCCGCGGTTCGTGCTCAAGCGCACGCTGAGCAAGGCCGCCGACAAGGGGTTCACGTTCTACACGCACCCCGAGATCGAGTTCTACCTCTTCAAGGACCTGCCCGAGGGTGGCGCCGAGCCCGTCCCGGTCGACCGCAGCGGCTACTTCGACCACACCGCGCAGTCCATGGGCGCCGACTTCCGCCGTGAGGCGATCACGATGCTCGAGGCGATGGGCATCTCCGTCGAGTTCAGCCACCACGAGGGCGGCCCGGGCCAGCAGGAGATCGACCTGCGGTACGCCGACGCCCTGTCGACGGCCGACAACATCATGACGTTCCGCACCGTGATCCGAGAGGTGGCGCTGAGCCAGGACATCTGGGCGTCGTTCATGCCCAAGCCACTCACCGACCACCCCGGCTCCGGCATGCACACGCACGTCTCGCTCTTCGAGGGCGACAACAACGCGTTCTTCGAGGCAGGAGCGGAGTACCAGCTCTCGCGCACCGGGCGGCAGTTCATCGCCGGCATCCTCAAGCACGCCAACGAGATCAGCGTCGTCACCAACCAGTGGGTCAACAGCTACAAGCGGATGATGTGGGGCGCCGAGGCGCCGTCGTACATCTGCTGGGGGCACAACAACCGCTCCGCGATGATCCGGGTCCCGATGTACAAGCCGCTCAAGGGCCAGTCGACCCGCATCGAGCTGCGCTCCCTGGACGCCGCCTGCAACCCCTACCTCGCGTACGCCGTCGTGCTCGCTGCCGGGATGAAGGGCATCGAGGAGGGCTACGAGCTGCCGCGTGAGGCCGAGGACGACGTGTGGTCGCTCTCGGAGCGCGAGCGCAAGAGCCTCGGCATCGACCCGCTGCCGCGCAGCCTGTACGACGCCATCGGCATCGCGGAGAACTCCGAGCTGCTGGCCGACACCCTCGGCGAGCAGGTCTTCGACTTCTTCCTGCGCAACAAGCGCGCCGAGTGGGACGACTACCGCGGCCAGGTCTCGCCCTTCGAGCGGGAGCGCATGCTCCCGGTGGTGTGATGACCGACGAGGAGTTCCTGACTGCCGATCGCGCCAAGAGCATCCGGCGGCTGCTGTACGTCGTCCTCGGGTTCGCCGCTGTCCTGGTGTTCCTGGGGCTGCCGCTGGTCTTCGGCTCGTACCTCCGCTACGGCGTGATCGTCCTCTGCATCGCCCTGGTCCTCTCGGTGGTCGGCGGCCTCGCCCTGCAGGCCACCCGCACGGGTGCCGAGACCGCCAAGCGGCTGTGCATCGTCACGGGTGTCCTCACGCTCGTGCTGTCGGTGCCGCTGATCCCGATCTGGATCGGCCTGCTGACCGCCGTGACCGGTATCGGTCTGCTGGTGGTCACGGTCGCCCCTGACCGGGAGCCGCGGTGAGCGAGCGCCCGCGCGTGCTCGTCGTCGAGCACGACGCCGAGTGCCCGCCGGCGCTGATGGGCACCTGGCTCGAGGAGGCCGGCTGCGCGCTCGACGTACGCCGCCCCTACGGTGGTGACGACCTGCCCGACCTCGCGGCGTACGACGGCCTGCTGATCCTCGGCGGCCCGATGGGCGCCGACGACGACGCGATGCACTCGTGGCTCGGCCCCGTGAAGGAGCTGGTCCGCGAGGCGCGGGGGAGCGGCCTGCCGACGCTCGGCATCTGCCTGGGCCACCAGCTGATCGCGTCCGCACTCGGCGGCCGGGTGGAGCGCAACCCGCGCGGCCAGCAGGTCGGTCTGCTCGACGTCGGCTGGACCGGCGCGGCAGCGCAGGACGCCTTGCTGGGTCCGCTCGCCTCGCCCCGCCGTGGGGTGCAGTGGAACGACGACATCGTCAGCGCGCTGCCCGCTGATGCGACCCTGCTCGCGGAGACGGCGTACGGCGAGGTGCAGGCGGCTCGCTACGCCCCGACGATGTGGGGGGTGCAGCTGCACCCGGAGGTCGACGCCGCGGTGCTCCGGCCCTGGGCTGACGAGGACCGGGGCAGCCACGAGACGCGGGGCATCGACACCGGCGCGCTCCTGCGCGAGATCGACGCCGCCCGAGCCGAGCTCGACGCGGCCTGGCGGCCGCTGGCCGAGAGCTTCGCGGGTCTGGTGCGATGACGCGGGCGGCGACCAGCAAGGGCAACCTGCTGCGACTGGGGTTCCAGGACTCCGACGCCGCCCTCACCTCGCTCGGCCTGCTCGGCGACGCCGCCGAGCCGTTGCTCGCGCTGCTGGGCCGCACCGCCGACCCGGATGCGGCGCTCGGCGGGCTGTTGCGGCTGCGCGACGTCGTCGACGACCCGGACACCCTGATCACAGCCCTCGTGGACGATGAGGGAACCGCGATGCGGCTGCTGTGCGTGCTCGGCGCGAGCGAGGCACTCGCCGACCACCTGGTCCGGCACCCGGAGCACTGGCGCGAGCTCACCGACCCGATCCTCGGGTCGACCCGGCCCGCTGCCTGGGCGATCCGCGAGTCGCTGCTGTCGGCAGTCGGGGCCGACGCCGCCGACGCCGACCCGGTCGCCACGGTCCCCGACGCAGCGGCCGTGGACGCGCTGCGCGTGGAGTACCGCCGGCTGCTGCTGCGCCTCGCCGCTCGCGATCTGACCCACCACCTCGGGGTCGACGACGCCGCGGCGGAGCTGTCCGACCTCGCGGCGGGCACCCTCGAGGCGGCCCTGGCCGTCGCCCGGCAACGGATCGGTGCGGACGCCGCTCTGGCCCGGCTCGCCGTACTGGCGATGGGCAAGTGCGGCGGGCACGAGCTCAACTACGTCTCCGACGTCGACGTCATCTACGCCTTCGCGCCGGCCGAGGGCGCCGACGAGAACGCCGCGGCGAAGGCCGCCACCCAGCTGGCCAGCAACCTGATGCGGGTCTGCTCCGACCACACCGGTGAGGGCACGATCTGGCCGGTCGACGCCAACCTCCGCCCCGAGGGCAAGGCCGGGCCGCTGGTGCGCACGATCGCCAGCCACCGTGGCTACTACGAGCGCTGGGCCAGCACCTGGGAGTTCCAGGCGCTCCTCAAGGCGCGTCCCGTCGCGGGCGACCTGGAGCTGGGTCGGGGGTTCGTCGAGACGGTCGACCCGATGGTGTGGTCGGCCGCCGAGCGAGAGGGGTTCGTGAAGGACACCCAGGCGATGCGCCGCCGGGTGGTCGACCACATCCCCGCCCGCGAGGCGGAGCGCCAGCTCAAGCTCGGTGCGGGCGGGCTGCGCGACGTCGAGTTCGCCGTCCAACTGCTCCAGCTGGTGCACGGCCGCGCCGACGAGGCGATCCGCGCGCCCACGACGCTCAGCGCGCTGGCCGCGCTGACCGACGGCGGGTACGTCGGGCGCGAGGACGGCGAGGCGCTGCACGAGGCGTACGCGTTCCTGCGCACCCTGGAGCACCGCATCCAGCTGCACGGCCTGCGGCGTACCCATGTCGTCCCCGACGACGAGGCGTCGCTGCGACGGCTCGGCCGGAGCATGAACTTCCTCAAGGACCCGGTCGGCATCCTCGACAAGACCTGGCAGCACCACCGGCGCGAGGTGCGCCGGCTGCACGAGAAGCTCTTCTACCGTCCGCTGCTCGCTGCCGTCGCGCGGATCCCCGGCGACGAGGCCCGGCTGTCCCCGGAGGCCGCCGAACGCCGCCTCGGTGCGCTCGGGTTCGCCGACCCGCGCGCCGCACTGCGGCACCTCGAGGCGCTCACCTCCGGCCTGAGCCGGACGGCGCAGATCCAGCGGACCCTGCTGCCGGCGATGCTGTCGTGGTTCGCCGACGCTCCCGACCCGGACGCGGGACTCTTCGGCTTCCGGCGGATCAGCGAGTCGCTCGGCTCGACGCCCTGGTACCTCTCGACCCTGCGCGACGAGGGTCAGGTCGCCGAACGACTCGCCCGGATCCTCGCGACCTCGCGCTACGCCACCGACCTCCTGGAGCGCGAGCCTCAGGGCGTCCGGATGCTGACCGGCGACCTGCAGCCGCTCAGTGCCGAGGCCCTGACCGAGGAGATGCTCTCGCTGGTCGGGCGCCACCACGAGCCCGAGGTGGCGGCCAAGGCGATCCGCGGCATCCGGCGGCGCGAGCTGCTCCGGATCGCCGCCGGTGACCTGCTCGGGCAGATCGACGTGGCCGACGTCGGCGCGGGGCTCTCGCGGCTCACCGACGCGACCCTGGAGGCGACCATGGCGGTCGCCGGCCGGGTGGCCCGGACCCAGCGCGGCCTCGACGAGGCGCCCACGCGGATGGCGATCGTCGCGATGGGCCGGTACGGCGGGTTCGAGCTGTCCTACGGCAGCGACGCCGACGTGATGTTCGTGCACGACCCGCTGCCGGGCGTCGAGCCGCAGGTCGCCTCGGCGTACGCCCAGGCGGTCGCCAACGAGCTGCGCCGGCTGCTCGCGCTCGCCGGACCGGATCCCGCGCTCGAGATCGATGCCGCCCTGCGTCCCGAGGGCACTCAGGGCGCCCTCGTGCGCACCCTGGACTCGTACGCCGCCTACTACGCGAAGTGGTCCAAGGTCTGGGAGGCCCAGGCGCTCCTGCGGGCCGACGCGGTCGTCGGAGACCTCGACCTGCGGCAGCGGTTCGAGGACCTGATCGCCCCGCTGCGCTACCCGCCCGAGGGCATCTCGCTCGACGACGTCGGCGAGGTGCGCCGGATCAAGGCCCGGGTCGACTCGGAGCGGCTGCCCCGTGGTGCCGACCCGCACACGCACCTCAAGCTCGGTCGCGGCGGCCTCGCCGACATCGAGTGGACGATCCAGCTGCTCCAGATGCGGTACGCCGGCGCCGTCGAGGGGCTGCGGACCTCCCGCACCCTCGAGGCCCTGGCCGCGGCTCGCGACGCCGACCTCATCGGTGAGGACGATGCGGCCGTGCTCCAGCAGAGCTGGCGGCGGGTGAGCCGCGTCCGCAACGCGGTCACCCTGGTGCGGGGCAAGCCGGCCGACGAGCTCCCGCGCGACCTCCGTGAGCGCGCTGCCGTCGCCGCGATCCTGGGCTACCCGCCCGGGTCCTCCGACGCGATGGTCAACGACCAGCTGCGCTACACGCGGCTGGCTCGGGCCGTCGTGGACCGCATCTTCTGGGAGTGACGCGAGCCGTCACAGCAGGTCGCGAAGGCGCGCGGCGAGAGAGTCCTTCACGGCCTGGGTGATCGCGATCTGGATCTGGGCGTCGAGGTCGTCCCGACTGTCGAGGTTCGCCAGGAGTGCACGGAGATCGAGGTCGTCGATCGCGCGGGTGAGGACGTCGTCGGTCTTCAGGGCCGCGTCGACGACCGAGTCCGGGATCGCGCGGATCGCAGTCTCGAGGAGACCGTTGAGGTCCGCGTTGTCGAGCGCCTCGTCGACCAGCTCCGACGCCGGCGGCAGCGAGCCGTCGTCCTTCATCCGCGGGACGGCTGCCAGCAGACCCTCGCGCAGGGCGTCGATCTCGGCGTCGGTGCGGGTGCCGGCCTGCGCGAGCTCCAGGGTCAGCGCCTCGCGGGTGACGCCGAGGCTGCAGGCCGCGCCGTCGATCCCCAGCAGCACGAGTCGTTCGGTGAGGCCGTCGATGCCGTCGGCACGCGAGGTGACCGCGCGTTCGGCGCAGGGGTCGGCCGGCTGCAAGGGCTCGAACGTCCCGCCGCCGCTGGCGACCTGGACCCCGAGTACGCCGCACACCAGGACCAGCGCGACCAGGGGCAGACCGATGAGGCGGGAGAGACTGGTCATGGCGTCTTCCGCCGGTGCGGCCAGACCACGGTCAGCAGGGCGAGGAGCGCGAGTCCCGCGCCGATCAGGAACGAGTCCCTGAAGGCCCAGGTGGCAGCACGCTCCAGCTGGGCGTCGAGATCGCGCTCGAGCCGTGCTGCCGCGGGGCGTTCCTCGGAGGGCAGGTCCGCTGTCGCGAAGGCGTGTGACAGGTCCGGCACCCGACCTTGCTGTTGCGACAGCTCGCCGCCCAGCGCCTCGGCGATCGAGATCTTGTCCTCCGGCAACAGCTCGGCGTCGAGCACCAAGGACGTGATCGCCTCCTGGGCCGGCACCTGGGCGTCCTGCAGGTCCGCGGTGAAGACCGGCGTGAGGATCATCAGCCCCACGACCACGCCGACATGGCGAGCACTGATCGTCCACGCCGCGTGCCGGACCCGCGGGAGGCGCATCTCCATCGCCCGGGAGGTGAGCTGGTCGACCGTCAGGCCGAGTCCCAGGCCGATCAGAGCCTGGGGCGGGATCGTCCAGACGAGGTCGGCCGACGGCAGGATCGCGAGACCGGCCAGCCCGCCGGCGATGAGGAAGCAGCCCGACGCGACCTCGACCTCGTGCGAGGGCCGCAGGAGGCGGGCGAGCGGGCGTGCGGCGAGCGCCGCGACCGGTACGACGGAGACCGTCAGCGCCGCGACCCCCGGCGACTGGCGCCAGCCCTCGACCAGGAGCAGGACCAGCAGGAAGAGCGCTGCCGTGAGCGCGGCCGAGAGCAGGGCGAGGGTGAGGTTGGGGCGCAGCGCGGGACGGTGACGGTCCGGCGTGAGATCAGGTGTGGCGGCCACGGCGAGCGCGGCCGGCACCGCCAGCGCGGCGAACGGCACCTGGACCACGAAGATGGCCTGCCACGAGAACACCTCGGTCAGCACTCCGCCCGCGAACGGGCCGATGGCGGTGCCGACCACACCAGCGGTGACCCACGCGGCGACGCCGCGACGCTCGCCGTACACGGCGACCAGGAGCTCCAGGCACCCGACCAGCGCCAGCGCGCCTCCGAGCGCCTGCAGGCACCGTGCCGCGATCAGCACCTCGATCGACTGCGCCACCGCGCACCACGCCGAGGAGCCGGCGAACACCGCGATGCCGGCGGCGCTGACGACCCGTGGCTGCGACCGGGCGAAGACCACCGCCGCCGGCACGGCAGTGAGGCCCAGCACCAGGTTGAACGCGATCAGCACCCAGGCGACCTGCGCGACGGACGCGTCCAGGTGTCGGAGGATGTCGGGCAGCGCGAGGGTCACCACCGCGGAGTCTGCGAGCACGAGCGCCACGGTCACGGCGAGGAGAGGGGCCACGGCACGACGCACGCGCCCATCTTGGCAGCAGGTTTGACGGCGCGTGCGATGCGCAACGATCGAGATATGAGCGACGGTAGGGCCAGGGTGGCCGTGCTGAGTCCTTACCCGATCGTGGTCGAGGGTCTCACCGCCATGCTCGGCCGACACAGCCACCGCGTCGAGGTCGTCGACGTCGTACCGACCGTGGACCACGAGGAGCCGGACGTGGTGCTGTACGACGTGGCGGGCCTCTCGGAGAGCGACGGGGACGATCTCGACCACCTGGTGAAGAAGACGGCGTGCGTCGTGTTCGCGGTCGGCCGCGATCTCCGTCCCGACCTCCTCGGGCAGGCACTGGCCCTCTCGGTCGACGGGTTCTTCTCGATGAACGTGACGGAGGCCGAGCTGCTCGCCGCGGTCGACTCGGCGACGACGGGCTGGCAGATGGGGGACGCCGGCCCCGATCCGGTCGTCGGGTCCAGCGACTCCGAGCAGCGAGCGCACCGGCTCGGCGGCGACGCGGGTCTCAGCGATCGTGAGGCCGAGGTGCTCTCGTGGATCGCCCGAGGGCTCACCAACGACGAGATCGCTCGGCAGTGCTTCTTGAGCATCAACTCCGTGAAGACCTACATCCGGACGTCGTACCGCAAGATCGGGGTGCGCAGTCGCAGCCAGGCGGTCGCGTGGGCCGTCCAACACGGATTCGCCGCGCATCACGACCAGGTGTGACGTTCCTTCGAAGTGGGTGACCTGGCTCAGAACGGGTACGGCCACCGATAGCCGGGTTCTCACCACATCGGGTGAGGCTCACTCGCAGGGGGCGGGGGCTCGGCACTCAGGCCGCCTAGTGTCGCGGGACCGGCTCTTCCATCCGGTAGCCGACACCGCGCACGGTGCGGATGTAGCGGGAGCCCCCGAGCTTGCGGCGCAGGTTGCCTACGTGGACCTCGACGACGTGCGTGTCGCCGATCCAGGGAGTGCCCCAGACGGCCTTGAGCAGCTCCTCGCGGGTCGCGACCTTGGTGGGGCTGCGCATCAGCTCGGTCAGCAGGTCGAACTCCGTGCGGGTGAGCAGCAGCTCCTCGCCCTCGCGGTAGACCCGCCGGGCATCGAGATCGACCCGGAGCCCGCCGTACACCAGCATCTCGGGAGCGTCGCCGTCGGCCAGCACGCTCGGGCGCGGCCGGCGGAACATCGCGTTGACCCGGGCCTGGAGCTCGCGCAGGCTGAACGGCTTGGACATGAAGTCGTCGGCGCCGGTCTCCAGGCCGAGGAGACGGTCGATCTCGTCGGAGCGAGCGGTGACCATGATGATGTAGGCGTCGCTCTGCTCGCGGATCTGCCGGCAGACCTCGATCCCGTCGATCCCGGGGAGGCCGAGGTCGAGGGTCACCAGGGCGGGGTTCACCGCGCGCACGGCCTCGACACCGGCAGGGCCGCTGTCGACCGCAGTCACCTCGAGACCGAGGTCGGTGAGCGTGTGCATGATCAGCTCGCGGATGTCGCGGTCGTCCTCGACCACGACGGCGCGCCGAATCTGCTGGGGAACACCCTCCATGGGGACGGATGATGCCACGAACGGGCCGTTATCGTTTCGTGATCGGACAGTGACCTTCTCGATGCCTGGCCCGACGGGGTCGCTGTGCGCGGTCGCGGAGACGCTATCTGCCGCCTGCCGGCCGTGGGTTACGCCCATGTGTCATCTCGGGTCATGACGGTCCGCCTGGCAGCAGTCCGAGCTCGCGCGCTCGCTGCACCGCCTGCCGCTTGCTGGTGACGTCCAGCTTCAGGAAGATCCGTTTGAGGTGGGCCTTGACGGTGTTGACCGAGACATAGAGGTCGGCCGCGATCTCGCCGTTGGTCATCATGGTCGGCAGGAACTGGAGCACGCTCAGCTCCCGGTCCGTCAGCGGATCCGCCAGTGCTGACGCCACGTTGTCCGGTCCGCCTCGCCCGAGCAGGACGAGCAGCGCGTCGACGGTCCCACTGAGCTCGGGCCGGAGCTCCTGCAGCCGCTGCAGCATCCGTTCGAGCTGCTCCGGGCCGGCCGCGGTGAAGGGACGGTAGATCCGGTCCGGGCCGGCGGCCGCCACGGCGCGACCGAGAGCGTCGACGGCCCTGCTGTCCTCGCGGAGGCGGTCGGCCGCCAGGGCGGTCAGCAGCCAGACCGGGACGTCCGTGGCGTCGGGACCCGCCGGGTCGTGGCGCAGCGGACGCAGCACCTCGTCGGCCGCACGGGCGTCGCCGAGAGCCAGAGCCGCCCGAGCCAGCAGGCACTGCTCCTGGACGTACGGCGGCTCCCGGTCGCGCAGGGCGGCCGCGAGCCGGTCGGACGCCTCGGCGGCCCGGCCGGAGGCCAGTGCGACCTCGGCCTCGGTGATGGCCAGCCAGCGGGTCAGGAACGGCGGAGTCAGGCTGTCCGCTCCCAGTGCCCGAGCCAGCGCCAACCGGTCGCGGGCGTCGTCGACGTGTCCCGCTGACAGGGCGAGACGGGCGCCCGCCAGGAGGAGGGCCCGCCGGGTCGCCGGCTCGCAGTACCCAGCGACGAGGCCGCGCTCGATCGCGGTCTCGGCATCGTCCAGCTCGTGCCGCTGGAGACGGATCATGGCCTCGGCGAGGTACGCCGTCGCCACCTGGGGGAGTGGTGCCCAACCGCGGGCCTGGACCACCCCGATCGCCCGGGCGGCGTACGCGGATCCGTCACCGGGTCGGCCCAGCGCGGCGGCCGTCAGCGCCAGGAGTGACAGCACGTTGACCCGGGTCACCTCGACACCGGACTCATCGGTGGCCACGAGTGCGTCCAGCAGGCAGGCCTGCGCGCCCGAGACGTCCCCCGACCACAGCAGCCCGGTGCCGTGGTTCGCAAGGGCGACCGCCCGGTAGGCCTCGGCCGCAGGCACCACCGCGGTGAGCTCAGCCAGCAGGTCGAGCGCCTGGGTCGTCACCGCGAGCAGCGCCGTGATGTCGCCGTCCGACCGGGCGACCACGGTGGAGAGGACCAGTAGGGCGAGGCGGGAGGCCCCGTCATGTGGTCTCGGAGCGGTTGCCGCGAGGAGGTCGCTCGCGAGCGCGAGGCACGGTCGCATGTCCGCGAACCGCCCGGCGAGGTAGAGGCGAGCGGCCGCGCACATCGCGAGATCGGCGTTGCTGGACTGGTGGTCGGTGGGGATCCGCGCCAGCAGCTGACCGAGCAGGTTCCGCTCGGCCGAGACCAACAACGGCGCGGCCTGGGTCACGAACAGCTCGCCCACCAACGGCCAGTCCTCGGCGTCCGCGGCGTGCCGCAATGCCTCCAGTGGCTGGCCGTGTGCCGCGTACCATCTCGCGGCTCTGCCGTGGAGCTCGGGCACCAGCTCGGGCGCCGCGACCCGGAGCCGGTGTTGGAGCATCTCTCGGAGCAACGCGTGGTAGCGGAACCAGTCCCGACCCGCACCCAGGCCGATGACGAAGGCGTTCGACTCCTCGAGGTCCTCGAGCCGACGCTGGCAATGCTGCTGTCCGGTGAGGACCGCGGCGAGCTCGGCGCTGAGTCGCTCGACGACCGAGGTCCTCAGCAGGAACTCCTGGTCCTCGACGGGCAGGCTGGCCAGCACCTCCTCCCCGAGGTACGTCGCCACGGCCCGATCGGCGCCGGCGAAGTCCTGCACGCTGTGCCCCGCCCCCGGGCGACGCAGGAAGAGCGCAGCCAGCCGCAGGCCCGCGGGCCACCCTTCGGTCCGTTCGACCAGCGAGCTCGCGTCGGCCGCGACGACCGGCATCTTGTGCGCGGCGAGCAGCGCTGCCGCCTCGTCGTCGGTGAAGGCCAGGTCCCGGGGCCGGATCTCGGCGAGCTCCTCGGCGACGCGGAGGCGGTGGAGGGGGATCGGTGGATCCGCGCGGGTCGAGATCACCAGACGCAGCGCGGGGATCGGATGACGCAACAGCTCACCGAGCTGCTCGAACACGACCGGATCGGTGATGAGCTGGAAGTCGTCGAGGACGAGCACGACGGTCGTGGGCAGGGTCGCCAGCTCGGAGAGCACCCGGCGATACCCCTCGTCGGGTCCGCCGAGACCCGGCATCAGGGTGGTCAGTGGGTGGTCGGAGGGGAACGGCGCTGCTACGCGCAGTGCGGCGACCACACAGGTCCAGAACCGACTGGGCTCGTCGTCGGCAGGATCGAGCGAGACCCAGCCGACAGGGCCCGGGGCTGCGCCGGTCGTCGCCCAATGCGCGGTGGCGAGAGTCTTGCCCCAGCCGGCACCCGCGCTCACCACCGTCAGCGCGCGCGCCGTCCCGTCCTGCAGCTGATCGTGCAGGCGCGGGCGGGTGACGAAGGAGGGCGGGACGCTCGGTGGCACGAGCTTGGTCGGGAGCACGTCGGCGTACGCCGCCCGCCGTAGCGGAGACGTCGTGCTCCCTGATCCATGCATGGCACACCCTCCTGCGCGCCGGCAGTCCTTCGGACACTAGCGGACTGCGACCGGACGTCACAGGCGGTTCATCCGCCCCGGGTGACGCGCCGACGACGGGAGTCGGGTCACGGTGGGTGCCTCGGACCCGAGGAGGTGACGCGAGTGCTGGCCAAGGCCTTCGAGATCCACGTCCGAGGCACCATTCCGGCCGACCTCCTCTCGGACTTCGAGTACCTCGAGGTTGAGGTGATGTGCACCAAGACCGTGCTGCGAGGTGTCGTGCCCGACCAGGCCGCGTTGTACGGCGTCCTGCTGCGGCTGCAGTCCCTCGGGCTCGAGCTGATGGAGGTGCGACAGCTGCGGGCGGAAGACCCCGAGTAGGTCGCTGCTCGCAGTTACCCGCCGCGGGTGATGTCGACCTCTCGCGTCGGCGGAAGGGTGTCGGCATGGCCACCATGATCCGCGAGCACGTCGCGGCCGTCCCGTCCTCCGACGCGCACGTCGAGCTGCCGGTGACCCTGGTGCTCGACGCCGAGATGGCGTCGAGCCTGGAGGTCCTGCTCGCGCACAGTGGCGGTCGGCTTCGGCTGGTGGCCGTCGCGCCGGTCGACCGGCTGCCGCGCGCCCCGGCCTTCGACGGGGCCCTCGTCGAGCCGTTGACCGCCAAGGAGCGGGAGGTGCTCGGCCACCTCGCGGAGCTGTTGACGACCGAGGAGATCGCGACGGCGATGTTCGTCTCGATCAACACTGTGCGCACCCACGTGCGCAGCATCCTGCGCAAGCTCGCCGTGCACCGCCGCAACGAGGCAGTACGACGAGCGCGGGCCCTGCGGCTGCTGGATGCGTGATCGTCTCCCTGAGCGGCTCAGATCGCCAGGCTCACCGGGAAGGTCGCGATCCACGCGATCGCGCCGAGGAAGACGGCCCACCCGGTGATGACGAGCGCCCACCGCAGCCGTCCGGCGGCGACCCGGGTGCTCATGCCGGCGAAGAACAGCGCGACGGCGTACAGCACGACCGTCAGGACGTAGTTGCTCGACCGTTGGATGTCGATGCGTACCTCGGCAGCGGACGCCTCGGCCGCCTTGTCGAGCTCCGCGGCGTCCTGGCGGGCGTCGAGCTGGTACTCCTTCATCGGGAAGGGCGTCTTCGGGGCGTCCGGGTTGGTGACGGGATCGGTCGCCATCCAGGCGTCGTACGCCGTGCGGAACTCGTCTCGGAACCGGTCGAGGAAGAAGCCTGCCGTGGTCTCGTCGCCCCGCTGGTCGGCCTCCGCCCACGCGATGAACGTGGCGACGTCGATCTGGGTCTGGGCCTCGGCCAGCCCCTGGGCACGAGCCGCATCGATCCGGATCGCGTTCGTGCGCCCGGCGGCGGCCGCTTGTTCGCCGTTCCACCTGGTCGCCTGGTAGCTGCTCCACGACGTCGCGACCGCAGCGACCACGAGCAGCACGGTCGCGACGACGTCCTGCCAGTTGCGCCGGTGCTCCGGCGCAGTCTCAGCTGGCGGTGCCACGATCGTCACACGGGGGAGTCACGTCGATGCCGGCGACCTCGATCTGGGCGTCGATGAGCCCGATCGTGCGCTCCATCGCGGTCGGCTGCAGCCGACCGACCCCGCCGCCGTGGGGATGGTCGAAGAACGCCAGGAGCAGCATCAGCAGGGTGATGACGACGGTCACGCTGCCCATCAGCATGCCCTGCGTGACCCGCCCCTCGCCCGGGTCGGCGAAGAACAGGAGGTACCCGAAGATCACTCCGCAGATGACGAAGAGCACGATCCACAGCGGCGCGGGGATGATGCCCTCGGCCCCGTGCACCCGGTCGATCCGGGCCTGCTCGCGGTCGGACGTCTGGTCCATCCAGCGGTCGTACGCCGATTGCTCGGTGTCGGTCCTCGGGTCCACCTGCGCGATCGTCTTGAACATCGCGGCGCCCCACGGGTTGATCCTGTTGCCGAGCGTGCCTTCGTCGAGCGCGTCCCACTCCACACCCGCCACCGACCTGGCGTAGCAGGCCAGCTCGCCGGTCAGCTCAACGGAGGCGTCGGCCGGGAGGAACTGCGCGGTCTGCACCTGCTGCGCGACGATGGTCGCCTCGGACTCGGCGCCCGACCGCGACTCGTCGTACGACTGGAACGCCAGGAAGATGATGAAGCCGAGCAGCACCGAGAAGCCGGTGGCGAGCACGCCGAAGACGCCTGACGCGCGATCCCCGTCGGTGAAGTAGCTTCCCTCGGGCGCGCGCCGGCGTACGACGAGCATCGCCGTCACGGTCACGCTGGTGGCGGCGACCGCGATGACCAGGGCCACGAGCAGGTTCACGCCGGCCTCCTCTCGAGGAGCTCCATCGTTGGCCGGGCGGCGCCCGGGGGCATCACCCCGGGTGGATGAGGTACCGGGCGTGGCGCAGGCCACGTCAGCCGGACGGCGCGCGATACCTCGACGAAACAATTCGGACACGTGGCGCCCGTACGTTCGCGCTAGCAGCCGTGGGGAGCGGCGTACGTGATGAGGGAGCCACATCGAATGAGCGCGAACAAGGTCCGTCAGCAGGCCATCTCCGACGTGGAGTCCTACGTCCCGCCGGCGATCAGCTTCGATCCCGGCGAGGAGCCCGGCGAGATCTTCGGTGCCAACGTCTTCAGCGTCAGCGTGATGCAGAAGCGCCTGCCGAAGTCCGTCTACAAGTCCGTGCTCGCGACGATCGAGAAGTCGACCCCGCTCGACCCCGACGTGGCCGACGCCGTCGCGTCGGCGATGAAGGACTGGGCACTGGAGAAGGGCGCGACCCACTACGCGCACGTCTTCTACCCGCTGACCGGCCTGACCGCCGAGAAGCACGACAGCTTCCTCGACCCGGTCGGGGACGGCACGGCGTTCGCGTCGTTCTCCGGCAAGACGCTGGTCCAGGGCGAGCCGGACGCGTCCAGCTTCCCGAACGGCGGCCTGCGCAACACGTTCGAGGCCCGTGGCTACACCGGGTGGGACGTGATGAGCCCGGCGTACGTCCTGGAGAACCCGAACGGCAACACGCTCTGCATCCCGACGGTCTTCATCTCGATGACCGGTGAGGCGCTCGACCACAAGACGCCGGTGCTGCGCTCGCAGCAGGCGATGGCGGTGCACGCCGAGCGCGTGCTCAAGCTCTTCGGGCACGCCGACCCGGAGCACGTCGTGTCCTACTGCGGCCCCGAGCAGGAGTACTTCCTGGTCGACAGCCACTTCTTCCTGGCGCGCCCGGACCTGATCAACGCCGGTCGCACCCTCTTCGGCGCCAAGCCGCCCAAGGGTCAGGAGTTCGACGACCACTACTTCGGTGCCATCCCCGAGCGCGTGCTCGGCTTCATGATGGACACCGAGCGGGAGCTCTTCAAGCTCGGCATCCCCGCCAAGACCCGGCACAACGAGGTCGCCCCCGGCCAGTTCGAGATCGCGCCGATGTTCGAGCGCGCCAACGAGGCCTCCGACCACCAGCAGCTGCTGATGACGACCTTCAAGTCGGTCGCGCGCAAGCATGGCATGGAGTGCCTCTTCCACGAGAAGCCCTTCGCCGGCGTCAACGGGTCGGGCAAGCACGTGAACTTCTCGCTGGGCAACTCCGAGCTCGGCAGCCTGCTCGTGCCGGGCGACAACCCGCACGACAACGCCCAGTTCCTCGTCTTCTGCGCGGCGGTGATCCGCTCGGTGCACAAGTACGGCGGCCTGCTGCGCTCGTCGGTCGCCTCCGCGTCCAACGACCACCGCCTCGGCGCCAACGAGGCCCCCCCGGCGATCATCTCGATCTTCCTCGGCGACCAGCTGGCCGACGTGTTCGACCAGATCGCCAAGGGCGGCGCCACTCGGTCGAAGGAGAAGGGCACGCTCACGATCGGCGTGGACACGCTGCCCAACCTGACCAAGGACCCGGGCGACCGCAACCGGACCAGCCCGTTCGCCTTCACCGGCAACCGCTTCGAGTTCCGCGCGCCGGGCTCGCTTCAGACGGTGGCGGCCCCGATGGTCGTGATCAACACGATCATGGCCGAGGCCCTCGACTACTGCGCCACCATCCTCGAGACGGCGGTCGCCGACGGCACCGACTTCAACGAGGCGGTCCAGTCGCTGCTGACGACGATCATCAGCGACCACGGCGCCGTGATCTTCAACGGCAACGGCTACTCCGAGGAGTGGCCGATCGAGGCGGAGCAGCGCGGTCTGAAGAACCTGCGTACGACCGTCGACGCGCTGCCGGAGCTGATCTCCGACGAGGCGATCGAGCTGTTCTCGAAGTACGCCGTCTTCAGCGAGCGCGAGATGCACAGCCGGTACGAGATCGGCATCGAGCAGTACCTGCTGACCGTGGGCGTCGAGGCCAACCTCACCCTCGAGATCGCCAACACGATCGTGCTCCCCAGCGCGATCCGCTACCAGACCGAGCTCGCCACCAACGTCGCCGCGCTCACCGCAGCCGGCGTCGAGGCCGACGTGTCGACGCTCCGGGCCGTCACCGCTCCGATCGGTGCCCTGAAGGCCGGCCTCGCCGACCTGACCTCGGCGGTGGACAAGTTGCACGACCTCAGCGGCATCGAGGAGGCCGCCTTCGCCCGTGACAACGTGCTCCCCGCGATGGCATCGATCCGGGCCGCCGCCGACGAGCTCGAGGGTCTGGTCGCCGACGACCTGTGGTCGCTCCCGACGTACCAGGAGATGCTCTACATCCTCTGACGAGGTCAGCCCGGAGGAGCCGAGCAGCTGTTCGAGAGGCCCAGCTGCCCAGCAGGCGTCGACGACGATGCGTGGGAGGTGCCTCGGTCCCGCTAGGCCGGGCCGAGAGACTCGGAGCGCCGGAGAGGAAGGACCCGGCTGTCATGCTTTGCTGACCAGGTGAACAGTCAGCGCTCGGAGCTCTCGAAGCGGCGCGCGGCGGCGGGCGAGAACCGGTTGCCGCCTGCCTGTGCCGTCGTCGTCGCCGCGGTCGTCTACGCACTGCTGCCGAGCGACGTCCTGTTCACGAACCGGCTGCTGGTCCCGGCGATCGAGGTGCTCCTGCTCGTCGCGCTCCTCGTCACCAACCCTCGGCGGATGACCCGGCAGACACGCTGGTCACGGTGGGCGTCCATCGCGCTGTCCTCCGTCGTGATCCTGACGAACGTGGTGGCCCTCGGGCTGCTGGTCTCCGAGCTGTCCTCCGGAGGCGCCAGCGGCAGCCACCTGCTCATCGCCGCGATGCAGATCTGGCTCACCAACGTGATCGGCTTCGCGCTGCTCTACTGGGAGCTCGACCGCGGCGGCCCCGTCGTACGCCGAGAAGCCGAGCGCGACGACCTCCCCGACGCCGACTGGCGTTTCTCGCAGGACGAGAACGACGACGCCGTCACCGAGGTCAGCCGGACCTCGAGCGTGTCGTCGGGGTGGATCCCGATCTTCGTCGACTACCTCTACCTGTCGCTCACCAACTCCAGCGCGTTCAGCCCCACCGACACGATGCCGCTCTCCAGCCGAGCCAAGTCGTTGATGGGCGTCCAGGCGACCGCCGCGCTGCTGACCACCCTGGTCGTGGTCGCCTTCGCCGTGGGGTCCATCGGCAGCTGAAGGTGCATGCTGCCTCCGGCATCCGGGAACGATGACCGCATGCCCACTGTTGCCGAGCTGCTGGTCGAAGCCCTCGCCGAGCACGGCGTCACCCAGGTCTGGGGCGTTGTCGGTGATGCGCTCAACCCGGTGACCGATGCGATCCATCACCACGACACCGTCGAGTGGATCGGCGTCCGGCACGAGGAAGCCGGCGCGTTCGCGGCCGGTGCCCAGGCACAGCTCACGGGCCGGCTCGGCGTCTGCATGGGCACCGTCGGACCCGGGGCCATCCACCTCCTCAACGGCCTGTACGACGCGAAGAAGTCGCGGGCACCGGTGCTCGCCATCTGCGGCCAGGTGCCCCGGGCCGAGATCGGCAGCGACTTCTTCCAGGAGGTCGACAACGACGTCCTGTTCGCCGACGTCGCCGTCTTCTCCGCGACCATCAGCAACGTCGAGCAGCTGCCGGACCTGATCGAGCGCGCCGGCAACGTCGCGCTCCAGGAGCGTGGCGTCGCGGTGCTCACGCTGCCCGGCGACGTCGGCGGACTCGACCTGCCGAAGCACACGCCGGTGCCGCGGTTCGTGACCGACCGGCCCGCCGTACCGCCCGAGGCACGGTCCGTCTCCCGAGCTGCCGCCGCGATCAACGAGGCCGGCACGGTGACGATGCTGGTCGGCGCTGGTGCTCGCGATGCCCGCACCGAGGTGCTCGCCGTCGCCGAGCGTCTGTCGGCGCCGATGGTCGTGACGCTCAAGGGCAAGCAGGGCCTCGAGCGCGACAACCCCTACGAGGTCGGGCAGTCCGGACTCCTCGGCAACCACGCCAGCGCGGTCGCGTTCGACGGCTGCGACCTGCTGCTGATGGTCGGCAGCGACTTCCCGTACAAGGAGTTCTACCCGGACGGCAAGGTCGTCGTGCAGGTCGACAGTGCGGGGGAGCACATCGGCCGGCGGCACCCCGTCGACCACCCGGTCGTCGGCGACGCGCGGATCACGCTCGCCGCGCTGCTGCCCCTCCTGGAGGCCAAGACCGACACGGGGCTCCTCGACAAGGCGCGCTCGAGCTACGAGGCGTGGCGCGAGCGGCAGGCGAAGCTCGCCGATCCGGACTACGAGCGCAAGCCATCCGGGCTGCTGCGGCGCAAGGTCGAGAACCCCGAGGGCAGGATCCGCCCCGAGCTCCTTGCTGCGGCCGTCGACCGGCACGCAGCCGACGACGCCGTCTTCACCAGTGACACCGGCATGGCGACCACCTGGCTGGCGCGCTTCGTGCGGATGCGGGGAGAGCGTCGCCTGCTCGGCTCCTTCAACCTCGGTTCGATGGCCAACGCGATGCCGCAGGCCTTGGGCGTCCAGGCGCTCGACCGGCAGCGGCAGGTCGTCGCGTTCTGCGGCGACGGCGGCCTGACGATGCTGCTCGGTGACCTGATCACGGCGGTCACGCTGAAGCTGCCGGTCAAGCTGGTCGTCTTCGACAACGGCAGTCTCGGGATGGTCAAGCTCGAGATGGAGCAGGTCGGGCTCTCGCCGTACGGCACCCGCCTCGACAACCCGGACCTCGCCCGGGTCGCCGAGGCCATCGGTCTGAAGGGCATCCGGGTCGAGGACCCGCATGCGGTCGAGGGCGCCGTGCTCGAGGCTCTGAGGCACGACGGACCGGTCCTGCTCGACGTCGTGACCAACGCAGACGAGATCGCGATCCCGCCGAAGCCGACGCTGGAGCAGGGCTGGGGATTCGCCATTGCGAAGAGCAAGGAGTTCCTGGAGTCGCCCGAGTAGACGACGGAGTGACCGAACGCCAGGGCGGGTACTGCGTCGCCATGACGAACTTCGGCTACACCCTGATGACCGAGCAGAGTGGCCCGCGCGAGCTGGTGCGGTACGCCGTGGCCGCGGAGGACCTCGGGTTCGACTTCGAGGTGATGAGCGACCACTACTCGCCCTGGCTGACCGAGCAGGGGCACGCGCCGTACGCCTGGACAGTGCTCGGCGCGGTCGCCCAGGCGACCTCGCGCGTCGGCCTGATGACCTACGTGACGTGCCCGACCCTGCGCTACCACCCGGCGGTCGTCGCGCAGAAGGCCGCGACCCTTCAGGTCCTTGCCGAGGGCCGTTTCACCCTGGGCCTCGGCAGCGGCGAGAACCTCAACGAACACGTCGTCGGCGAAGGCTGGCCGGCGATCCAGGACCGTCAGGACATGCTCGCCGAGGCGGTCGAGATCATCCGTGCGTTGCACACCGGAGACCTGGTCGACCACCGGCGTGAGTACTTCCAGGTCGACTCAGCGCGGATCTGGGACCTGCCGGACGAGGGCGTCGACATCGGGATCGCCGTCGCGGGGGAGCGGGCGATCGAGGTGTTCGCCCCGCTCGGCGACCACCTGATCGGTGTCGAGCCGAAGCCGGAGCTGGTGTCGGACTGGAACGCCGCGGCGCCGGCCTGAGGAGGACCCATGGACGCTGTGCTGTTCGACATCGACGGGACCCTGGTGGACTCGACCTACCACCACGCGTTGGCGTGGCACCGGGCGTTCGCCCGCCTCGGCGATACGCCTCCGCTGTGGCGCCTCCACCGAGCCATCGGGATGGGCGGCGACAAGCTCGTCGCACACGTGGCGGGGGACGAGACCGAGTTGCAGCACGGTGACAAGCTGCGGGACTTCTGGCGCCAGGAGTACCTGGAGATCCGTACGGAGGTCCGGCCGCTGCCGGGTGCCGCCGACCTGGTCCGCCGGCTCTCCGCGTCGCGCCACCGGGTCGCGCTCGCGTCATCGGGTGATCCGGAGTTCGCGCGCGAGGCGATCGACCTCCTGGGCATCGGCGAGCAGATCGAGGCGCTGACCACCTCCGAGGACGTCGACGCCTCCAAGCCCGAGCCCGACCTCGTCCAGGCGACCCTCGACCGGATCGGTGAGGTCGAGCGGAGAGTCTTCGTCGGGGACACGCCGTACGACGTGGAGGCTGCCGACCGGGCCGGGATGGGGTGCGTCGCCGTGCTGACCGGCGGGTTCAGCCGGGGAGAGCTGGCCGATGCCGGTGCGACTCTCGTCGTGGCGTCGCTCGCCGAGCTGGTCGACGCCGACTGGACGCCGTACCTCTCGTAGAGGGCTCCGGAAAAGAATCACCCTTCCGGGCGAGGGCCAGCTGGTTTTGCGGCCAGTGCGGCCGGGGACGAGACGATCATGAGTGCCATGGTCACAGCGACCGCCGCGCCTGGTCGGGCCCGAGACGAGCGTCGCTCACACACGAACCGGTTGCTGGCGCAGGCCCGCGATGCTGCGCCGGCCGAACGCACTCGGCTGCTCGACGAGGTCATCGTCGAGAACATGCCCGTCGCCAAGTCGATCGCGGCTCGCTACCGAAGTCGCGGCGTAGCGATCGACGACCTGGAACAGGTCGCCTGCCTGGCGCTGGTCGGCGCCGCGCGCCGGTACGACCCGGACAAGGCCGAGGACTTCCTCACCTTCGCCGTTCCGACGATCCAGGGCGAGGTCAAGCGCTACTTCCGCGACCACGGCTGGATGGTCCGGCCGACCCGCTCGGTGCAGGAAGCGCAGTCGCTGATCAACAGGGAGCTCGCGCACACGGAAGGTCGCGAGCGGACGCCTGCCGAGCTCGCCGTACAGCTCGGCATCCCGATAGACGTCGTCGATGCCGCGTTCCAGGCGCAGGGGTGCTTCGCGCCCGTGTCGCTGGACCAGCAGCTCCTCGGCGGCGACGCCGAGAGCGACCGGCTGGTGGCTGACGGAGCGGTCGCGGAGTACGAGGCTGCCGAGGCCCGGGTCCTGCTGCGAACGCTGACGCGCCAGCTCAAGCCACGCGACCGGCTGATCCTCTACCTGCGGTTCGTCGAGGGGCTGACCCAGGCCGAGATCGGTGAGGAGCTGGGTGTGACCCAGATGCAGGTCTCCCGGCTCCTGTCCCGGGTGCTGCGTGAGCTGCGGGAGCTCGCCGCGGTCGATGCTGCCTGAGGGATGGTCCTCGCTGGCGCGGGTACCCCCAGGACAACTCTCAACGCAGTGGAGGCAGCAGTGAAGGCAGTGACCTGGCACGGACGGCGCGACATCCGAGTGGACGAGGTGCCCGACCCCGTCATCGAGCAGCCGACGGACGCGATCGTCAAGATCACCTCGACCGGACTGTGTGGCTCCGATCTCCACCTGTACGAGACCCTGACGCCCTTCATGACGCCCGGCGACATCGTCGGCCACGAGCCGATGGGCATCGTCGAGGAGGTCGGCTCCAACGTGGGTGACCTGCGAGTCGGCGATCGGGTCGTCCTCCCGTTCAACGTCTCCTGCGGGCACTGCTGGATGTGCGACCAGCAGCTCTACAGCCAGTGCGAGACCACCCAGAACCACGAGTACGGCACGGGCGCCGGCTTCTTCGGGTACAGCAAGCTCTACGGGCAGATCCCCGGTGGACAGGCCGAGTACCTACGGGTGCCGTACGCCGACTTCATGCCGATCAAGGTGCCGGAGGGCCCGAGCGACGACCGCTTCCTCTTCCTGTCCGACGTCCTGCCGACGGCGTGGCAGGCCGTGCAGTACGCCGCCGTCCCGGATGGCGGGACACTGTTGGCGATGGGCCTCGGCCCGATCGGCGACATGTCTGCCCGGGTCGGGCTGCACCTCGGCTACCGAGTGATCGGCGTCGACCTGGTGCCCGAGCGTCTCGCCCGGGTGGCCGGCCGCGGCGCCGAGGTCATCGACCTGACGAAGGTCGACGACGTCGGTGACGCCGTGCGCGAGCTCACCGGCGGCAGGGGAGCGGACTCCGTCATCGACGCGGTCGGCATGGAGGCCCACGGGTCGCCGACGGCCGCCGCGATGCAGACGCTCGTCGGCTTCCTGCCCAAGAAGCTGGCGCAGCCGATGATGCAGAAGCTCGGCGTCGACAGGCTCGCTGCGTTGTTCGCGTCGATCGACGGCGTGCGCCGTGGCGGCACTCTCTCGATTATCGGGGTGTACGGCGGACAGGCCGACCCGATGCCGATGATGACGATGTTCGACAAGCAGCTGCAGGTGCGGATGGGCCAGGCCAACGTCAAGAAGTGGGTCGACGACATCATGCCGCTGCTCACCGACGACTCGGACCCGTTGGGCGTGGAGCAGTTCGCGACACACCGCCTGCCGCTCAGCGAGGCGCCGGCGGCGTACGAGCAGTTCCAGAAGAAGACCGACGGCACCATCAAGGTCGTCTTCCAGCCCTGATCGCTCGCAGACGAACGAGATGGCGACGGGAGAGACACCACCCCTGGCAAGGTGTCGTGATGGTCGACCTGCAGGTCGACTTCTTCAACGACCCCGAGCTGGCCGCCGTGCTCGAGGCTGAGGGAGTCGAGGCGTTCCTCCTGTGCGGCGTGTCCACCGAGTCGTGCATCGCCGCGACGGCGGTCGAGGCGTACGCGCGAGACCTGAGCGTCGGACTGGTCGTCGACGCGACCGCGTCGGTGCGCTGGGACCTCCACGACCACGCGATCGGCTCGCTGCGCGAGCAGTACCGCCAACCCGCGCTCAGTGCTGACCAGGCGATCACGGCGATGGCAAGGCGCTAGCTGGGTACCGGAAGGCATGAAGAGGATCTGGGCTGCCGCACCGGCGGCGGTGCTCGGTGCGGTCGCGGCGCACGACCTGCTCCAACGTCGACATGCCGTCCTGCGCAACTTCCCGGTGATCGGTCACGCCAGGTTCTGGCTCGAGGCCATCGGACCCGAGGTCCGGCAGTACATCGTGGCCGGCAACGACGAGGAGCGGCCGTTCAGTCGCGACCAGCGTCGGTGGGTCTACGCGTCGGCGAAGCTGCAGAACAACTACTTCGGGTTCGGGAGCGACAACGATCTCGAGCACAGCTCGGGCAACGTCATCGTGCACCACCGCACGTTCGGACGCTCGTACCCGACGCACGGGGCGGTCGGCCAGGAGGCGCGGCTCCCGGCCGCGAAAGTGCTCGGTGGGCCGCGTGGTCGTCGGCACGCCTTCCGGCCGGAGTCGGTCGTCAACGTCTCCGGTATGAGCTTCGGGTCGCTGTCAGGCAACGCGATCGAGGCGATCAACCGCGGCGCGGCCGCCGCCGGGTGCCTGCACAACACGGGCGAAGGCGCGGTCTCGCCGTACCACCGCAACGGCGCCGACCTGGTGTTCCAGATCGGCACTGCCTACTTCGGCTGCCGCGACGACCAGGGACGGTTCGACCTCGCCAAGCTGAAGGACCTCGTCGCCTCGGCGCCGATCCGGGCCTTGGAGATCAAGCTCAGCCAGGGTGCGAAGCCGGGCCTGGGTGGAGTGTTGCCGGCCCCGAAGGTGTCGGCAGAGATCGCCGAGACACGTGGCGTGCCCGAGGGCGTGGACTGCCTGAGTCCGTCACGGCATGCCGAGTTCGACGACGTCGACACGCTGCTCGACTTCGTCGAGCTCCTCGCCACCGAGACCGGGCTGCCGGTCGGGATCAAGTCGGCCGTGGGCGACATGACGTTCTGGCACGAGCTCGCCGACCTCATGGAGGACCGCAGCCGCGGCGTCGACTTCATCACCATCGACGGAGGCGAGGGTGGCACCGGGGCGTCGCCGCTCATCTTCACCGACGCGGTCTCGCTGCCGTTCCGTCTCGGGTTCGCCCGCGTCTACTCGGTCTTCGCCGCGAAGGGTCTGCACGAGGACGTCATGTTCATCGGTGCCGGCAAGCTCGGCCTTCCGGACAACGCGGTCGTGGCGTTCGCGCTCGGCGTCGACATGGTCAATGTCGCCCGGGAGGCGATGCTCGCCGTCGGCTGTGTCCAGGCCCAGAAGTGCCACACCGGTGAGTGCCCGACCGGCGTCGCGACCCAGAGTCCCTGGCTCGCGCACGGGCTCGACCCGATCTCGAAGGGCGAGCGGGTGGCCAACTACGTGAAGACCCTGCGCCGCGACCTGCTCAAGGTGTCCGAGACATGCGGCGTGGAGCACCCGGCCCTGATCGGCCCCGACAGCGTCGAGATCCTCGACAACCTGAGCGACGGACGCCTGCTGGAGTGCGTGTACGGCTACGAGCCGGGCTGGGGCTACCCGTCCGAGGACGACCGGGAGGAGATCACCGCGATCATGGTCGCGACCGAGGAGGAGGAAGCCGGCACCGAGGGACCGCCGGAGACGGCGGAGGACGGTGAGCGTGCCGACGACGCGGCCGGGGAGGTCGTGGAGCACTGACCGGCCCACGATGGGGTAGCTCAGCCGAGAGCCGGCAACACTTCCTCGCCGTAGAACTCGATCATCTCCAGGGCGTGCGGGCCCATGTTGGCGAGGTAGAGCTCGTCGTAGCCCGCGGCGGCATACTCCTGGATCTGGCGGAGGTGGTCGGCAGGATCGTTGCCCGCGACCACCGAGCTCCGCGTGGACTCCATGGTCACCAGCTCGGTGGCCTGCTCGAAGTGCTCCGGGGTCGGGAGGATCTGCGCGAGCTCACCGGGGAGCCCGGCGTTGGGCCACAGGCGGTGCGCGTGCTCCCAGCCCTCCTCCTTGGTGGGTGCGAAGGCGACCTTGGCGCCGGCCTGTGCGGGCCGCCCGCCCGAGGCTTCCTTGAAGCGCGTGACCAGCTCGGCGTCCGGCGCCGTGCCGATGTAGCCGTCGCCGATCCGCGCGGCGACCTCCGTGGCCTTGGGCCCGAACGCCGACACGTAGATCTCGGGCGGGGTGTCGGGCACGTTGTAGATCCGGGCGTGGTCGACCGAGTAGTAGCGGCCGTGTGCGGTGACCACCTCGCCGGTGAACAGCTTGCGGATCAGCGCCACGGCCTCCTCGAGCATCTCCAGACGTACGTCGAGCGGCGGCCAGGGCCCGCCCAGGATGCTCTCGTTCAGGGCTTCGCCGGTGCCGACGCCGAGAGTGAAGCGACCTTGGAGCAGCTCGGCAGAGGTGCCCGCCGCCTGGGCGATGATCGCGGGGTGGACTCGCACTGTCGGACAGGTCACGGCGGTCGTCACGTGCAGCTCGCAGACCTGGCTGATCGCCCCGATGACGCTCCATACCAAGGGGCTGTTGCCCTGCTCGTTGTTCCACGGATGGAAGTGGTCGCTGATCCACAGACCCGCGAAGCCGGCCCGCTCGGCGGCTGCCGCCTGGGCGACGAGCTCGATGGGGGAGTACTCCTCGGTGGAGAGGAAGTAGCCGATGCGCATGGGATCTCCTCAGGTCGACGACGTCGTGGCGGCGGTACCCCGCTCGCTGGTCGCCATGCCGTCGGCACGTGTGCACGGAGCGCCTCCCGGGCACTGTGCCGATGTGGCCCGATCTCATGTGCTCGCCCTCGTCCAAGCCGGCGGTGCCGGCGGCCGGATGGACGTCCTGACGCGGGAGCGGGCCAAGCCGGCGCTTCCCTTCGCAGGGGTCTTCCAGCTGGTCGACTTCCCGCTGTCCAACCTGGCCAACAGCGGCATCACCGATGTCTGGCTGTCGGTGCAGTTCCAGGGCGCCGGGCTCGGCGAAGAGGTCGCCAACGGCCGGCCGTGGGACCTCGATCGCAACCGGGGAGGGCTGCGGCTGCTGATGCCTCAGGAGGGCACCGGGGGCACCGACGAGGAGGGGTTCGCGAAGGGCAACGCCGACGAGCTCTATCGGTTCCGCGACCAGGTCGTCGCCGAGGCGCCCGAGGCGCTGGTCGTGATGAGCGCCGACCACGTCTACACCTTCGACGTGATGGACGCCGTCGCCACGCACCGCCGTACCGGTGCCGAGTGCACGATCGTCACGACCATCATCCCGACCGCCGAGGCGACCGACCACGCCACGGTTGAGAGCGACGACGACGGCAGGGTGACCGGATTCGCCTACAAGCCCGAGTCGCCGACCACCGGGACGGTTGCGACTGAGATCTGCGTCTATGAGCCGGCTGCCCTCGTGCGTGTCCTGGAGGAGCTGCACCGCGAGCTGGGCGCCGACGCCGGTGAGGGCGACACCGGTCTCGGCGACTACGGAGAGCACCTGCTCCCGCGCCTCGTGGGCCGCGGCAAGGTGTTCGAGCACGCCATGAAGGGCTACTGGAAGGACCTGGGCCAGCCTCACAAGTACCTCGCAGCGCACCGCGACGTCATCACCGGGGACCTAGGGGTCTTCGACGACCCGGACTGGCCGATCATGGGCCACCAGCAGCAGCGCGCGGCCGCGCGCGTCCTGGACGGGGCGCGGGTGACCGACAGCCTGCTCAGTCCTGGCGCGGCCGTCAGCGGGACCGTCATCCGCAGCGTCCTGGGTCCGGGCGTGGTCGTGGAGCAGGGTGCGCTGGTGCGCGACAGCGTCGTCTTCCAGGACACGCGGATCCAGGAGGGTGCGCGCCTGGACTGGTCGGTCGTCGACCGCGACTGCGTGGTGGAGCCGGGCGCGGAGGTCGGGTCGGGGGACACCGATCCGGACGACTCGGACGCGATCGCCCTGGTCGGCCGTGGCTCACGGATCGGGGCGGGTGTCACCATCCCCGGCGGCGCGCGACTGGAGCCGGGCACGACCGCTTGACCCGAGCCGCTGCAACGGCGCGATCGGAAGCGGTGGCTGGCCGAGCGGGTTGGCCGCGGCGACCTCGTCCATGGCATCGAGAGTGTTGCGCAGGTTGATGATCAGCGCGCCGTACACGGGCCACTGCGTCGACGACGGGTCGACGGCGCCGACCTCCTCGACCAACGCACTGAGCTGCTCGCGGATCTCGCGGATCGCCTGCGGGTCGGCGTCGGCGAACGCGCGGCCGGCGTCCCGGACCAGGACGGGCCAGCGCTCGCGGAACACGGGGTGCCACCGGGCGCGACCTGCCGAGTGGTAGCCGAGCGTGCGTGCCATGCTCCGGGTCTCGGCGACCGCCTGCTCCATACGACGCAGGAGAGCGCGCCACTGCCGTGGATCGCGCAGGCCCCGGGCCGAGCGCCGGGGGTTCATCTGGCTGCTCTCCTGCGCCTGCCGCACCAGCGACCAGACGCGGTCGAGGTCGCCGTCGAGCGAGCGGGTGCGATCGACCCAGTCGGCGACGTCCTCGTCCTCGCAACCGTCGACCAGTCGTGCGCCGATGTCGGCGAGCAGCTCGCCGATGTCGTCATCGATGTGGTTCATCGCCGTGATCGCCGTACGACGCCGCAAGGGTGGCCAGACCGCGGCATTGACCAGCAGGCCCACCACGATGCCGATGGCCGTGTCGCTCAGCCGGTCCAGCAGCAGCGAGTCGTCGCTCGAGAAGCCGGTCGTCAGTACGACCATCGCGGTCGCCGCGACCGTGATCGCCTCCTCGCCGAACCAGGGGAGTGCGCCGATCGCGAGGCCGAACGCGATGACCAGCGCGACCGAGACGGTGTCGAGCCCGAGTGCGTTGCCGACAACCCAGGCCAGCAGGACGCCGGCGACTGCCGCGCCCACCTGCCGCAGGCCGCGGGAGAACGTCCGGTAGACCGTCGCGTGCACGACCAGCAGAGCCGCCCACGGCGCGAGGAATGACTGGGAGAGCGAGAACACCTCGGTGGCCAGCACCCACGCGAGCACCGCGGCCAGGCCGGTCTTGACGAGCTGGATGCCGTCGTTCCAGAAGACCGGGTCGCGCAGTCGACCAGGGGTGGCTTCCTCAACCACGACGCACGTCCTCGGCCACGGCCCCGTCGCGGCCGAGCGCACGGACGCGCTCCCGCCACGAGGCGGCCTGCATCTCCTGTGGTGTCCGGTAGCCAGCCCGGAACAGCTCCCGCGCGGGAGCGATGGCGACGTGGGAGGTGATCCGCGCGGAGAGCAGCTGGGTCAGCACCAGCAGCTGCCACAACGGGGCCGGCTCGTTCGTGAGCCGGATTCCCGCGTCCGCTGCGTACGTCGTGCCGTGTCGACGGAGGAGCACCTCGACGGTGGTTGCCTCCGTCATCGGTCCTCGGGGCGGCCCGTCTCTGCGATCGGTGGGCCGGTCGGGTGCTCGTACTGCCGCCGCTCGTCCGGACTCGCGTCGGGTTGGTCGGGGCGGTTGAGCTGCTCCTCCGGGTCGAGGTCCACTCGCTCAGCCACGTCGGCCCCGGACAGGTCCTCTTCCGACGGCGCGCCGTCGACCTCGACCGGGCGTCGCTCTTCGACTGGCTGCTGGGTGTGCTCTCGGTCTGCCATGGGGGAGGGGTACCCCGCCACGCCTGGCGCATGCCGGAGGCCAGGCATCGCGTGATCGGCGCACTTTCACCCGGAAGGGTATTTCTCGCGGCGGCGGGTCCGGTTACCTTGTGGGCAGGGAAGAGGCAGGCCTCGGGAGCCGCCCTCACGCTGTCGCGGATCCCGGGTCTGTTCCCAGGGGCGAGGAGGCGTGGAGCCATGAGCACGTTGTCCTACGAGGCGCAGCATCGGCGCCTGCGGGTGACCGGGTCGTGCGGGGACGACGACGCCACCCGGCTCCGTGACGCGGTGCTGACCTACGCCCGGAAGGGCGACATCCTGATCGTCGACCTCACTGCCGTCACGGACGTGACGAGCGAGGTCGGCCGCGCGCTGCTGTCAGCCCAGGAGGCCGCTGACAGGTGTCGCGTCACCCTGGTCCGCAAGAGCGGCAGCGCCGTCGACACCTGCCTGCGCGAGACTCAGCCCGGAATCTCCTCGGACCTGCGCGGGTAGCGGTTGCGCTCGGCCACGGTGCCGTCGGCGCGGCGTACGACATGGTCCACGCCGCGGATCCGCGCCTCGTTGCGAGCAACCTCGAGGGCTGCTTCGCGGGTGGTGTACGTCCCGGGCAGCGGCTCGCTCCCGCGGATGCGGTTGCGCCACGCCTCGTCCTCGCAATAGGTCTCTACTGCCCCTCCCACTGCCTTACCTCCCCTTCGTCCTGTTCTCCGTGATCGGCCCGGTGGCCGTCAGTCACCCGGCCATTCGCCGGTCCAGCGCTGGAACACCCGAGCTCCGCCGCGGTTGATGAGTGCTCGTACGACGGAGAAGATCGCACCCTGGATCAGGGCGGCGACGAGGATCTGGGGGAGCGGATACTCCGACTGCAGCGGCTTCGGAGGGTCCTCCTGGTCGCCGGGGACCAGGCGCTTCCAGACCTGCTGGAAGACCTGCCCGGCGATGAGGCCGCCGACCAGGCTCCCGATGAGTCCCCAGGGTCGGTAGAGGATCTTCGCGGTCTTGGTGGCGTGCTGCTCGGGTTGCATCTGCTTCCTTCCGGAGACGTGGTACGGCGGTTACCGGTCCTCGCCGCGGGTGGCGCGCAGCCGTCGGCCGCGCTCGATGTCGTCGCGCTCCTTGGCCTGCGCCTTGTCGCTCTTGCGGGTGTCGCGAGGCGGGAGCTGGATGAGCTCCTCGGCGGGCAGGCCGGCCTGGAGCTCGCGGCCGCGCTCCAGCTCGGCGTCGAGCTCGGCTCCGAAGAGCAGCGCCAGGTTGGTGATCCAGAGCCAGAGCAGGAAGGCGATGACGCCGGCGAGTGAGCCGTAGGTCTTGTCGTAGCTGGAGAAGTTCGCGACGTAGAAGCCGAAGGCCGCCGACGCCACGAGCCAGACCACGATCGCCACGACAGCGCCGGCAGAGATCCACCTGAACTTCGGCTGCTTGACGTTCGGCGTCGCGTAGTAGAGCAGGGCCACGATCAGGACGACGATCACCAGCAGCACCGGCCACTTCGCGATGTTCCAGATCGTGACGATGGTCGACCCGACACCGATGGCGTCACCGACAGCCTGGGCGGCTGGGCCGGTGACGACGAGGCCGAGCGCGACGACCGCGGTCAGCACGACGGTGATCACGGTGACCAGCAGCATGACCGGCCGCAGCTTCCAGATCGGGCGGCCTTCCTCGACCTCGTAGATCCGGTTCATGCCACGGCCGAACGCCCCGACGTACCCGGACGCCGACCAGAGCGCGGTCGCCAGGCCGATGACCAGGGCCAGGCCGGCACTCGGAGTCGTGCTGAGCTCGGTCAGCGTGGGCTCGAGCGTGTCTGCGGCCGACGACGCGCCGACGTCGGTGAGGATCTGGAGGAGCGTGTCGACGGTCTTGGGGCCCTTGCCGACCAGGCCGACGAGCGACAGCAGCGCGATGGCTGCCGGGAACAGCGCCAGCACGGAGTAGTAGGTGAGCGCGGCCGCCAGGTCGGTGCACTGGTCCTGGGAGAACTCCCGCACCGTCTTGCGTGCGATGTAGAGCCACGACGGCTTGGTCAGGTCGGTGGGGGAGTCGGGCTTGATGTCGGAGTCCGGCTCGACGGGGACCTTCCTGTCCTCCGCGTCGGGCTGCGTGGACGTCATCGTCTCCGGCGCCAGAGAACGGTGGCCACGATGGCCACGACGGCTGCGAGCGCTGCTCCACCGACGGCCATCGTCCCCGGGGTCGGGCGGCCCTGGTCGTCGGTCGCCCGGTCACGAACCTCCCGGACGCGCTCCTGCACGCGGGCCTTGACGTCGAACCGACCCGTCAGCTCGTCCACGGTGTGCGCCAGCTCCGCGCGGGTGCGGGCGATGTCGGCCTCGATCTGCTCGGCACTCTGGGTGCTCTCCGCCGCGGTGCCATTGACATGGGTCGTCATCGGTGTGCGCCTTCCTTGACTGCTGCGTCGGTCATGACGTCGCCGGGGAGTCAGCCGTCATCGAGGCCGCAGGCTGTGACGTCCCGGGCAGCTTGTCCTTGACCAGCTGCTCGGCCTGTCCTGCCTTCTCCTGGACACGGGGGTCCTGCCAGACGCCGCGTGCCTTGCCGACGATCTCGTCGTAGCGGCCGCGTCCGGCGCGTGCGCCCAGCACGTATCCGGCTCCGAATCCTGCCAACAACGTGAGCTTGCCTGCCATGGTGCCCTCCCGAGCCTCGGTCGTGCGTGCGTGAGCACTACTGATCCGGTGCCCGCTGGTCCTCGTTGCATGCACCCCCTTCTGGGTGAGGTCGGTGCGCGGTCGCGGGGGTACTGCCAGTACCTACCCAGGAGGCAGCGTGGAAGCCAGCAGTCCGGCCAAGGCCGTGAAGAAGGCCGTCAAGGCAACAGTCGAGAGTGCGGCGGCACGGGCCGCCGAGCTGCTCGCCGAACGTGAGGCGCCGCCGGTGCCCGGATCGCCGGGGTCGGGTACGCCGTCGCTCGCCGAGCCCACCAAGCCCCGGGGGCCGCTGCCTCCCAAGCCCGACCAGGCCGGACCGGACCGTCGTACGGCGACCGGCGCTCCGACCGACGCCCCGGCGGAGGCAGTGTCGGGCCAGGGCCCGTTCCTGACCACGTCTCAGGGCGCGCGCCTGCGCGACTCCGACCACTCGCTCAAGGCAGGCGAGCGCGGCCCGACGCTCCTGCAGGACCACCACCTGCGGGAGAAGATCACGCACTTCGACCACGAGCGCATCCCCGAGCGCGTCGTCCACGCGCGCGGGGCCGGTGCTCACGGCACCTTCATCGGCTACGGCAACGCCCGCTCGGTGACGAAGGCCGGCTTCCTCGCCAAGGGCGTCGAGACGCCGGTGTTCGTGCGCTTCTCCACCGTCCTCGGCTCACGAGGCTCCGCGGACACCGTGCGGGACACCCGCGGCTTCGCGACGAAGTTCTACACGGACCAGGGGACCTTCGACCTGGTCGGCAACAACATCCCGGTCTTCTTCATCCAGGACGGCATCAAGTTCCCCGACGTGATCCACGCGGGCAAGCCGCACCCGGACCGGGAGATCCCGCAGGCGCAGAGCGCCCACGACACGTTCTGGGACTTCGTGTCCCTGCACACCGAGGCGCAGCACCACACGCTGTGGAACATGTCCGACCGGGGCATCCCGCGTTCGTACCGGACCATGGAGGGCTTCGGCGTCCACACCTTCCGTTGCGTCAACAGCGACGGCGAGACGTCGCTGGTCAAGTTCCACTGGAAGCCCGTCCTCGGCGTGCACTCGCTCACCTGGGAGGAGGCACAGCTGCTCGCGGGCACCGACCCGGACTTCCACCGGCGCGACCTGTACGACGCCAT
Source organism: Nocardioides endophyticus (assembly GCF_039543845.1). NCBI lineage: Bacteria > Bacillati > Actinomycetota > Actinomycetes > Propionibacteriales > Nocardioidaceae > Nocardioides > Nocardioides endophyticus. Next base: position 60,634 of record NZ_BAABKN010000028.1, on the reverse strand, counting down.
CGAGGCCGGAGCCTTCCCGCAGTGGGAGCTCGGCGTCCAGGTCCTCCCGGACACCCCGGACGAGCTGTTCGCCGGCATCGACCTGCTCGACCCGACGAAGTTGGTCCCCGAGGAGCTCGCGCCCGTCCAGGCGATCGGGCTGCTGACGTTGACCCACAACCCGACGAACTTCTTCGCGGAGACCGAGCAGGTGGCGTACCACGTCGGCAACCTGGTGCCCGGGATCGACGTCACCAACGATCCGCTGCTGCAGGCGCGGCTCTTCTCCTACATCGACACGCAGCTCACCCGGCTCGGGGGACCGAACTTCCACCAGATCCCGATCAACCGGCCGCACGCGCCGGTCAACGACATGCTGCGCGACGGCTTCCACCAGGACGCCGTCCACGGTGGGGTGGCGCCGTACAAGCCGAACTCGCTCGACGGAGGCTGCCCGTTCTTCGCGGGCGGCGCCAAGGACGGGGCGTTCGTCGACATCCCGGCCCACGTCGCCGATGCCGTCAAGATCCGCGCCAACCCGGCGTCGTACGACGACCACTACAGCCAGGCGCGCCAATTCTGGCTCAGCATGACCCCGGTCGAGAAGGAGCACATCGTGGCGGCGTACACGTTCGAGCTCGCGAAGTGCTTCGAGCAGTCGGTCAAGGAGCGCCAGCTCCTGGCGCTGGCCAACATCGACTCGGACCTGTGCGCCCAGGTGGCGGCCGGCCTCGGGCTGCCTGCCCCGAAGCCGAGCGAGCCCTTGGTCGACCTCGACCCCAGCCCGGCGCTGTCGCAGCTCGGCGACGTCTGGCCGACCGACGGTCGGATGATCGGGATCATCGTCGACCCTGACGGCGACCTGAGCGGCCTCGACGCCGTCCGCGCGGCCGTCTCGGCGGCGGGCATGGTCCCACTCGTCGTCGCGCCGTACGGCGGCAAGCTGCCGGACGGGACGACGATCCAGCGGACCTTCGCCGCCACCCGGTCCGTCGAGTACGACGCCGTGCTCGTCGCGGGTAGTCCGGCGCCGGGCGCCGACGCGCTCGTCGTCCGGGACAGCAAGGCCGGCGAGGAAGGCGCGCCGCTGCTCGACCCACGCGTGGCGCTGCTGCTGCAGGAGTGCTTCCGGCACGCGAAGGCGATCGGTGCCTGGGGCGCCGGCATCGACGCCCTCGAGGTCGCCGGCGTCGCGGCGGACGCTCCGGGTGTCCTCGGCGGTGACGACCCGGAGGCCGTCTTCGCCGGGGTCCACACCGCACTGGGTGCCCACCGCGTCTGGGAGCGGTTCGGCACGGTGCTGAGTTGAGTCTGCGGCGGGCGGCATCCTCGGTCGGCGGCACGGTCCTGGCCGCCGCCACCCAGGGTGTCGCCTCGCTGCGCCCCGCCCGCAAGCCGCTCCACCCCGACGGCGAGGTCGTCATGGGCCGGATCTACCGCTGCGGCTCCGACCTCCCGACCGGCGTCGCCTGGATCGACGAGGAGGGTGAGGACGACGTCGTCGTACGCCGGTCGCGCGCGATCGGGTTGCCGCTGGGCCTGCCTGACATCCACGGCCTCGCCGTACGGATACCGACCGCCGCCGGCGACGGGGACATCCTCTTCGCCACGACCGGGTTCGGCCGGGTGACGCGCTTCGTGCTCACGGCGAGCCGACAGCCGCGCAGCCGGCCGCTGACCACGCTGCTGCCCTACGACACCGACTCGGGTGCTCTGCTGCTCGCGGCGGAGGGCGTCGAGTCCGGGTCCTACGACCTTTCGTGGGCGCGGCCGTCGGGGGAGTGGCACCTGTTCGGGGTGCTGCTGCTGTCGACGACCCGCAGCGACGACACCGCGATCTCGTTCGACCCCGTGCAGCACCAGATCCCTGGGCTTCGCCAGTACCCGTCCGTACGACGGCTCCGAGCGCCCGCCTACGTCCGCGCCCGACGATCGCGCGCGGACACCAGCCCCACCACCGAGGAGACCCACCATGTCCACTGACGCCATCGTCCTGCTCAAGGACGACCACAAGCAGATCCTGCGCACCTTCAAGGACTTCGAGGACGCCGGCGACGACGCCTTCGTGGCGAAGGGCCGCCTGGTCGACCGGATCATCGAGCTGCTGACGGTGCACACCTACATCGAGAACGAGGTGATGTACCCGCGCGTCCGCGAGCTCGTCCCGGAGCTGGAGGACGACGTCCTCGAGTCCTACGAGGAGCACCACGTCGCCGACGTCCTGGTGATGGAGCTGTCCACGATGAAGCCGGACGACGAGCGCTTCACCGCCAAGACGACTGTCCTCATCGAGAACGTGCGCCACCACATCAAGGAGGAGGAGGACGAGTGGTTCCCCGAGGTGCGCGAAGCCCTCGGCCGCAAGGTCCTCCAGGAGATCGGTGCCGCCATGGTCGAGGCGCGGCAGAAGGCGCCCACCCGGCCCTCGCAGCCGAGCGCCCTGAAGAAGACGATCGACGCCGTCATCTCCTGAGACAGCGTCAGCCCGCGGCGCCGTACAGCAGCTGCTCGAGCGCCTCGACGACCAGACGATGGTCGTCGCGCTGGGGCAGGCCGGAGACGGCGACCGTGCCGATGCAACCGGTGCCGCGGAGCAGGATCGGGAAGGCGCCGCCGTGGGCGGCGTACTCGCCGGGGTCGAGCCGCGAGTCGGTGTCGAACGACTTGCCCGCGACCCGGAACTGCTCTCCGACGCGGAGGGACGAGCAGCCGTAGCGGTCCACCACCGCGTACTTCCGGGCCAGCCAGCCGTCGTTGTCGGCGGAGGCCCCGGGAAGCGCGGCATGGAAGAGCCGCTGGCGTTGCGGCGCACGGAGATCGCCACCGGCAGGCGGGCGGCGGCTGCGGCTTCCCGCAACGCGAGGCCGAGATCCCAGGCGACGTCCTCGTTGAAGGCGTCGAAGACCAGGCGCTGCTCCTGGGCGATCAGCTCGTCGAGCAGGGTGCGGTCCGTCATGACCGCAAACCTACTCGGCGTCGAGACCCCGCTCGATGGCGTAGCGGGTCAGCTCCACCCGGTTGTGCATCTGCAGCTTGCGCAGGGTGTTCTGCACGTGGTTCTGCACGGTGCGGTGCGACAGCACCAGGCGGTCGGCGATCTGTCGGTAGGACATCCCCTTGGCCACCATCTTGAGCACCTCGGTCTCGCGCTCGGTCAGCGTGTCGTCCCGGTCCGTCGTCGGTTCGTCGGACCTCCGCTGGAACTCACCGAGCACGAGCCCCGCCAGTCCCGCGGTGAAGACCGGGTCGCCCAGGGCGACGCGCCGTACGGCGGTCAGCAGCTCGTCTCGCGAGGCCGACTTGACCAGGTAGCCGGTCGCGCCCGCCTTCACCGCCGCCAGTACGTCGGCGTGCTCGCCGGACGCGGACAGGATGAGCACCCGGACCGACGGGTCCTGCCGCACCATCTCGGCCGTGACCTCGACGCCGTCCGGCGCCGGGATCTGCAGGTCGAGCACGACGACCTGGGGACGGGCGGCCGGGAAGCGGGCCAGCGCCTCGCGCCCGTTGGAAGCGACTCCGACCACGTCGAGCCCGGCGTCCTCCAGGTCGCGCTCGACGGCGTCGCGCCACATGGGGTGGTCGTCGACCACCATCACCCGGATCGTGGAGCTCGCCTCGGTCTCGCTCATGGCGGCACCCTAAGGCGCGGCCGACGTCCGCGGGACCACGAACTCCCACTCGGTGCCGAACGAGCCGGTCGCCAGCTCGGCGGTGCCGCCGAGGTCGGCGATCCGGCCGCGGATCGACTCGCTGACCCCGAGTCGCCCCTGCGCCGCGGCCTCGTCCAGCCTGCCGGCGGGGATGCCGGGACCCTCGTCGCGCACGGACAGCTCCACCCGGTCCGGAGAGGCCTGCAGCAGCACCCAGACCGGCGCGTCCTCGGCCACGTGCCTCCTGACGTTGTCGACGCAGGCGCGCGTGGCCGCCACGAGCTCATGGGCGGTCGCGGCCGGGAGGTCCACGGGGAACCCGGGCGTCGACACCGTGACCGTGCCGTCGTGCTCCAGCCGGGCCAGCTCGACGACGATGTCCACGGTCTCGGCCTGACGATCCGGGTCGACGGACTCCTGGGCCCGGATCAGCCCGCGCAGCTCGCGCTCCTGCTGCCCGGCGAGCTCGCCGAGCACGGCGGCCTCGCCGCCGAGCTCGCGTCCACGGCGTTGGACCAGGGCGAGGACCTGCAGCACGCCGTCGTGCACGACGCGCGCCAGCCTGGCTCGCTCGGTCGCCGCCGCCGCCGCGCGTTCGGCGAGGTCGCGCTCCGTGGCCATCTGCTGCAGTGACTGGCACATGAAGCCGACGATCGGCCCGCCGATCACCAGCAGGAAGGCGTTGCCGTAGTCGGACTGGCTGATCTCCTGCCGCAGGAAGAGATCGGCTGCAGCGATCAGGACCCCGGCGACGAGGCCGCCGAGCCATCGGTAGTGGATCGACCACGCGAGCAGCGCGCCCATCACCCAGAACCCGGGCAGGCTGGCGCTGAAGCCGGCACCTTTCACCATGGGTGTGATGAGCAACAGTGCCATGGCGATCGCCAGGTCGGCGGCCAGGAGGAGGAAGGTACGACGCCGGTGCTCGTCGTACGCCCAGATCGCGAAGGCGGTCCACGCGACCATCGCGACGATGCAGGCCGCACCCGCTGTCGGTCGCTGGAAGTTGTCCCATCGGTAGACGCTCAGTGCGACCGCGTTGACGAGCACGACGATGCGCAGCACCGCGAGGGCGCGGAAGAGCCGGTCCTCGACGGCGATCGCCGCAGGGGAGGTCCACGAGCTCACAGGTGGCAGTGTCGCAGGGAACTGAGTATCTGTACGGATGCCGGGTCCGCGCGGCTCGGGCGAGGGTTGCGGCATGGAATCCCACACCCCCACCACCAAGAACACCACCGCCTTCTTCGCCCAGTCCGCCCTCGCCTTCGGCATCGCGCTGCTGACCATGCTGATCGCGATCTTCTACCTGCCGGCCGACCCGTGGCCCAAGGCGTTCCTCGCACTCGGGACGCTCTTCCTGACGACCTCCTCCTTCTCGCTCGCCAAGTGCGTCCGCGACGCCCAAGAGAGCCAGTACGTCGTCTCTCGGCTCGACCAGGCGCGCGTCGAGCGGATCCTCGCCGACCACGACCCGTGGAAGGAGGTCGCATGACCTCCCCGGCGCCGTACCCGGACCGGGCGCATGCCGGGTGCTGAACCGGGAACGGTTCAGGTATGCCGAAGAACAAGAAGACCCCCGGACCCAGCGTCAAGGACGACCACCTCTACGAGAAGCTCCGCGACGAGGGCAACAGCAAGGAGAAGTCCGCCCGGATCGCCAATGCGGCGGCGAACACGTCACGCAAGGCGGTCGGCAGGAAGGGCGGCGAGTCCCCGGCGTACGACGACTGGTCGGTCGCTGACCTGCGCAAGCGAGCCGCCGAGCTCCAGATCGAGGGCCGCTCGTCGATGCGGAAGCCCGACCTGATCGACGCGTTGCGCCACCACTGATCGCAGGGCGGGCAGCATGGGCGGACGCGACGAGACCGAAGAGGAGCGCCTCGATCGCAAGTTCGATGACCTCCTCCAGGAGCTCCGGGTCATGCAGACCGGGGCTCAGCTTACGGCCGGCTTCCTGCTGACGCTGCCCTTCCAGGAGGTGTTCGAGGACCTCGATGACTTCCAGCGCACGACCTACCTGGTGCTGGTCGTCCTCGCGGCCCTCACCACCGTGCTGCTGCTGTCGCCGGTGGCGATCCACCGCCGCCTCTCCGGCCGCCACGCCAAGGGCCGTGTCGTCGACGCGGCTCAGCGCCTGGTCGCCGCGGCACTCGTGACGTTGTCACTGATGATCGTCGGGATCATCTTCTTCACCTTCGACATGGTCATCGACCGGTCTGCCGCCCTGGTGGCCGGGGTCGGCATGGGCGCTGTGGTCGCCGGCCTCCTGCTCTGGGTGCCGTGGGGACTGGACCGAGCAGCCGGACGGGACTGACGTCGGGACGACGAGACCCCGGCACCTACACGCTGCGTGAGCCGAGAGGCCGGGGTCGCGTCGCTCCTGCTGGCACAGTGACCCGGACGGGGCCGGCTCACTCTCGCCCTTCCGGGTGAAGATCGCGGTCGGGATCCAGCCGGGCCATGACCGGTGTCGAGAGCACGCCGTGCACGAGGACCGATGCCACGATGGTGAACGAGACGGTCGACCAGAGCCAGTCCTGGCCCAGCTCGGGCGCCTCGCCCGCGGCGTACGCGAGGTAGTAGATCGACCCGACGCCACGGACCCCGAAGAACGCGGCCGCCCACTGCTGCGGCCGGCTCAGCCCGCCTTCCCCCTGTTTGGCCCGGATCGCCAGGGCCAGCATGCCCGCGGCCGGGCGCACGAGCAGGATCAGCGCCAACCCGATGGCGACCCCGCGCCAGTCGAGCGCGTCGAGCAGGCCGCGCGTCAGAGCGATGCCGAGCACGAGCAGGACGAAGAGCGTCAGCAGGCGCTCCAGCCGCTCGGCCACCTCGTGCATGGCGGCGTGGTAGTCGTGCGAACGCTCGGCCGAGCGGAAGGTGATCGCGCAGGTGAAGACCGCGAGGAAGCCGTAGCCGCCCAGCACCTCGCCCACGCCGTACGACGCGATGAGGGCCGCGAGCGCGAGGAGGGATTCACCGCGCTCGGCGACGCGGAGTGACCTGCTCGCGGAGCGGAACGCCAGGACGGCGAGGATCCGCCCGACCACGATGCCCGCCACGACCCCGATCATGATCTTGCCCACCAGGTAGTAGCCGACCCACTCCAGACCCCAGTTGGACACCGCACCCTCGGTCGCCATCAGGATCGCGACGTATACGAACGGGAAGGCCAGACCGTCGTTCAGACCGGCCTCCGACGTAAGGGTGAAGCGCAGTTCGTCGCGCTCGTCCACCTCCAGGTCGCCGGTCTGCGGGCCGGCGACCTGGACGTCCGACGCGAGGACCGGGTCGGTGGGGGCGAGCACGGCACCGAGCAGGACGGCTGCGGCGGGCGCGAGGCCGGCGGCCCAGCCGAGGAGAGCGACCGCGGCGATGGAGACCGGCATCCCGATCGCCAGCAGCCGCCAGGTCGCGGACCAGCGTCGCCAGCTCGCCCTGTCCCGGAGGTGAAGTGGACGGTCGAGCGCCAGGCCGACGCCCATCAGCGCCACGATGACGACGAGCTCGGTGACGTGCTCGATGGCCGCTCTGTTGTCCTGAGGATCGAGGGGGAGGTCGTCGGGCAGCGACGTGAGACCGATCAGCATGCCGACGCCGACGAGGACCATGGGCGCCGAGATCGCCCAGCGTGCCAGCAGGTCCGGCAGCACGATCGCCAAGAGCAGGCTGGCGCCGGCGACGAGGTAGACGAGATCGGCGGTCACCGTGGTCCCGTGCCCCCCAGGGCGGCCGGGCATGCGGCGCGAGGGATCAGGGCGTCGAACGTCCGGCGATGCCCAGGAGGTCACGGACGGGACCCGCGGGCGGGCGCTTGCTGCCGACCCAGACGGCGGTGAACTCGCGACGCAGGTCGAGACCGTCCGTCGCGACCTCGACCAGCCGGCCGGCGTCGATCTCGGCCCGCGCGGCGCGGTCGCTGACGAAGGCGGGCGGGCTGCCGGCGCGTACGGCGGCGAGCACGGCGGTCGTCGTCGTGAGCTCGACCTCGGACGATGGCGGGGCAGCACCGGCGGCACGGAAGGCGTCCTCGACGACCTGACGGGTGCCGGACCCGGGCTCGCGACTGGTGAGCAGGCGGGCCGTGATCTCTTCGGCCGCCAGCGGCTTGCGCCGCCGGGCCCACGGGTCGTCCGCCTCGGCGACGAGGACGAGGTGGTCGTCGCCGACCACACGTGAGGCCAACCCACCGAGGTCCGCCGGACCCTCGATGAACCCGAGGTCGGCCTGCCCCCGGCGTACGGCGTCGAGGACGGTCTCGGAGTTGGTGGCGTGCAGGCTGGCGGACGTGTCGCGCTCCCGGCGGAGCCGGACGAGCCAGCGGGGGAGGAGGTACTCCGCCGTCGTCATGCTGGCGTAGACGTGCAGCTCGCGGGAGCGGTCCTCGCGCAGCGTGCGGAGCGCGGACTCGAGCTCCTCGGCCCGCTCGAGCAGGGGCCGGCTCCACTCGACCAGCAGCCGACCGGCCGGTGTCAGCGTGGAGCCGGTGGTCGCCCGCTGGACCAGCACCAGCCCGGTCTGGGTCTCGATCGCGCGCAGCCGCTCGGACGCGGACTGCTGGGAGATGCCCGCCGTACGCCCGGCGGCGCCGATGCTGCCGAGTCGTGCGACGTCAGCGAGCAGCCGCAGCGAAGGCAGGTCGGGCAACAGGTCCACGAGAGCACCGTACACGGGCTCACAGGTATGTCCTGTGACGGCACAGGGTGACGGTCCCTACTGGCGTACCGCCCTGTGGACCAGGGTTGAGCCATGACCACGATTGCCCTCGAGCGACAGGCCAGCGGCCGGGTCGCGCGACCCGCGCCGGCGTTCGGGTTCATCGGGCCCAACTGGTTCGCGTCGGTGATGGGCACCGGCATCGTCGCGGTCGCCCTCGCGGGCCTGCCGTTCCAGGTGCCGTACGCCGGACCGGTCGCCGCCGCGGTGTGGGCCCTCTCGGCGGTGCTCCTGGTAGCGGTGACCGCGGCGACGGCCATGCATCACCGCCTGCACCCGCAGGTCGCACGGGGGCACCTCGACGACCCGGTGATGGCGCACTTCTACGGCGCTCCCGCGATGGCGCTGATGACGGTCGGCGCCGGCGCGATGGTGGCCGGCCACCGGCTGATCGGGTCCGGCCCGGCCCTGGTGCTCGACGTCGTGCTCTGGACGGTCGGGACCGTGCTCGGCCTGGTCACCGCGGTGGTGGTGCCCTACCGGGCGTTCATCACGCACCAGGTGTGCGCGGACTCGGCGTTCGGCGGGTGGCTGATGCCGGTCGTGCCGCCGATGGTCAGCGCCTCGACCGGTGCGCTGCTGGTGCCGTACCTGCCCGCAGGTCAGGCCCGCGAGACGCTGCTGGTCGCCTGCTACGCGTTCTTCGGGCTGACCCTGGTGGCCAGCGCCGTGCTGATCGCGTTCATCTGGCGGCGCCTGCTGCGCCACGGGATCGGTGCCGCCGCCTCGGTGCCGACGCTGTGGATCGTGCTCGGCCCGCTCGGGCAGTCCATCACCGCCGTGCACCACCTCGGCCGCGTCGCGCCCGACGTCCTGCCGGCGCCGTACGGCGGTGCCTTCCAGGCCTTCGGTCTGGTCTACGGGGCGCCGGTGTGGGGCTTCGCGATGATGTGGCTCGCGCTCGTCGCCCTGATCACCGTCCGCACCGCTCGCGCCGGTCTGCCGTTCAGCCTGTCCTGGTGGTCGTTCACCTTCCCGGTGGGCACTGTCGTCACCGGCACGTCGGGGCTCGCGGCCGTGACCGGGCTCATCGTGCTCCAGGTGGCTGCCGGACTGCTGTTCGCGGTGCTGGTCGTCGCGTGGGCGGTCGTCGCCGTCCGCACGCTGCGAGCTGTGTGGTCCGGCCGTCTGCTCGTCGCGCCGGTCGGGTAGCCGTCGGGTTCGGAGGGTCGAAGGTGATCAGCCGGTCGTCTCGACGTCGTCCTGGTCGGGGTGGTGGTCCTGGTGCTCGTCGTTGGTCACCGCGTCGGGCCCGGTCGGTCCCTCGTCGGCGTCGCCGCTCTCGCCCTGCGGCGCCCCTGCGACCGAGTCCTCGGGCGAGATCTGCTCACCCGGCTCCTTGAAGCTCGCCACCTCGGAGACCTGTCCTTCGTCGTCTGATCCGGAGTGGTGCTCGGACTGGGGTTCGTGGGGCGTCGTCATGACCGGCTGGTACCCAGGAGTGGAAGGTCGAACGCACCGAGCTGTCGCGGGGCGCCGCAGGTGCGGCGCCCCGCGCTGGGGGTCACCGGACGGTGGCCTGGCCGATCTGCCGGTTCGCGGCCGAGGACCTGCCGAGGTAGACGGCGGTGTTCCCTTCCGGGGTCTCCCACCGGTCGGCGTCGGTGTCCCAGTAGGACAGCGACTCGGTGGGGATCTTGACGGTGATGGTGCGCGACGCTCCGCGCGCGAGCTGGACGCGGGCGTACCCGGCGAGCTGGCGCGGCGGACTGTCGACTCCGGGCAGCTCGCCGACGTAGACCTGGGGCACCATCGCCCCGGCCCGGTTGCCCGTGTTCGTCACCCGGAAGCGGACCCGGACGTTGTCACCGTTGCCGCTGCCGTTCAGCACCTGGGCTCGCGAGAGGCGGAAGGTGGTGTACGACAGCCCGTAGCCGAACGGGTACGACGGCTGGACGCGGTCGGCAAGGAAGCCTCGGTAACCGACGTAGACGCCTTCGTCGTACCGCTCGGTGCCCTCGTTCGGGATCGGCACCTGACGCTCGCTCCGAGGAACGGTGGCGGGCAGGCGTCCGGACGGGTTGGTCCTGCCGAAGAGCACGTTGGCCACGGCGTTGCCCTGCTCCTGCCCCGGGTACCACGCCTGCAGGATCGCGCGGGCGCTCCCTCCCCAGGTCCGGACCGTGGTGGTCGCCCCGGTCATGATGACGACGACCGTGCGTGGGTTGACCGCCGCGACCTGCCGGATCAGCTGCTCCTGCTCCTTCGGCAGCCCGAGGTCGGGGCGATCGACGCCCTCAGTCTCGTAGTCGCGGACCACGACGACGGCGGTGTCGGCCGCGGCCGCGGCGTCGACTGCCGCCCGCATCGCCGGGCTGAGGACCGACTCGGGGTGCTGCCACCAGAACCGCACCTGAGCGCCCTGGTAGCTGTTGAGCGCGGGCGCGGCGTAGTCGATGGCGACCTGGTGGACGGTGCCGGACTGCAGGAACAGTCGCCTGCCGGCGCTGGAGAGGGCGCCGCTGTGGGTGACGATTTTGGCTCCGTCGACCGCGAGCGTGGCATCTCCCCGGGCGGTGAGCCCGAGCGTGTACCAACCGGTGGCCGGTGCCGTGAGCGTGCCGCGCCACCGGGCCGACAGGTCGCCGAGGAGCGCGAAGTCACCGCGCACCGTCGGGATCTTCGGCGAGGCGGCGTTGAACCCGGGGAAGTTCTGGAACCCGAAGTCGACGTTGGCGTTCGGCTCCTCCTGCACGAGGTGCGGGTCCCCGGCGTACGTCGCGTTGCCCCAGTACGACGCACTCAGTCCGGTGCCGCTGCCGCCCTCGGGCGTGAGCACGGACGAGGGGACGGGTGCCGGTCCTGGCAGCAGATCGCCCTCGGAGATGCCGTCGGTCCCCGGTGAGTAGGTGACGTTGCCTGCTCCGGCCCGGGCGCGGATGGCCGACACCGTGTCGACGGCGGCGGTCGGGACCGAGATCTGTGACGATCCGCCCCCCTGCGCTGAGGTGTTGTCCGCGTCGGGACCGATTACGGCGATCGACCCGGAACGGGCCCGCAGCGGCAGCAGGCTCCGGTTGTTCTTCAGCAGCACGATCCCGCGGGCGGCGACCCGACGGGCGAACCTGCTGTTGCGCGCCTTGTCCCAGGCCGTCACCACCGGCCGCTCGTCGAAGAGCCCGAGGCCGACCATCGGCCGCAGGATCCGCCGGGCCATGTCGTCGAGACGGCTCATCGAGACGTCGCCCGCGGCGACCGCGGCGACGAGGCGCTCACCGAAGTTGGCGCTTCCGAGCCCCTGGTCGCCGGGCTGCTCCTGGTCGAGTCCGGCATTCGCCGCCTGCACCGTGCTCGGAGTGGCGTTGTAGTCGCTCATGATGAAGCCGCGGAAGCCGAGCTGCTCCTTCAGCAGCGTGGTCATGGCGTCGTTCTCGCAGGCGTAGGTGCCGTTGAGCTTGTTGAAGGAGCACATCATCGCGCCCGGGCGGCCGTCGCGCTGGACGATGTCGAACGGCCGCAGGTAGATCTCCTGCAGCGCGCGTTCGCCGACGACGGCGTTCACGTTGAACCGGTCGGTCTCCTGGTTGTACGCGAACGGGTGCTTGGCGGTCGCCACGACCGGGTGGTCCTGGATCCCGGCGACGACTGCGGCCGACAGGTTGCCGACGAGCAGCGGGTCCTCGCCGAACCCCTCGAAGGCGCGCCCCCACAGGGGAGTGCGGGCGATGTCGGCCGATGGTGCCAGCTGGAAGTTGTGGCCGGTGTCGAAGGCCTCCTGGCCGAGCAGTCGACCCCAACGCCGCGCCATCCCGTTGCCGAAGGAGGCGGCGAGCGCGGAGGCCGAGGGCAGCTGGGTCGAGCTCTTGTCGATGTTCGGGTTGGCCACGCGTACGCCGACCGGTCCATCGGCCATGGTGGAGGCCGGGATGTCGAGCCGCGCGATCGCGTTGTTGAAGAAGCCGTAGTTGTTGTTGAGCTCGCCGGTCGCCAGGTCCGCCTTCTCCTGGGTCGTCAGCTGGGCCATGAGCTCATCGACGCGCCGTTCGACCCGGGACGAGGTGTCCCAGTTGTCGGTGCGGTACGAGCGGGCGTCAGGTCGTTGCGCAACCCATTGGGGCTGCGACCGATCGCCGGAGAAGCGGCTCCGTTGGTCCCCTCCCGGACCGTCCTCACCACCCACCGCTGTTGCTCCAGCCGGAGCCAAGGTCGCGGCCGCGGCGACCGCGACGACCAGGCCCGCCGTCCAGATTCCCACCCTGTTCATGAGCGTCTCCCTCCCGAGAAGATGGCTCTCGACGCTACGCCGAAGGCCCCGGACCACAACTCCCGACCGAGGCGTGAGCCATCGCGGCTCGAAGGGCGGACAAAGCAGCATGCGATCCGTGCGAGACGTCAGGAATGGCGCTCCGTCGGACGGGCACTGTCCGAGCGTGGCTGTCTGTCTGGTGTGGCTCGGCGATCCCGCGGCGGTCGATGCCGTGATGAGCGCGCGAGGGCCCTGGCACGAGGTCGTGGAGACGGCACCGGGTCTCCTGCTCGTCGAGAGCGACGACACGTTGTCGAGGGTCTACCACGAGGTGAAGTGGCTGCTCCCCGACGGCTGTCCGCTGTTCGTGGCGCCGTTGCACGAACGGCCCAAGGCGCGCGGCGTCGCCGACGGGGTCGTCTCGTGGCTGAGAGCACGGTTGCCCCTGCCTGGTCCGGGTACCGGGCAGCCATGACCACGACACCCGACGAGCAGTCCATTGAAGACCCCGACATCTCGCCCGGGGTGACGCCTGATCCCGTCAACCCCGGGGAGGACCCGGGCATGGACCCCGTCGACCCCGGCGCGGGCGACGAGCCGGACGTGCGTCCGTCGTCCGACCCGTTCTGACCCACCTTTTGAGGTCCCACAGTCCGCGCGATCCCTGTTTGCTGAGGTCCCAGTAGGGGTCGTCTGCTCAGGTCATGGCGTGCGCTGTCGTTCTCGTCGCCGTGAAGCTCAGGCTCCTGCCCCAGTCCCGAGCCGACGCTGCGGGACGTCGTACGTGGCGTGGGTGCGGAGCCACGACATGTATGACGTCCTCGGGGGCGCGGGGAGGACACGCAGGGTCGAGGGGTGTCAGGTCTCGTCGGTGCCCTCTGTAATGCTTGCCCACCGGAAACGGACCGGGACGACATCATGGGGGCGAGAAGTGAGCGAGATCGCGGGTGAGCTGGCTCGGGTCAAGGGCGCCTTCTCGCAGCCGACGCTGACCCTGCTCCACCAGCGACAGGCGCCGGTCGTCATCACGATCTTCCGCGCCGCGTTCGGGCGCAACAACAGACCGATCGCGACGGCGCGGCTCCACACGCAGGTGGAGGAGCACCTCGCCCAGATCCGGCTGGCGGGGGAGCAGGACGTGCCCAGCGGCACCGGGCGCGAGGTCTGCCAGCGCTGGATGCGCGGCCAGTGGCTGGTGCGCTCCCTCGACGATGCGGGCCACGAGGTCTACTCGCTCACCTCGCACGCCCAGCAGGCGCTGGAGCTGGTGAAGAACCTCGCGCGGGACCGGGCCACGCTGAGCGAGCACCGCATCGCGACGATCCTGGGCTCCGTCCGTCGGTTCAACTCCGAGGCCAACCCCGACCGCTCCGCCCGGGTGACGATCCTCAACGAGGAGATCGCGCGGCTGCAGACCGAGCGTGACCGCCTGGTGGACGGGGCCGAGCTGGTCAGCGCCACCGAGGACTACATGCTCGAGGGATTCACCGAGCTGCTCTCCCTGATCTCGGCGCTGCCGAGCGACTTCGCGCGGGTCGAGGAGCGGTTCGCGACGATCCGGGGCGAGATCCTGGCAGCGTTCCGCGCCGAGGACAGGCCTGCGGGAGAGGTGATCGACGACTACCTCGCCCGCGCGGACGCGTTGATGACCGTGACCCACGAGGGCCGGGCGTTCGAGGGAGCGTTCGCGCTGCTGCGCGATGATGCGCTGGTCACCCAGCTGCGCGAGGACCTGACGGCGCTGCTGGAGCATCCGCTCGCCGACGGCATCCTGAGTGACGCCGAGCGCGCCGAGCTGCGGGGCACGGTGCGCCTGGTGCGGGACGGGCTGGACCGGGTGCTCGCCCAGCGCTCGCGGGTGACGGCGACGCTCAAGGAGTACATCGTCTCCCATGACGCGGCTCGCGACCGCGAGCTCGAGCAGACCCTGCGGCAGGTGGAGTCCGAGCTGATGACCTGGGTGGCGACCACCGGGCCACGCGCCAGCCACGACGTACCGCTCCTCCCGGCGCGGGCGAGCGTCGATCACCTGCGCGAGCGGTTCTACGATCCCGCCGACGACGTACTGCCCGAGCGCATCGTGGCCGCCGACCCGACGGACGCGCCGCCGGTTACGCTCGCCGAGCTGATGGCCCAGGGCGGACCCCAGCTCGCGGCGCTGCGGGAGCGCCTCGACAACACCTTGGAGGCGCTGCTCCCGGCGGGCTCGCTCGGCGAGTTCTTCCAGGCGCTCGAGCCCTCGTTGCGACGACCGGTCGAGATCTTCGGGCTGCTGCATCTGGCGGCTGACCGGGAGTGGCGGGCCGAGGACACCGCGGAGTCCTTCGCCACCCTGCGCCCCGACGGGACTCGACGCACGTTCTCCGTGCCCCGCACGCCGCTGCCCGACCCCGACCGACGAGAGAGCGAGACCCGCGCATGAGTGTCGACATCGACGTGGAGGGGGACATCCCGGTCGACGCCGCTACCGCGGTGGACGACGACCTCCTCACCGAGGACTCGGTCTCGCTCTTCGAGGGGGACGAGGGCGGCCTGGAATACACCCAGCGGCACGCGCTGGTCACGCTCCTCAAGCAACGATTCATCAGTGCCCGCACCCACCCCCGTGACTGGCAGGCGCTGGTGGAGCACGAGCGGGTCATCCGGTCGCGGCTCAACGACCTCTTCCTCGATCTCGCCGTCGACCGTGAGCGCGAGGTCGCCTGGAAGCGCCAGGCGGTCTCGGAGACCGGCAGCCGCTTCCCGACGCTGCTGTACGACGCCGCCTGGTCGCGCGAGGAGACGCTGGTGCTGGTGCATCTCCGGGACCGGCTGAGGGCAGGGCGCGCCGGCGGCGACGCGCGGGTGTACGTCGACCGCGAGGACGTCGTGGACTACGTCGCGAGCTTCCGGCCCGCCCACGCCACGGACGAGGCGGGCGACGAGAAGCGGGCTCGCAACGCGGTCGCGACCGTGGCCAAGGCCGGACTGCTCATCGGCGTCGGAGGCGACGACCGCTTCGAGATCAGCGAGGCCGTCGAGCCGCTGCTCCCGCTCGAGCTCCTCCAGGAGCTGCTCGACGCGCTGCAGCGCGCGAACACCGGCGACGCGCCGACCGAGTCGGACGAGCCGATAGACCTGTTCGACGACGAGCCGGCCGACGCCGGCGACAGCGACAGTGACGCAGCAGGGGAGCAGTGAGCATGTCGATCGACGAGACCGAGCGGGTCGGGGGCGCGTCCGAGGGCCTCTTCGAGCAGCAGGTCGTCGCGACGCCGTCCGACGACACGGTGCAGTGGCGCGCGGCGCTGATGCAGCTGGTCAACTGGGGCGGCTTCGGCGGTCTGACGACGGTTCCCCTGCGGGGCGACGCGACGATGATCTCCGGGGCCTCGGGCGTCGGCAAGAGCACCATCCTCGATGCCTACACCGCGCTGATGATGCCGTCGGACACCAAGTTCAACGGCGCCTCCAACGATGCCGTAGCGGGTCGTGCGCGGGGTGTCGGCCAGCGCAACCTGCTGTCCTACCTGCGGGGTGCCGTCGACGTGGTCGACGACCCGCGCACCGGCCGACCCGTCGAGAAGCTGCTGCGTGGCCGCGGCTCCGACACGTGGGGCGCCATCGCCATGACCTACGTCAACGACCACGGCGGCCGCTTCACGGCGCTGCGCACCTACTACGTGCCGCGCCGTGCGACGCGCTCGGGCGACGTACAGATGCAGCTCGTCACCCACGAGGGCGCGCTCCCGCTCGATGCCCTCGAGCTGGCCGTGCCAGAGCGGTTCCACGCCAACACCCTCAAGAAGCTCTTCCCTGGCATCCGGGTGCACCGGACGTACGCCGAGTACTCCGCCGTCCTGCACGCGCGCCTCGGCATCGGGGCCAACGGAGACGGCGCCAAGGCGCTGCGGCTGCTGGCCCGGATCCAGGCCGGCAACCAGGTGCGCAGCGTCGACGAGCTCTACAAGGACATGGTGCTGGAGCGGCCCGCGACGTACGCCGCCGCGGACCGGGCCATCGAGCACTTCGACGACCTCGACACGGCGCACTCGGCGATGCGCACGGAGGAGCAGAAGCTCACGCTGCTCGACCCGATCACGGGCCTGCACGAGCGTCGGCTCGCGGCCGGCCGTCGGCTCGCCGAGCTCGACTCCTACGGCGTCACCCTGGCCGGGGACACCCCGTTGCGGCTCTGGCTGCTGCGCACCCACGCGCGGTTGCTCGGGACCGCCATCGCCGCCAACCGCGACGCTCGCACGGCGACTGCGGGCGACCTCGCGGCGACCACCTCGGCCGAGGCCGCACTCCTCGGCGACCTGGAGGCCGCGAAGGAGGCGCACCGGGCCGCGGGGGGCTCCACCCTCCAGTCGCTCGGGCTGTCGCTCGAGCAGGAGGCCGTGGTCCGCGAGGACCGGCTCGGGCGGCGCGCGGTGCTTCAGGAGCGGATGCTGCCGCTGATCGACCTGACCGCCACCGACGGCGCAGACGTCGAGGGCGCGCTGGGCTCCGCCGACGACTTCGCCGCGCTTCAGCAGCGCACCCGCCGTTGGCTCGATGGGCTGCCGGTCGAGCTCGCCCGGCTGACGCGCGAACGCGACGGCGTACGAGACCGCCGCTACCCGCTCAACCAGCGCCAGAGCGAGCTGCGTCGGGAGCGGGCCTCGCTGGAGAGTCGGGCCGGCCGGATGCCCGCCCGCATGCACGAGCTGCGCGCCGAGGTCGCGCAGGCGAGCGGACTCACGGTCGACCAGCTGCCGTTCGTCGCGGAGCTCGTCGACGTCGCCCCTGACGAGGCGCGCTGGCGTACGGCGATCGAGACGGTCCTCGGCGGCTCGGCAAGGGTGATGCTGGTGCCGCTCGACCGACTCGACGAGTTCTCGGCCGCGATCGACGGGCTGCAGCTGCGGGGCCGGCTCACCTTCGAGGGCGTCGAGCTGGACCTGCCCGACCGTGGTCCGGCGGATCCCGAGCGGATCGCCGGCAAGCTGCTCTTCAAGGACTCGCCGTTCTCGGGCTGGGTCCAGGCGCACGTCGAGGAGCCCGCGCGCAACGCCCTGTGTGTCGAGAGCGCAGCGGAGCTCGCCGGCGCCGGCCTCCGGGTCACCCTGGCCGGCCAGACCCGCAACGGACGCCGCGGCGCCCACGGACGCAACGAGTCCCGCAGCATCATCGGCTTCTCCAACGAGGACGCCATCGCTGACATCGACGGAGAGCTCGCCTCTCTGGAGTCCCGGCTCGTGGAGCTCGACACGGAGGTCACCGAGCTCGACCGACAGCTGCGGGTCCTCGAGCAGCTCCGCGGCGCCCACGACGCTGTCGCGGCGGCCCGGTTCGACGACCTCGACGTCGAGAGCAGCGACCAGCGGATCGCTGAGCTGGAGAGGCGACGGACGGAGATCCTCGCCGCCGACGACCAGCTCCAGGTCCTGCAGTCCCAGATCGACGACCTCGACGGGCAGCTGGAGGCGGCTCGCCGCAGGCGGTTCACGCTCGAGCAGCGGCAGCGCGAGCTCGGCGACGCCCACCTGGAGCTGATCGACTCCGAGGACCTCGTCAAGGACAGGCTGGAGGCCATGGAGTCGGCCGGCAGCGTGGTGCTCTCACCGGAGCAGGAGGCCGCACTGGTCGCCGACTTCGCGGCGGCCGCTGCCCCGGCCGACCCGGAGGACCTGGACCGCTTCGCCGAGAACTCCCAGCGCCTCTCGGAGCGGCTGCGCGAGGCGGTCGCGGTCGCCGAGGTCGAGATCAACCGGGTCGACGACGAGCTGACCGCGACCTTCCGGATGTACAAGTTCCAGTGGGACTCGCCCAACCTCGGCGCGACCGCTGACTCCTACCCCGACTACGCGCGCATCCTCGAGGAGATCCGCGGCAAGGGGCTCGCCGACCGGCGCTCCGAGTGGCGCCGCCGGCTCACCGAGTGGAGCGGCCAGGACCTGGTCCCGCTCGTCGGTGCGATGGCCGCCTCGATCGAGGACATCGAGGACCGGCTCGAGCCGATCAACGCGATCCTGCGGCGGCTGGAGTTCGGCGGGGTCGGCGACCGCCTCCGGATTCGGCTGCGCCGCCTCGCCTCCGCGCACGTCCAGGCCTTCATGAAGGACCTCCGGACGCTCTCCTCGGGCTCGACCAAGGAGCTGGGGGAGGAGGACCTGGAGCAGCGGTTCGCCGACCTCAGCCGCTTCATGCAGCAGCTCCGCAAACCCACCCAGGCCGGCGACGCGCCGCCCACCCTGTCCGACCGTGATCGCTTGCTCGACGTACGCCGCCACGTCGAGATCAGCGCCGAGCGCTACGACTTCCTCACCGGCGAGTTGCGGGCGACGTACCGGACACTGGGGGAGAAGAGCGGCGGCGAGAGCCAGGAGCTCGTCGCCTTCATCGTGGGGTCGGCTCTTCGGTTCCGGCTCGGCGACGAGATGCGCTCGCGACCGCGGTTCGCGCCGGTCTTCCTCGACGAGGGCTTCGTCAAGGCCGACTCCGAGTTCGCAGGCCGGGCGGTGCAGGCGTGGCGGGGGCTCGGCTTCCAGCTCATCGTCGGCGTGCCGCTCGACAAGGTGACCGGCCTCGAGCCGCACATGGACGAGCTGTTGGCGATCACCAAGAACGCCACCACCCACCAGGCCTGGATCACGGCGATCACCGATTCCGAAGAGCGCGGCGACTGATCGCTGCGCTCCGCATCGACCTGGTCGCTCCTCGTCAGAGCGCTGGACCGGCCCGCTACGTCGAGCCGCGCAAGCTCGGCATGCTCAACCGTTTTGGGCGGGGTCTGCAATGACCACGTGGACCGGTCTCGTGCGGTTGCGTTCCGCCGCGGAAGGCGGGCGGCGGCAATCGGTCCCTCCGCGCCCCGGTGCGAAACGAGGATGCCGGGGTGGCTCAGCCCCAGGTTCACCGACCTGTGACAGAAGGCCGGACCTCGGGAGCTCCCGCTCGACAGACGCCTTCGCCGCTGGGGGGACATGAGGACACGGCGAAGGCGCACTTCCACGGTACTTCGACGAGTCCAGCGAGCCCGCCGAGCGAGTCCGAGGCACCGAGTCCGCGCATACGCTGTGGTGATGGATCGGCGGGGTCGCGGTCTGTCTCGGCGACTGTGTATCGCCACCAGCGATCACCGCTACCTGCTCGAGTAGGTAGTAGACCGTGCCCGCCAGCATTGCCAGCACGATGCAGCCCAGTCCGGGGACGACCCGGTGCCTGAAGAGCAGGACGATCCCGATCATGACTCCGAGTAGCGGGAAGACGGCGGCCGCGACCACGCCCAGTACGACGATCCTGCGTCCGTCCGTCGCCTGGCGGTAGTTGCGTCGGGCACGAGCCCACACGCCCTGGTCGGCGTCGACCATACCCACCATCATCGCCCACGACTGGGTCAGTGGCTCTGGCGCCGATGGAGCCGACCGCTACTGCTTCTTCACGTCGCCGCACTGTGCGCAGTGCAGGCATGAGACGAGGTTGACCGGCTCACCACCCCAGCGCTGGGCGGCTCCTACGACGCGGACCTCGAGCGGCTCACCGCAACGACAAAGCCGTGGGCCCGGGCCTTCGGGGCGCCGCCGCAACCAGTGCAACATGTACCAACGATGCCACCGCCGGCCCTCCTGCGCGAGAGTGCGAACCGAGTCAACGCTAGGGATCGGGGTCGGTGAGGGCGCGGGGGGATTGCTGCATGGTCTGGTGTCAACCTGGCTCAGCCGTCGTCGGGGCGGGCGTAGGCGCGCTCAGCGCCCGGAGTCGCTGAGAACGCAACGAGGGCCCCGGCCAAGCCGGAGCCCTCATCGTTTCGAACGTCGAGTTCGAGCACTACGTGCACAAGTGACCAAATGTCGTAGTACTGACTGACTGACCCCCGCTGACCTGCGCAAACGTCGAGGATGGCCGGCTGTTTGTACCGGATTTGTAGCAGGCTGCCTCGTGTTCCTGACGCTAGAGGTCGGAGCGGCTGCCTCGATTGATCGAGAGATCGACCGCCTTCCAGACGGGCCAGCGACCTTGCTGACTCGCAGCCCCGTTGTCCGCGCCAGCTAGAGAGTCCGTGCTGCTCCGGGCACATCTCCATCACGCTGGTCTCGCTCGGGCGGCGCCGAGGGCTACCAGTGCTTGGGGCGATTCGTGCTCGCCTGACTTCGCTTCCGTGAGGCGGCCACTCGCGCTGGCGACGGCCGCGGAGGGCGCACCCAATCGAGCACCGTGCCGACCATGAGGGCGACGAGCGGGATCCAGATCGGGATCAGCCTGAACAGTCCGAGGGGGACAAACGTTCCCAGTACGTCGTGCACGTGGACTCCTGAGTGGGGGACGCGAGCAACGTATGCATGAGTGGACACTGACCCGTAGGACGATCGTGCCGAGTCGGAGTCCGGAAGCGCCCCGCTTCATGAGTCCGCGAGGTCACGTGGCGGTGACCATCGCTCCTATAGCCGACCAGGCGATTCCGTCGCGTTCTGTTGTGCCACCCAGGTCGCGATCTGGGCGCGCGCGTTCAACCCGAGTTTCGCGAAGATGTGCTCCACGTGGACGTCCACGGTCCGCGGGGAGACGACCAGTTTGGCCGCAACGTTCCTGCTCGACATTCCCTGAGCCACCAGTTCCGCGACCTCGCGCTCGCGAGGTGTCAGCAGGTCGTCGGCCCTTCGGGCTTCGACCGAGGAGACGCGGCGCTCCCGCAGGGCGAAGGTCAGGATGTCTTCCACCGCGAGCCGGCCTCCGCGCGCAAACGCAGTGTCGAAGGCGGGGTCGCCCATCGCTTGGCGAGCCACGCCCTGGAAGTGTTCCCGCCGCGCGAGGAGGTGTTTCGCGCCGAACAGGGGGACGCCAACGGTCTGCCAGACCTGGTCCGACGCGCCGAGAAGCATCGCCGCCCGCTCGGAGTCACCGCGCGCGGCGGCTGTCCATCCGAGAGCATCCAGGATGAAGGCGAGGCCCAGGCTGTCGGGGGTGAACCGCTTGAACTGCAGCGCCTCGCACAAGTCAGCCTCGGACTGGTCGAGCTCGCCCTGGAGGAGCCGCAGGATCCCCCTCGCCCACATGGCATAGGACAACAGCCAACGCTCGCCGGCCTGATTGCACTGCTGGCATGCCTCCCCGACCACCTCGGCGGCGCTTTCCAGCTCGCCCGACAGCAGGTAGGCCATGGCCAGTGCGGGCCTCACACTGTTGGGGTAGTCGGCGGGTACGTCGGTGCACGCATAGCGCTCGAGTGCCTCGACCAAAACCGGAATGGCCGCACTCGGGTCGGAGCCCAGTTCGCGGAGGCCGCGCATGTGGGTTGCGTAGGCCAGACCCCTGGGGTCGTCGAGTCGGCCCGCAAGGTCGTGAGCCGCGTCGATCAGTCCAGTCGCAGCAGCCTCATCGCCCTGGAAGATGGCGATGTCAGCGGCGGTGCCCAGGGCCCAGATCCGGTCGAGACTGGGGTCCCGATCCATCGCCAAGGCCCGATCGAGCCACAGGCGGCCTTCGGTCATGCAGCCGAGCGCAGCCCAGAGGAACCAGGGCAGACCCGCCATCCGCAGTGCGAAGCGCCTCTCGTCCGGTCGCGCGAGACAGAACTCGAGCGCCGCGCGCAGGTTCGGATGCTCCACACGGAGCAGAGCGGCCCAGGCCTCCTGTCCCGGACCGAACCACTCGGCGGCAGCCTTCTCGATGAGCCGGCAGTACCAGTCCCGGTGCCTGCGTCGCACGTCCGCCTCAGAGCCGGACTCCCGTAGCTGGGCCTGGCCGTACTCCCGGAGCGTCTCCAGCATGCGGAACCTGACATGACCGCCGTGCTCGCCTCGGATCAGGATCGACTTGTCGGTCAGCCCGGCCACTGTGTCGAGCAGCGACCCTCCGGCGAGCACGTCGTCACCGCAGACAGCCTCGAGGGCGTCGAGGCCGAACCCGCCGGCGAACACGGATGCGTGTGCCCAAAGGTCCTGCTCCGTCGGAGTGCACAGCTCGTGGCTCCAGTCGATGAGCGCCTGGAGAGTCTGGTGCCGCTCCGGCAGATTACGACGGCCCTCGCTGAGCAGTTCGAACCGCCTGTCCAGCCGACCCGCGAGCTCCTCCACCGAGAGGACGCGCAGTCGCACCGCGGCCAGTTCGATGGCCAACGGGATGCCGTCGAGCCGTTGGCAGAGCTGGATCACCGCTTGTTCGTTGTCAGGGGTGATCTCGAACCCGGGAACGACCGCGGCCGCCCGGGCGGCGAACAGGTTGACCGCCGCGAACTGTGTCGCGACTCCGGGAGTGAGACGGACATCGGTGTCGGGCACTGGCAGCGTCGGCACCGGGTACACATGCTCACCGGCGATCATCAGTGCCTGTCTGCTCGTCGCGAGGATCCGCAGCTTCGGCGCCACCCGCAGCAATCTGTCCGCCAGGTCCGCGGTCGCTTCGAGCAGGTGCTCGCAGTTGTCGAGGACCAACAACATGTGCCGGGGACGCAGGTAGTCGTCGAGGACCGCCGACGCATCGGCAGCGTGCTCCCGAATGCCGAGGGAGTCCATCAGCGTGTGGGGCAGCAGGTCAGGGTCCTTCAAGGAAGCCAGCTCGACCAGACGAACCCCGCCCGGGAACACGCGTCGCAGGTCATGGGCAACGCGCAACGCGAGCCGGGTCTTGCCGACCCCGCCGACACCGGTCAAGGTCACGAGCCGACTGTCGGAGAGGTGCTGTCTGACCGCGCGGACCTCGGATCGACGGCCCACGAAGTTCGTGAGATCCGCGGGCAGGTTGTCCGGTCCGTTCGCCGTCCGTGGGGCCATGGTCCGGCCAGCCTAGCCCGCGCTCCCGGGACGGGGAACGCGGTCGCGAGGGGGACGGACACGTGCGGATAGGTAGTGGGATACGTCATCCACACAATGACCCGATCGCGGTCCGCGAGCACGCTGTTGAGATCGATCGAACCCCAGCCCGATGTCCCTTGGAAGGCCCGATGACCGCGACCGCAACCGCCGAGCTCGCCCTCCTCGACCTCGAGACCCTCTCTTCACGTGATGTCGGCGACCTCCAGCTCGCGGACTGGGACTGCGCGCCCCTGGAAGGCATGTTGTCGCCGGGTGATGCTCGTGAGGGTCAGTACGTCGTGGTGGTCCTGCCGGCTTGGGGCGACGAGCGCGCCGCGAAGCGCACGCTGACCCTGCCGCGCGCCGCGCTGGTGGCAGCTGGTTGCGACGCGAGCATTCCTTCCTGCCTCGTGCTCGAGCACTCCCGGCCGCTCGTCGGTGTTCTCCTCATGGCCCTCGACGCGATCTGGAGCGGTGTCCCAGCCATGAGCTCGTCAGAGATCGAGGTGACGCGCGGGGCGCTGGTGACGCTGACTGCCGGAGTCATCCGCGCTCAGAGCGGCTCTGCCACGCCCCGATCCGGAGTGCGCGCCTTGCGCGCGCAGCTCGACGAATGGATCAACAACCATCTGCGTAACGGTCCGATCCACATCGAGGATCTGGTGGCCGCCTTCAACGTATCGGCGCGCACCGTCCACCGGGCGTTCTCACTGACCGGGGACACCATGACCGCAGTGGTGCGTGCGCGGCGTCTCGCCGCGGTCCGTGAGGACCTCGTGCACACGGATATGACCATCGCGGCGATCGCGAACCGCTGGTGCTACTTCGACCCCAGCCATCTCTGCCGGGAGTTCCGCCGGCACTTCGGGGCCACGCCGAGCGAGTACCGGGAAAGCCACGGCTGCTGATCCCGCACTCGCTGGAGCCGAAGAAGGGGAGAGAAGTGGATATCCGGATGGACGTAACGCGCGAGGAAAGGTCGATCCGACCTGGGGAGGTGGCCTGGTCGCCCTCTGCAGAACGGATCGCTGGCGCCCGGATCAGTGGGTTCATCGACTGGCTCCAGGCGACAAGCCGATGCGAAGCCACCTCCTACGAGTCCTTGTGGGAGTGGTCGGTGGCCCGCCCAGAGGAGTTCTGGGTGTCGCTGAAGGACTACTTCGCGGTGCAGATGACGGGCGACGGGCCGGTGCTGGCATCGCGCGAGATGCCTCTTGCCGGATGGTTTCCCGGCAGGCGGCTGAACTATGTCGACACCGTGCTGAGCCACACCGCGTCATCCCGCCCGGCGATCATCGATGACTCCGAACCTGGTGGACCCGGACCGCGGACGATCTCCTGGACCGAGCTCGGCCACCAGGTGGCCGCGCTTTCGAACTGGTTGCGCGACCGGGGCGTCGGAGAAGGCGACCGTGTGGTCGGGTACCTCCCCAACGTCGCCGAGACAGTCATCGCCTTCCTCGCCACCGCGAGTGTCGGCGCGACGTGGGCCTGCTGCGGACAGGACTATCAACCGGAGGCGGTTGTCGACCGCCTCGGGCAGCTCGCACCGGTGGTCCTCATCACGGCCGACGGCTACCGCTTCGGCGGGCGCGAGGTCGACCGGCTCGCGCTCCTGCCGGCACTGCAGGCCGGGATGCCGACGCTGCGCGAGGTGCTCGTCGTCGATCGCCTTCGCTCTGGTACGAGCGTCCCCGCAGGCACCACGGCCTGGGCGGAGGCGGTCGCCGGGGATGGGCTGGCCATGACCACCGCGCACGTGCCGTTCGACCACCCCCTCTGGGTGCTGTTCTCGTCGGGCACCACCGGGAAGCCGAAGGGGTTCGTCCACGGCCACGGTGGCGTCGTGCTCGAGCACCTCAAGGCGCTGGCTCTCCACCTCGACCTGGGGCCTTCGGACACCTACCTGTGGTACACCTCGCCCAGCTGGATGGTCTGGAACTCCCTCGTGAGTGGCCTCCTCGTCGGCGCGACGATCGTCTGCTACGACGGAAGCCCGTCGTACCCGACCGATGACGCGCTGTGGGCGCTCGCCGCGCGGCACGAGGTCACCGCGCTGGGCACGAGCCCGGCTTACCTCCAGGCCTGCGCCCGAGCGGGCCGGTCACCGGGCACCGACCACGACCTGGGTCGGCTGCGGGTCCTGGGGGCCACCGGCTCGGTGGTTCCTGCAGAGCTGTACTCCTGGGTTGCCGATCACGTCGGACGCGATGTGCCGCTCGCCTCGGTGACAGGGGGCACCGACGTTGCCAGCGGATTCGCCGGCTTCGTGCCGATCCTGCCGGTGCGGGCCGGGGAGATCACGGCCGCGTACCTGGGGGTGGCCCTGGACTCCTGGGACGACGACGGCCGAAGCCTGCGCGACGCAGTGGGGGAGTTGGTTGTCACCCAGCCGATGCCGTCCATGCCGACCCGGTTCTGGAACGACGACGACGGCGCACGCTACCGCGAGGCCTATTTCGAGACCTATCCCGGTGTCTGGCGGCACGGCGACTTGGTCACCATCACCGGGCGGAACACCGTGATCGTCCACGGACGCTCCGATTCCACGCTGAACCGCAACGGGATCCGGATGGGGACCGCCGACATCTACCGCGTCGTCGAAGAGCTCCCGGAGGTGCAGGAGGCCCTGGTCATCGGGGCGGAGCAGCAGAACGGCGAGTACTGGATGCCTCTCTTCGTCACGCTGTCCGATCGCGCCGATCTCGACGACGAGCTGCGCGGACGCATTCTCCGGCGGATCCGCGAGGCGTTGTCGTCCCGGGTCGTGCCGGACGACGTGATCGCGGTCAGGGGGATCCCGCACACCCGCACGGGCAAGAAGCTCGAGGTCCCCGTCAAGCGCATCCTGCAAGGAGACGACGTCGCCACGGTCGCAGAAGCACGGTCGATCGACGACCCCTCGCTGCTGGATGCCTTCGTCCGCTACGCAGCCACGCGGATCGCGAACACGTCGTCGTCGGGCGTGTGACGAATCGTGGCAGCGGCGTACCAGTGCCCGGCACGTTCGACCGACGTCTCGCAGATCTCGCGCTCCTACCGTGGAGATGACGGTCGCGGAGTGGACGTTCCCCCCGCAATCCGCCCACCAAGACATCAACCTGGAGGTACGTCGTGGATATCGAAACCCGGCCGCAGGCCGCAGCAGCTCCGCTGATCCGGGCGACCGTGTATGTCGGTCGCTGGCCCGCCATCCCCGCGGTGGACGTGCCTGACTTTCCCAGCGGGACGTTCTCGCCCACCACCGCGACCCTCGTGACCGGCGTGACCGAAGCGGTGCTCATCGACGCGCAGTACCTCAAGGACGACGTCCGGGACCTCGGGGACCTGATCGAGCGCACCGGGAAGCGACTGACCACGATCTACGTGACGCACGCCCACGCCGACCACTACCTGGGCATCGGACCCCTCATGGAGCGGTTCCCGGAAGCGAAGTGCGTCGCGCTGCCGCACGTCGTCGAGGCGATGAAGGAATCCATGGAGCTGCAGCGCGAGCAGTGGGCGTTGATGTTCGGCGATGCGTGCGTCGAGGCCGGGGCGCTGCCCGACCCCATCGACGACAAGACGCTTCACGTCGACGGCTCGCCTCTCAACATCATCGAGGTGAAGCAGGCCGACATCCATCCGACGACGATCGTGCACATCCCTGAGATCGACGTCGTCGTGGCAGGCGACTCCATCTACAACGAGATCCACCCGATGCTCGGCCTCTCGACGCCCGAGGAGTGGCGGGACTGGCTGGAGACGGTAGAGCTGGTGGAGAAGCTGGCGCCCAAGGTGATCGTCGCCGGTCACCGCAGGCCTGACGGGGACGACCACGCCGTCGACTCCATGATCACCGAGACACGTGCCTACCTCAACGACTTCGCGGCCGCCTTCCAGGTGGCCGACGACGCTGAGGAGCTGATCCGGACCATGACGGCGAAGTACCCGGGCCACGGAAACCTCTGGACCTTGCAGTTCTCTGCCATGAGTGCGATCCAGCTGCGCGACACCGTTTCGGCCGCGGCAGACGTCCACCCCGTGACCACCGATTCGTGAAAGGAACAGCCATGTCACGCGAGGATGTTGATTTCCCGGCGGACGACGTCACCCTTCGCGGGTGGTTCTACCCCGCGGAAGGCGTGGTCGCCAGGGCGCCCGTGATCGTGATGGTGCACGGGCTGACTGCCGTCAAGGAGATGCACCTCGACGACTACGCCGAGACCTTCGCCCGAGCCGGACTGAACGTCTTGGCCTATGACCACCGGAACTTCGGCGCGAGCGACGGTGCACCCCGCCAGGACATCGACTCGATCCAGCAGGCTCGCGACCTCCGTCACGCCATCACGTATGCGACCGGGCGTGAGGAGGTCGACCCTGACCGTGTCGGCATCTGGGGATCCAGCCATGGCGGTGGCCTCGTGCTGAGCGTTGCCGCAGTCGATCGGCGAGTACGGGCCGTGGTCGCCCAGGTCCCGTTCATCAGCGGGTCCGGCCAGCTGACGCGGCTCGTCCGACCCGACTTCCTGCCAACGATGCGTGCCTACCTCGACGGCGAGCGACGCAATCTGTTCGACGGCGGGGAGCCCACGCTGATGCCGGCCGTCGATGCGGATCCGATGGGCTCCGCGCTGATGGCCAGCGCCGAGGCCTGGGAGTTCTTCACCAAGACCGGGCAGGAGAGGGCCCCGTCGTGGCGCAACGAGGTGACCCTCCGCTCGCTCGAGCGGATCGGCGAGTTCGAGCCCGGCGATGGCATCCACCGGATCTCTCCGTCTCCGCTGCTGATGATCGTGGCCGACCAGGACATCAGTGCGTATGCAGAGCTCGCCTTCGAGGCCTATGAGCGGGCACGTGAGCCCAAGCAGCTGGTCGTGCTGCCGTGCGGCCACTTCGACGTGTACACGGGGGCGGCCTTCGAGAAGTCGTCGAAGGCAGCCTGCGACCACTTCGTGCGCGCCCTGCGGTAGGGCACGGAATCCATCGCCATCACCGTCCAAGTCCCGACGAAGCAATCATTCAGGAGGAGCCCGCAATGCCGTTTTGGGAGATCTACACCCCCGAGAACGCCTTTACCGCTGAGGACAAGGAGCAGCTGTCCGCGGCGATCACGTCGATCTACGTCGACTACGTCAACCTGCCTCCGTTCTACGTAGTCGTCCTGTTCAAGGACATGCCGCGGGACACGATGTACGTCGGAGGGAAGGCGAACAACAATTTCGTCAGGATCCGGCTCGACCACATCGCGCGACAGATGGACACAGCCGAGGTTCGCGCACTGATGATGACGGTGGCCGAAGAGAAGCTCGCGCCGTTCGTCAAGGAGCGCGGCTACGACTGGGAGATCCACATCGACGAGACCCCCATGGACCTCTGGCGCACGCAGGGCCTCGTGCCGCCGCCGGCGGAGTCGGACATGGAGAAGCGCTGGGCCAAGGAGAACCGGCCCATCCCGTACGAGGTCGCTGCCTCGTGACCCAGCACCCCGGGGCACGGCGGCGCCGTGCCCCGGGGCACCAGCCATGCCGACGAGAGGGCTCCTCATGACCGGACCCCAGCACCGCCCTGGAGCGATCTTGTCCTGGCGGCGCGCCGGAGAATGTTGGTCCCCACGCTGAACCGTCCCGACCGATTCATTGTCCGGAGCGATGCCCTGGAACAGCGCTACTTCGAACTTCTCGACCGGGCCGAGTCAGATCCGGACGCACGCGCCGTGGTGGGCTCACATCTAGCTCGAGGGCCGGCCGCCAGCCTTCCCGGGCCTCGCCGTCGCGCCCTCAGCAAGCTCTCACTCATCTCAGGAAGACCCCCATGCCCGAAGCAGTCATCGTCTCCGCCGCCCGCTCACCGATCGGGCGTGCTGGCAAGGGCTCACTGAAGGAGATGCGGCCCGACGAGCTGGCGACCCAGATGGTCCGGACCGCGCTCGCCGGGGTGCCCGGGCTCGACCCCGCCGAGATCACCGACCTGATCCTCGGCACCGCAAACCCCGCCGGCGAAGGTGGCAACAACCTCGGGCGTGCGGTCGCCGTCCTGAGCGGGATCGACCACGTGCCAGGCGTCACGGTCAACCGTTACTGCTCGAGCCGCCTGCAGACCACGCGGATGGCCTTCCACGCCATCAAGGCAGGGGAAGGCCACGCGTTCATCTCGGCAGGCGTCGAGACGGTGAGTCGATACTTCAAGGGCTGGGCGGACAACCCCGAGGGCCAGAACCCGGTCTTCGCGGAAGCACAGGCGCTCACAGACAAGCGTGCGGGTGGCGGGGCGGAAACCTGGGTCGACCCCCGGACATCGGCCTCGCCGGGTTGTTGGTGCCGGAGGACCGCGGTGGCCAGGGTGCGTCGGCCCGCGAGGCCGCGCTCGTGCTCGGGGAGCTGGGGCGCACAGCGGCGCCGGTGCCCTTCCTGACCAGCTCGGTCATCGCGACCACCGCGCTGCTCGACAGCGACTCGACCCTGCTTGAGCAGCTGGCGGCGGGGGAGCGGGTGGCGGCCCTCGCGGTGCCGTGGTCGACCGCGCCGGACGCCGAGCTCCCAGCAGTGCGGCTGGCAGGTGGCCGGCTCACCGGCACGATCACGAGTGTTGCCGGAGTGATCGAGGCAGACGTGCTCCTGGTCGCGGCCGGCTCCGGCGTCTACGCGGTCGATGTGTCCGCCCTGATCGTGACACCGCGGGTCTGTCTCGACATGACACGCCAGCTCGCTGATGTGACCCTCGACGGCGTCTCGGGATCCCTGGTGCTCGCTGACGCTGGGCCTGCCGTACGCCGGGCGCTGGGCTCGGGTGCGGCGCTGATGGCCTCCGAGCAACTGGGTCTCGCCCGCTGGTGTCTGGAGACCACGGTGGCCTACCTCAAGGTGCGCACGCAGTTCGGCCGCGTGCTCGGAGGATTCCAGGCGCTCAAGCACCGGCTCGCCGACCTCTACGCTGACGTGGAGTCGGGTGCAGCGGCCGCCCGCTACGCCGCTGCGACGATGGCCGCGGGCGACCCGGACGCGACGGTGGCGACGTCGATCGCTCAGGCCTACAACAGTGATCTCGCGGTGCATGCCGCCGAGGAGGCTGTGCAGCTCCACGGTGGCACCGGCATGACCTGGGAGCATCCCGCGCATCTCTACCTCAAGCGCGCCAAGGCGGACCGGCTCGCGCTCGGCACGCCTGGACGTCACCGCGCGCACCTGGGCGCTCTCGTCGGTCTGGGAGTCTGATCGGGCTCGGCCGACCACGCAGGGAGCGCGGTCGGCTGAGCCCGTCGTGTCAGATCCGCTCGATGATGGTGGCGTTGGCGAGGCCGCCGGCTTCGCACATGACCTGCAGGCCGTAGCGGCCGTCACGCTGCTCGAGGACGTTGAGCAGCGTCGTGGCCAGCCGTGCACCGGAGGCGCCCAGGGGATGCCCGATCGCGATGGCACCGCCATTGATGTTGACCTTGTCGAGGGACGCCCCGGTCTCGGCCTGCCAGGCGAGCACGACGGAGGCGAACGCCTCGTTGACCTCGAACGCGTCGATGTCGTCGATGCTCAAGCCTGCCTTCGCCAGCACCTTCATCGTCGCCGGGATGACGCCGGTCAGCATGAAGATCGGATCGTCGCCAGCGACCGCGAACGAGTGGACGCGTGCGCGGGCCTTGAGGCCGAGTGCCGCTGCCTTGTCCTCGCTCGCCACCAGGAGGGCCGCGGACCCGTCGTTGATCGGGGAGCTGTTGCCGGCGGTGACCTTCCAGTCGATCTCCGGGAAGCGCTCGCTCCACCGGTCGTCCTGGAAGGCGAGTCGGAGGCCGGCCAGGGAGTCGGGCGTGCTCGTGGGCCGGATCGTCTCGTCGGTGGCGAGGTCGTTCAGCTTCACGACCTCCCGGTCGAAGAGGCCGTCCTTCCAGGCCCGTGCGGCGCGCTCGTGGGAGCTGGCCGCGAACTCGTCGAGCTGCGCGCGGGAGAACCCCCACTTGGCGGCGATGAGCTCGGCGGCGACCCCTTGCGGGATCAGGCCAGGGGCGTAGCGCTCTGCGACCGACGGGCCGGCGAAGTCCATGCCCTGGGCCTGCGATCCGATCGGGACGCGCGACATGGACTCCACACCAGAGGCGACTGCGACGTCGTACGCCCTCGCGATGACGCCCTGCGCCGCGAAGTGCAGCGCTTGCTGACTCGAGCCGCACTGGCGGTCGATGGTGACGCCCGGCACCGACTCGGGGTAGCCCGCGGCCAGGAGCCCCCATCGAGCTGTGTTGCCGGACTGCTCGCCGATCTGGCCGACCGCGCCGCTGATGACGTCGTCGATGACGGCCGGGTCGATGCCGGTCCTGGTGACGAGCGCCCGCAGGGACGCTGCGTGGAGGTCGACCGGGTGGATGTCGGCGTACGCTCCGCCTGGCTTGCCCTTCCCGAGCGGGGTCCGGACGGCGTCGACGATGACAGCTGCGGTCATGGGCGTGTTCCCTTTCCTAGATCCTGGTGCGACGCTAGGAGAGTAAGTAGGAAAACACAACGGACTAGGTTGTGACTTCCAACTCACCCTATACTGACGGTATGTCGTCCGATGCCCGCGTCTGCTCGGTGGCCCGCACGCTCGAGCTGGTGGGTGCGAAGTGGACGCTTCTGGCAGTCCGGGAGCTGCTGCTCGGCAACCATCGCTTCGACGACATCGCGCGCTTCACCGGTGCCCCACGGGACATCCTCACCACTCGGCTGCGCACTCTCGAGACCGAAGGCCTGCTGACCCGCGTCCGGTACCAAGAGCGCCCGCCCCGCTTCGAGTACCACCTCACCGAGCTGGGACTGTCGCTCGCACCGATCGTCGCGACGATGCGAGAGTTCGGTGACCGCCATCTCGCCGGCGAGGCCGGGCCGCCGATGGTCTTCCACCACACCTGTGGAGATGAGTTCCACGGCGTGCTCGCCTGCCAGGCCTGCGGTCAGCCGGTGACGGCTGGTGAAGTCGTCAGGGCCGAGTCGTGACGACCTTGCCCCTCGAAATGACGATGGCCCCGGGAAGTCTCGAGGCCATCGTGCGGTCGAACGTGAGTAATTCGATTAGTTTACGACCTAAATGTCGTAGTACTGACTGACCCATGCTGACCTGCGCAAACGCTCGGAGACGTTCACTGGTTTTGTACCACGGTTGTAACAGGAGACGGTCCAATCGCGGGCAGCCCTCCCTCTGGGCGCCCTTCAACGACCCTGCTGTCTGACCAACCGGTCAACCAGCCAGAGACAGTCGACCTGTCACCCCGCCCCGTGCATCAGAAGTCCTAGTCGGCTACTAGGGGTGTGGGTGGTGCGTCGTCGCCAATAAACGCAGGGTTTCTCGTGCTGCGCGTGGATCGTGGCACCGGTCGGTGACTGAGATAAGAGTTGACGCCGTCCGGCGTCCGCGCGGCAGCCCTGCTGGCGCAGGACCCGGCAGGTCGACTCGACCGCGTGGTCGGCCGCTCTCATGTCGTCGATCAACGCCATGATCAACGGTTGCGGGGGTCGAGTTCCCGGCGAAGAAAGCCGTGGCCGCGAGGCTGTCGCACGAATCGGCTCGTGCTCGGCGTTGCTCGGCAACGGTGCCGGGCTGAGCCGAAAATGCTTGGTGTGTGGCCTTATGTAGGAGATGAAGAGGCCTGGCACGCGGTGACGTTCGAGCACAAGGGACTTACTTGGTACGCCACCGGGGACCACGGCCTCTTCGATGAAGACGGATGCCTCCACATTGTCGACCGGTCAAGAGCCACCGCCATCCCCGCCGCCGAAGAACTGTTGCGTGCCGGGTTCAGTAGAGGCTCTGTTGTGTCCCTGGGCCCATGGAGTCTGGACTCTGGTGCCTGACACCAGGAGGAACAGATGGGACAACGGGGCTGCTCGGCAGAGTTTCGACGCAAGGTCCTAGACCGAGCCCGGCGCTCCGGCAGGCACCGAGCTCCGTTCCGCCGACGGGGTCGACCTCGGCTCCGCCACCTGCGGCCACTCGTGGAGCAGGAAGTCGAGGTCTCGGCGCGACATCAACCTAGACGGCACGGGGCTCCTGCGGCGCTCGAAGTGATGTTGCCGATGTCGCCACGATGGCATGCGGGCGATGGCACGTCAGTTCGGTATCCAGTCGGGACCGCCATGCTCCAAAGAGTGCGCGCCTTCGACATGAGACGGACCCGGTCGCGACGCCCGCAACCAGATTCCACGTCGCAACTTCATCGACGTCGCCATCGTCTCGCGACAAACCCGAAGAGGCGACAGATTCCGGAGGTTCTGAGTGGGCGCTCCGGTGCGTCGGTTCAGACACCGAGAACCACGATGAGTAACAGGCTCGATCCGGTGGCCAGCACGGTGGACATCGCGGCGAGCGCCAGTTGACGCGTGGGAATCGGCCAGAGGTCGGCGAGGCGGAGGCCCAGCCCGAGGCCGAACATGCCTGCGGCCAGCAGCATGGTCGTGAGCTGGCTCGAGACATCGACGACCGGTGTCGAGAGGACCTCGAGTGAGCGGACGGCGACCGCGACGGCGAACCCGATCACGAACCACGGGACCAGCGGGACCCGTCCCTCGCCGTGGCGGCCGGCGCTTCTCGCGGCCACGGCGTACGTCGGTGCCAGCAACGCCACGCGTCCGAGCTTGACGGTCGTGGCCACGGCGACGGCGCCAGTGCCGATCAGGGATCCTGCGGCCACGACCTGCGCGACCTCATGGATGCTGGCGCCTGCCCAGACGGCCCCCTGGGTCGAGCTGAGGCCGAGCGCCGACGACAGCGCTGGCACGGCGCCGATCATCACGGACCCGAAGATCGTGACCAGGGCAACGGCGAGTGCGACGTCGCGCTCACGGGCCTGCACAGCGTCGCTGACCGCGGCGATCGCAGCCGCCCCGCAGATCGAGAAGCCGGCTGCGATCAGGGTGACCATGTCGTCGGCGAGGCCTAGGCGCCGACCGAGGTAACGCGTTCCGGTATAGGTGATGACGACGGTGACCATAATGACCACGGCTGCACTCCATCCCACCGCCAGGACGTCGGCCACCGGCAGGCGTAATCCGAGCAGCACCACCCCGACGCGCAGCAACCACTTCGTCACCGGAGCATGGCCCTGCAAGCTACGGGTGCGACTGAGTCGCGTGTTGGCGACTAGGGCCCCGAGGGCCAGGGCGACGAGGAGAGGGCTGAGCAAGGGCACGAGCGCGGCGACTACGGTGACCAGGCAGGCCGCGGTCAAGGGCACGGACGCCCGTAGGGCGAGTGGGGGAGTCGGAACTGTGGTCGTGGAGGACACCCATGCACCGTGTCGTGGCCGCAGAGAGGACGGAAGAGAGCAGAAAGGCGACAGGGCATAGGCTGTTCCTATGACTGATCTGGGCGTGCCCGACCTCGATATCGAGACACTGCGCCTGCTGGTGGCCATCGAGAGCGCGCGCAGCCTCAGCGGTGCCGCGCGCGCGCGCGGGCTGAGCCAGCCTTCGGCCAGTGCTCGGGTCAAGGAGTTCGAGGCGCGGTGGGGCCTTTCCTTGGTGCGGCGATCCGCACGCGGTTCGACCCTGACCGAGGACGGTGAGGCGGTGGTCGCGTGGGGTCGGGCAGTGATGCACGCCGCCGACACGATGCGGGCGAGCCTTGCGGCGATGTCGGCCGAGAAGGTCGAGGGCGTCGCGGTGGCGGCCAGCCTCACGGTGGCGGAGTACCTGCTGCCACGGTGGCTCGGAGAGCTTCACCACCGGCAACCCGACGTTCGACCGCGCCTGCACGTGGTCAACAGCGAGTTGGCAGCGGAGGAGGTGCGCTCCGGAGTGGCAGACATCGGCTTCATCGAGACTGCGGTGATGCCGCGTGATCTCGCCCGTCGCCAGGTCGGTCGGGACCGAATGGCCGTCGTCGTCGCCCCGGCTCACCGGTGGGCGCGACGACGCACCCCACTGACCAGGGCCGAAATGGGCGACGAGAGCTGGGTGCTGCGGGAGAGGGGCAGCGGCTCGCGAAGCACCTTCGAGAGCGCACTGCGGCGCGTGCCCAACGTGGCAATGGAGGGCACATCCACAGCGACACTCATCGGCGCCGCGATGGCGGGTGTCGGACCTGCGGTGGTCTCGGCCCGATCCGTGGTGGCAGAGATCGAGACCGGGCGTCTGGTCGAGGTGCCCACGACGGTGGAGATGCTTCGTCCACTGACCGCCGTCTGGCGAGCTGAGGAGCGTCTGCGGCGCCCGGCGGAGGACCTGCTGCTCATCGCCATGGAGTCGATGCGGTGGGTGTGACCCCGTCAGTCCGGGTGCGGCGCCCGATGTGCACCGCTTCCATGCGACGGCGATTCACGTGCGCCGAGCTCCGAACTCGGGGCAGGTGTGGCCGGGAGGACGAAGATTTACTCGGCAAGGCGGACATGGAGGCGATAGGGTAAGTACCTGCAGAAGCAGATACCTGCGCAAGAGAGGATGGGTCGTGGCTGAGTTGACTCTCGAGGGTCTCGTGCGAAACGCCGCTAGCGCCTATCCCGTCAAGGACGCATTCATCGACGGGGATGTCCATCTCACCTTCAGTGAGTTCGACCGCCTGGTTGACGTCTTTGCCGCCGTGCTGCGAGACCGAGGGGTTGGCCCTGGCGACCGCGTCGCCGGTCTGCTGTTCAATCAGTGGGAGTTCTCGCTCACCTACTTCGCCACGTTGCGACTCGGGGCGGTGATCGTGCCGCTCAATCACCGGCTGGTCGCTTCCGAGCTGGCATTTCAGGTCAAGGATGCAGGTGTCCGTGTGCTCGTCTTCGCCGGCGAGTTCGCGGCAGTGGCGCACAACCTCCACCAGCGCGGTTCGGCCGATGTCTGGATCGTCGTACCCTCTGCTGCCGGCGACCACTGGGACCGTGATGTGGAATGGGGATCATTCGCGCCGGAGTCTCTGCCCGAGCTTCTTGACGCCTATGCCGGTGCCAGCCCAAGCGTCGGCTCGCCCGTGGCGGCGGGGGATGCCAGCGCCATCTGGTACACGTCGGGTACGACGGGACGCCCCAAGGGAGCGATCGTCACCCACGCATCAACCCTCTGGGCGGCTTCCTCGCTGGCCCTCACTACCCGGATGAACCACCACAGCCGGCTACTGGCGGTGGCTCCCATGTTCCATCGCGGTCCCACTGACACCATGCATATCGCCTGCTTCATGCTCGGCGCCACCCAGACCATGTTGCGTTCGTTCAGTCCGACCGGTTTGCTCAAGGCCATTGAGGACAACAGGTCGACTCATGCCTTCATCGTCCCGGCCATGACCTTCGGCGTGCTCGGGCTGCCGGGTCGGGGTGACTACGACCTGACCTCGATGGAGTGCTGGATGAGTGCCTCCGCACCTCTGCCCGTGGAGTATCAGGGCCGCATGCAGGAGGAGACGACGCTTCCTGCGGGCCGTTTCTACAACGCCTACGGGATCACCGAGGCCCTCCTCATCGGGACCTTGCTGCCCGAGCAGATGGATCGTGCTCCCTCTGTCGGCCGTGCTGTGCCCATGTGCCGAGTGCAGATCTTGGACGGCGAGCGCCGCGCGCTCGGCCCCGGGGAGGTCGGGGAGATCGTCGTCGCCACACCAGCAATGGCCAGCGGCTACGTCGGCCATCCGGAGGACTGGGCTGCCGTGACCTTCGAGCGGGACGGACTGGCCTGGTATGCCAGCGGCGACCTGGGCTACGTCGATGCGGAGGGCTACCTGTACATCGTGGACCGAGCGAAGGACATGGTGATCAGCGGCGGCGAGAACGTCTACAGCGCCGAGGTGGAGGAGGTCCTCGTCGGCGCTCCTGGTGTCGCGGAGGTCGCGGTCATCGGCACGCCGAGCGAGCAGTGGGGCGAGGCTGTGACGGCGGTGATCGTGCTCGAAGAGGGCGCCGATGCCAGCGTCGCCAGAGTCGAGGAATACTGCTCCGGACGACTGGCCGGGTACAAACGGCCCAAGGTGATCCGATTCGTCGAGGCGCTGCCGCGCAACTCGTTCGGCAAGGTCCGCAAGGACCAGTTGCGTCGTGATGCCCTGGGGTGGCGGTTGTGAGCCTCGGAGGTGCGACCGGACGCGTCGAGGTCCCGACGAAAGATCGCGACGGGCGCGACGACCGCGCGAAGGGGTGACCTCCGTCGGACCTGCGCTGCCTGCTTCGGGCTGCGGAGCCGACCGGGCCTTTGCCATCGCCTGTGCTTCACCGCGAGCCAGGCTCAACCAACCGAAAGGAATGGTCATGCGCACCTTCACCGGCATCGACGATGTGGAGGCCTCCGTCGGCCAACATCTGGGCTACACGGACTGGCTCGAGGTCACCCAGGCCGACATCAACCTCTTCGCAGACGCCACCCACGATCATCAGTGGATCCACGTCGACCCCGAGCGGGCCAAGGACGGCCCTTACGGTGCGACGATCGCCCACGGGTACTGGACCCTGTCGTTGGTGCCGAGCTTCCTCTACCAGCTCTATGCCATCGAGGGGCTGAGGATGCAGGTGAACTACGGTTCCGACCGCGTCCGCTACCCCGCGCCGGTGCGCTGTGGCACGCGGATCCGCGCCGGGGCAGAGTTCACGGCGTTCACGCGGGGATCCAGCCACGCCCAGCTCACCACCACGATCATCGTCGAGGTCGAAGGCGAGACGAAGCCGGCATGCGTCGCCGAGGTCCTCACGCGGCTGGCGTAGGGGTCGGCGTGTGGCTCGTCCCCCGGACGGGTCACACCCGCCGGCGAGTCGGCGGCACACCGCACCACGCCCCCTGAGTGGGAAGCCACCAGCCTGGGGATCTGCTGTGTACCTGTGTTTACAGATAGTCGCATAAACAGGTAGAATTGCTGTCCGTGAAGGGGTGGCGGCAGGCGCGCGAGTTGGCCCACTGCTCCGCCTCGCCGCTGAGTGCTGAAGTCGTGGCGGTAGACGCTGCTCTTGGTCGGCGCCTGGCGAGGCCGCTCGCGGCACGCGTCGACTCTCCCGGGTCGGACAGGGCCGCCATGGACGGCTACGCGGTGTCAGGGCCCGCACCCTGGCGTGTGGTCGGCCGGACGCTGGCGGGGGACGCCGTGGCGGATCCCTTGAAGGCCGGGCAAGCAGTCGAGATCGCAACAGGGGCTGTTCCGCCGCCTGGAGCCACGGCGGTCCTCCCCTACGAACACTCCCAACGTAGGGCCGAGTTCCTCATGGGGGAGGCCCGCGCCGGTCAGCACATCCGCCGCCGGGGGGAGGAGTTCGCCTCAGGTGTGGAGTTGGTGCCCGCGGGAGCCGTTTTGGGCCCCGTGCACCTCGGGCTCGCCTCAGCCATGGGTCTCGACGCGATCGACGTTCGACGCGTGCCGTCGGTCAGTGCGGTCATCACCGGAGCTGAGGTCGTCTCGCACGGAGTCCCGCACGAGAATCAAGTGCGCGACGCCGTTGGTCCCATGTTGCCCGGGATGGTGGCCAGTGCCGGCGGTCGCTTCCGCGATCTCGTCCCCATCGGCGACCAAGCGCGGCTGCTCGAGGAGCACCTCGCCGCCCGCGTCGACGATATCGTGCTGGTGACGGGCGCCTCCTCGGCTGGTCCGTCGGACTTCCTCGCACCCACTCTGACCTCGCTGGGCGCGCGGCAGATCGTGGATTCCGTCGGCTGCCGACCCGGCCATCCCCAGTCGCTGTGGGAGTGGGGGGACTCGTTCGTCGTCGGGCTTCCGGGTAATCCGTTGGCGGCGCTGGCTGCCTTTGTCACGCTGGCCATGCCTCTCCTCGACCGGATGGGAGGCCGACCACTTCGTGGCCTCGAACCGCATGGTGTGCATCGCGACTTTGAGGACGCCCTGCGACGCTCGTCCGCCAAACGGGGCCAGGCCGCCACGGTGCTGAGCCCCTGCCGGCTCACCGGCGGCCTCCTCACCTCGGTCGGCCATGACGGATCCGCCATGCTCCGCGGGTCCGTCAATGCCACCGGGTTCGCTGTAACCGGTCCGGGTGTGGTCGGCATCGCCTTCCACCCGTTCCCCTGGTCTCTTGCCACGCCCTAGTCCTAGACGCAGAACAGGTAGACGCTTGTGAAGTCAGAGCCCCGAGCAGCCCATCCGAGGAGCGGTCCATGAATGTCGAGTCGATGACCATCGACGGCCTGGTGCGGAGGATGGCGATCAACGCGCCGGCGAAGCGGGCTGTGGTGTCGGCCCAGGTCAGCCTGACGTACGAGGAACTGGACCGAGAAGTACGCCGTCTGGCCCTGGGCCTGATCGAGGTGGGGCTCGAGAAGGGTGATCGGGTCGCGATCCTGTTCCTCAATGATCCGAACTTCCTGATCTGCTACTTCGCCGTTTTGAGGTGCGGCGGCGTCGTGGTCCCCTTGAACACTCGCCTCGTGGCAGACGAAGTCGCTTACCAGATCTCCCACTCAGACAGCCGCTTGATCCTTCACGGCGACGAGTTCGACGACATGCTGGACTCGGTCGGCTCGAGGCCTCCGTGGAGCCGCCGCGTTAGTCCGACCGGCAGGGCGGACGGTGCGATGACGCTCGCCCAAGTGGCGAGGCTGGGTGACGATGTGGCCGAACCGGTCTTCCCGTCCGTGCATCACGACGATGCGGCCGGTATCTGGTACACCTCCGGCACCACCGGCACGCCCAAGGGGGCGATCGTCACTCACGCCAGTTCGCTCTGGAGTGCCATAGGGATGGCGCTGACCGGTGGCGTCACCGCGCGAAGCCGTCTGCTGGCACCGGCGCCACTGTTCCATCGGGGCCCGATGGAGACGCTGTCCTTGGCGGGCTTCCTCGTCGGCGCCACGCACTTCCTGCTGCCGAAGTTCGACCCGGCCGACCTCTTGGACTCGATCGAGCGCCATGCGATTACCCACGCTTTCATCGTCCCCTCGATGACGTTCGCCGTGCTGAATCTGCCGCAGCGCGGCGACTATGACCTCACGTCCGTCACCTGTTGGCTGACCGCGTCGGCGTCGTTCCCTGAGGAGTACCGCGACCGGTTGGAGGCGGAGACGACCTTGAGGTCGGGAATGATCATCAACGCCTACGGGATCACGGAGTCCCTGCTCAACGCCTGCTTCGACCCCGCCTCTCTGGAAGGTCACCGTGGATCGGTGGGCAGCGCGGTGCCAGGGACGCTGATCCGTGTCCTCGACAGTCACCGTGCGCCGATGCCGGCCGGGGAGATCGGTGAGATCGCCGTCTCGGGCGCGTCTATCGCAGCCGGATACATCGACAACGACGAGGCCTGGAATGCGGTCACCTTCGTGGAGGATGGCCTCACCTGGTACCTCAGTGGCGACCTCGGCTACCTCGATGACGACGGCTTCCTCTACATCGTCGACCGTGTCAAGGACATGGTGATCTCCGGCGGTGAGAACGTCTACAGCGCAGAAGTGGAGCGGGTGCTCGTCACCCACCCTGATATCGCCGAGGTCGCCATCATCGGCACCCCAGATCAACGATGGGGTGAGTGCGTCACTGCGGTGATCTCGTCCCGAGCCGGCGCGATCCTCGACGTCGAGGCGTTGGAGGAGTACTGCGCGGGCCGTCTGGCGGCGTACAAACGCCCGCGCCGGGTTTTCCACATCGAGGAACTGCCGCGTAATGCGTTCGGCAAGGTCCGCAAGGGCGAAGTGCGCGACTTCGTGCGTGCCCGCCTGGTCGCGGATGCCGGTCAGCCCGGGGCGGGGCCCGCGGTGCCCGGCTCCACGCGCTAGCTCCTCGTACGTCATCGAGCGGATGTTCGGGATCGCCGAACGATCCGCCAGCCCGCGGCGTTGGCAGCAATCTCCGACGCGACCACACTGGCGCTGGTGCATACCTGCATATGTAGATATGCTACGCAGAAGGAGGCATTCATGAAGATCGACACGTTCCTCGCTGAGGGACTGCCAGGCGCGGGCGACCGCGCGCGTAGCGTCGAGGCGCTCGGCTACGACACATTGTGGTCGGGCGAGGTGGCACATGACCCCCTGCTGCCCTTGGCGCAGGCGTGCGCCAGCACCAGCCGGATCGGGCTCGGCACGGCCATAACTCTCGCGCTGGCCCGCAACCCCATGAGCACCGCTTACCAGTCGTGGGATCTCGCAGCGGCCTCGGAGGGTCGTTTCGTCTTGGGTATCGGCGCGCAGGTGAAGGCGCACATCACGCGCCGCTTCTCGATGCCGTGGGACAAGCCGATCCCTCAGGTCAAGGACTACCTGCGTGCTCTGCGCGCCATCTACCACAGCTTCCAGACAGGCGAGCAGCTCCACTACGAGGGCACTCACTACCAGCACACCCTGCTCACTCCGCTGTTCAACCCCGGCCCGCTCCCGGAGGGGCACCAACCGCAGCTCGCGCTCGCCGCCGTCGGCGAGGCGATGGCTCGCTTGGCCGGCGAGCTCTGCGACGGAGTGCTGTTCCACCCATTCACGCACACCGCCTACATCGACCAGGTCAGCATGCCTGCGCTCGCGGAGGGTGCGGCGCGTGCTGGTGACGGCAAGCAGATCCCATGGCGATTCGCCTATCTCTTCCTGGCGGTCGGGGACACTGAGGAGGAGCAGCAGAAGTCAGCCGCGAGGATCCGCAAGCAGGTGGCGTTCTATGCCTCGACTCCCGCCTACACCGAGGTGCTTCGTCTCATCGGGCGCGAGGACCTGCAGGAGGCGCTGCTCCCGATGTCGAAGGCCGGTCAGTGGGATGAGATGAGTGAGCTCGTCACCGACGACATCCTCGAGTACTTCGCGCTGCGGGGCACCCTCGAGGAGCTCCCCAAGCTGATCGCCGAGCGCTACGTGGGACGTGCCGACCACCTGGCGTCGTACTACCCCTTGCCTGAGTACGAGCCCGAGCGCATCGCGGACTTCGTCGCGGCCACCCGCGACAACTGCGGAGAGAAGGCGTCATGACAGTCGCACCCAGCAAGCACGGTGGCAGCGAAATTAGCACCGAGGAGCAGGAGACAGCCCTCCAGAACCGCGTGCACTCCGGTGTCCAGCTGGAGGACATCAGCGAGATGACCACCCGCTACTACGAAGTGCTCGTGAACACGATGCACATCGCGGCCGACCTCGAGGTCGTCACTCTGCCGACCTATTCGCCGTCCATCCGCAGTGCACCCACGCTCGAGGACAAGATCGCCATCGCGTCCGCGTGCCAGGACGAACTGGGCCACGCCCAGGTCATGTACCGCATGCTCGAGGAGTTCGGCTACGACACCCACCACTTCCTATTCGAGCGCGATCCGCAGAAATGGCGGACCAACCAGATCCTGGAATACCCCCACGAGGACTACGTCGAGTCGGTCGTCTCGATGTGCTACGGCGACCGGGCCGGATACATCACCACCACCGACCTGGAACAGCACTGCTCGTTCGGGCCTTACGTGCGTTCGATGCGCAAGGTCAACTTCGAGGAGATCTTCCATGTCCAGCACGGGGAGCGCTGGGTCAACTTCTTCTGGAACCACTCGGACGAGACTCGCAGACGGGTCCAGGAGTGCGTCGACTTCTACTTCCCGCTCGGCGTTCTCTGGTTCGGCGTGCCCGACCACATCAAGAGCCGCACCGACCAGCTCGTCTACCGCATTCGAGGTGCCTCGAATGACCAGATGCGTCAGAAGTGGCTGTCCCAGGTGGTTCCGTTTAGCGAGAAGGTGGGGATCAAGGTCCCGGCGCACTTCGACGCTGACAGCGGCAGTTACGTGCTCGACTACGAGCCCCCCATCTACCTCGACCCCGAGACCCGCAAGTGGGACTACTCGCGGACCATTCCTTGGGAGGAGCAGTTCCGGCTCTGGAAACAGGGGAGTCGCCACAAGGTGCCCTCGATCAGCCGTGTGCAGGCCGAGCTCTACGGAGATGAGCTGTGGTGAGCACCACTGCTCCGGAGCTGTCCGTCGAGGACGTCCTCGCGGCCCTCGATTCGGTCAACGACCCGCACATCCCGGCGAGCCTCGCGAACATGGGGATGCTGAGTGATGTCGAGATCCTGGACGCAGGCAACGTCCGGGTCAAGGTCCGCATCCCGTGCATGGCGTGTCCTGGTGTCGGGATGCTTCGCGAACGGCTAGAGGACGCTCTCGCGGCGGTACCCGGTGTCACCTCCGTCGAGATGGTTGAGGACTGGAGCAGCCCATGGGACCGCGAACTCGTGGCGCCCCCGACCCGGAAGCTGATGGCCGCCCATGGCATCCAACTCTGAGCTCGAGGAGCCCATGAACCCGCACACCGAGCGCGCGCCCGACGCCGGCTCCCGCCCCCGCTACTACGAGGTCTTCGCCCGCAAGGACTCCACCGATGCATTGACCCACATCGGATCCGTAGAGGCGCCCAATGACGACCTCGCGGA
Source organism: Nocardioides endophyticus (assembly GCF_039543845.1). Classification (NCBI taxonomy): domain Bacteria; kingdom Bacillati; phylum Actinomycetota; class Actinomycetes; order Propionibacteriales; family Nocardioidaceae; genus Nocardioides; species Nocardioides endophyticus. Next base: position 17,117 of record NZ_BAABKN010000028.1, on the reverse strand, counting down.
GATCCGCGCTTGGTACGTCTATGACCAGCACCGCTGGCGCGAGATGTGCGTAGTCCCGACCGAGGCCATCGTGACCGTGCGTCCACGGCCCGGCGACGTCATCCGAATCAAGGCGGTGTGAGTAGCGTGGCCTTCAGTGCGAACGACGATCTCTTGTGCGTGGCCGACACCAAGCTGGTGCTTGGAAACTGGTTCGCCGAGTGCGTCATGAACGGACGCTCGCTGCCAGACTTCGCGGCCATGCTCGGCATGTGCACCGCCTCCTACGGGCAGACGCGAGCGATTTACCAGCACCTGTCGCCGGGGCGCGATGCGTACGCTCAGATGGAGCGCGGTCGGGGACCTGACGCGATCTCCTCGATGGAACTTCTCGACGTTCCTCCCCAGAACTGGGAGGACTTGGTCCTGACGGCCTACCTCAGCGAGCAGGCGACTTGGGCGATGATGTCGTCGCTGCTGGACGATCCGGACCGGGCCGTCTCCGCCATCGCCCGCAAGGTGGGGGAGGAGGCCTACTTCCACCTCAAGTACGCCACAGGCTGGTTCCAGGTCATCCGGTCCGAGGACGAGAGCAGTGAGCGGCTGATGGAGGCCCTGGCCAGACGCCTTCCGCTGGCCGTCGACTGGTTCGGTCACCCGGACGGCGACACCGCAGACGTGGCGGAAGCGAGCACCTCGGAGCGCTCTCGAACCCAGCGCTTCCTTCGCAACGTCGCTCAGGACCTCGAGCGGGTAGGGTTGCAACTGCCCGACCTTTCGCAGCCTCTCGACCGCGGGGAATGGGACAGTTCGCGCCGTCGGAGAAGTGATCTACCGGACGGCCTCTTCGAGATCATCAGGTTCAAGGACCCGGTGTACGCACATTGAAACAGCGACCCCGTGATCGGGAGGTGTACGGCGATGATCTGGACTTCGCCGCGGTGACCTGCCCTGCCTGCGGCAGCGGCGAGACCGAAGTCGAGTCACTGACGGGAAGCTCCGCGTCTGAGGTGCTGTTCTTCTGTCGCTCCTGCCGGTCGTGCTTTAACTGGATCAAGTGGCAGCACAAGTTGCCGCCCTTCGGCGTCGACCCACGAGGTAGCTCGTCCCGTTCCAGTCACGGATGACGGGATATCCGATCAGCCATCTCCGGTGGGGACGCCTGACGAGCGGAAGATCAGTCCTCGGACATGAGACCCGGCACCTCGGTGCCGTGATCTCTTTCGACCTGGGTGCGAAGCTCGTCGAGCAACGAGTCGATCCACTCCAATTGCGCGGTCTGGGTGTGTTCGAATCCCTTGATCAGCCGAACCTGCCACCACAGCATCTCGGGGTGCTCGGTGCGCGATAGGTCCGAGTACATCTCGAGCCGGTCGGATGCCACTGCGAGGAGTGCCCGGATCTCGTCTCGGCGCTCAGAGAGCACCCGGATCGCATCGTCTCGATCGATGCGGCCCATGAAGAACAACCGCATCAGAAAGGGCTCCTTGTCGAAGGGGGCCTCAGCCGGTGAGCGCAGCCATTCGTCCAGCGTCGCGAGCCCGTGCTCGGTGACTCGGTACACGCGCTTGTTGGGCTTGCCATCCTGCTGGACGAGGTGAGAGACGATGAGTTCATGCTTCTCCATGTCGCGCAGCTCACGATAGATCTGGCTGTCGGCCGCGTTCCAGACGAAGTGCACGGCATGATCGAAGCTTCGCTTGATGTCATAGCCCGACATCTCGCGCAGCGAGAGCACCCCGAGTAGTGCATTTCTCAGCGACACTTTGCCTCCCGGGCCGTCGTCGTGTGAACCATCCTGCGCGAGCCTACTGCCTTATGAGTTAACTGTGGGCGCAGGCAAGGACGGCTGGTCAACGCCGAAGTGCTCGCTACCGCTGGGCACCGGTCCGGCCCGATCGACACCGAAGAGGCGGCGAGCGAAATCCATGTAGATCTGACCTATTGCGTCGGGGGTGTACGGCCCATCGGGTTCGTACCAGCGGGCGATATCGATACAGAGGGACAGTACGGCGGCAGAGGCGCTGCGCACGTCCGGCACGTCGAGTTCGCCCGTGCTGGCCCCTCGCGTCAGTACCGACCGAACGCAGGCCTGAATTCGGCTGCGCAGCGCGCGGACTGCCTCGTGGTGGTCAGTGTTGAGCCCCATCCACTCGCGCTGGACGACGTAGGCGAGGGTCTTCTGCTCGGCATGCCATCGAGTGAAGCAGTAGACCATCAGGTCCAGTTCGGCGGCTGCGCTGGTTGCCTCGGCGACCGCGCCCTCCAGGATCGCCAGGGCCACCGCGTGTCCATGCCGGCTGATCTCGAAAAGAAGGTCCTCCTTGGACGCGAAGTGCACGTAGAGGGCGGCCGTACTGAGGCCCGACCCGTTCGAGATGTCCTTCAATGTCGATCCGTGGAAGCCTCGCGACGCGAACGTGGCCAATGCCGCGTCGACGATGTTGCGGCGAGTTCCAGGTGCGTCACGCGGCCAGAAGCGATGAGCGGACAGCACCGCCTCCCCGCGCTGACGGATTTCGGTCGGATCCACATCACTCCTAAGTTCGATATCTGCACTTGACAGGATCGCTGTGACCCCTTTCACTTACTGTTCAATCAGTAACAGTAACCGACGTCACAGGTGAAAGAGCAGATCGAGACGCGGTTCGCCTCGACTCGGCCCTCACCGCACGCATGAACGGGAGCACTGTGTCCGCCTCGCCCCTCGCACTGAAGGTCGCCGATGTGAGCGCACGCTACGGCCGTGCTGTGAGTGCGCTCGACCGGGCTGCGCTGGAGATCCCCGAGGGGGCGGTCGTCGCGGTCCTGGGCAACAACGGAGCGGGGAAGACCACGCTGCTGCGCGTCATGTCCGGCACGCACCGGCTTCACGGCGGCGAAATCACCGGGGGGCAGGTGTTCGTGGGCGAGACGCCGATCGGGGGCCTCAACCCGCGCAAGATCGTCGCCCACGGCGTCATCCAGGTGCCCGAGGGACGGCGCATCTTCAGCAGGCTCACCGTGGAGGAGAACCTTCGGGTGGGGGGGATCCGCACGCGGGATCGTCGTAGCGCAGCCGAGGCTCGCGCACGGGTCTTCGATCTGTTCCCGATCCTGGCCGACCGGAGACACCAGCGCGCTGGCTTGATGTCGGGAGGCGAGCAGCAGATGCTGGCCATCGGCCGCGCCCTCATGGCCTCCCCGCGCGTGCTGCTGCTCGACGAGCCGTCGCTGGGTCTGGCTCCGCTCGTGGTGGAGCAGATCGCCCACGTCATCACCGAGATCAACCGTCAGGGCACATCGGTACTACTGGTGGAGCAGAACGCGGAGGTCGCTCTCGGAGTTGCTACCCATGCCTATGTCCTCGAACTTGGTCGGGTCGTGCTCTCCGGTCCCGCGAGCGAACTGCGCAACAGTCCCGCGATTCGGCAGCTCTACCTGGGCGACGGCGCCCCGCTCGGGGATGAGGTCGCAGACGGGCCGCGGCCGGTGCTGGCCCCCTGGGACTTCACCGCCGCGGCGCGCACGCGAAGCAGGAAGGCCTCCTGATGACGACACCACCCCTCACGCACCAGCCCCGGAAGCTCTCCGCCGAGGGCATCACCAAGACGTTCGGGGGCGTGACGGCCGTCAGCGACGTGAGCTTCGAGGTGATTCCGGGAACCATCCACGCCTTGATCGGGCCCAACGGGGCAGGCAAATCCACCTGCTTCAACGTCCTCACCGGTGTCTATCGGCCCACCGCCGGAACGGTGAGGCTCGGCGACGAGATGCTGACCGACTGCAGGCCGCATGAGGTGGCCAAGCTCGGAGTGGGCCGCACGTTCCAGAACATCGCCCTGGCCGAGCGTCTGAGCGTCCGCGACAACCTCATGCTCGCGCGTCACCGACTCACGCGAGCCGGCTTTGTCGCGACCGGGCTGGGGTTACCTGGCGCCCGACGAGAGCAACGGCGACATCTGGAGCGGGTCCGAGAGATCGCCGAGTTCGTCGGGGTGACGCACCTGCTGTCGCAACCAACCGGGACGCTTTCTTACGGCGACCAGAAGCGGGTCGAGCTCGCTCGCGCGCTGTGCATCGAGCCGTCGGTTCTGCTCCTCGATGAGCCCGTCGCGGGGCTCAATGCCAGCGAGAGCCGCCACATGGCACGACAGATCCTGGACATCCGCGACCAGCTCGGCGTCTCGGTTCTGCTGGTCGAGCACGACATGGGGCTGGTGATGAGTATCGCGGACCGCGTGACCGTGCTCGATTTCGGGCGCCTCATCGCCGAGGGCACGCCGGCACACGTCCAGCAAGACCCCGCGGTGCTGAGCGCATACCTCGGGACTGCCGCCGGAGCGACATCCGGCGACCAGTCCTCCGCCCCCCTTACCTCTTCGACGACCGGGAGCACCCCATGACCTACTTCGTGGAACTCTTGATCAATGGGGTGTCCATTGGCCTCATCTACGCCCTGATCGCCATTGGCTTCACAGTGATCTTCAAGGCCACACAGGTCCTCAACTTCGCCCAGGGCTCGACACTGCTCCTAGGCGCTTACGTCGTCGTACAGCTGCAGGAAAGGCTCGGTTTCTATGGCGCGGTCCTAGCCGGGGTCGCCGTCGCGGCCGCAGTAGCGGGTGCGATCGAGGTCTTCCTGGTCCGGCGCGCCTCGACCCACGAGCACATCTCGCTGGCGATCCTGACGCTCGGCATCGACATCGCCTTAGCCACAGAGCTCAGCCGGCGGATCGGGAGCGAGGTCCTGTCCTTCGCGGACCCCTGGGGCAACCGCACGACGGCGATCGGGCCGTTCGTCGTCCCCCAGGCCCGCCTCGCGGCCATGGTCGTCTGCGCCGTGATCGCGGTGGCCTTCTTCGCCCTCCTCAAGTACACCTCTTGGGGCATCGCGGTCCGCGCCACCGCCGAGGATCCCGAGGCTGCCGCCCTGATGGGGATCAACCGGCATCGCGTGGCCGCCACCTCCTGGGCACTTGCGGGCGGGCTGGCAGCGGTAGCCGGCGTCTTCATGGGCACCGCCCCGAGCCCGGGCCTCACCAGCACTGCGAACGTCACGGCGCTCAATGCCTTCCCGGCTGCGGTGATCGGCGGGCTGGACTCGCCAGGTGGAGCCGTGGTGGGCGGGCTCATCGTCGGTGTGGTCCAGTCGCTCAGTGGGGGCTACAACGACCAGGTCTCCTTCCTCGGATCCCCCCTCTCCGAGGTCTCGGGTTACGTCGTGATGATCATGATCCTGCTCTGGCGTCCCTCCGGCCTCTACGGCACCCGGGAGATGACCCGTGTCTGAGAACTTGACCGCCTCGCGACAGTGGGCGACGAGGCTGCTGGTGTCCGCGTCTGTCGTGGTGGTGCTCATCGCGCCCCTCTACCTGGACCAGTTCTGGTTGCAACTGGGCTTCTTCTGCTTCGCTGCTGCGGTCGGCACCCTGGGACTGAACCTTCTCACCGGCATCGCGGGCCTCCTGTCGTTGGCGCACGGCTTCTTCCTCGCCGTGGGCGCCTACGCCTACGTGTTCCTGGCTGGGGGGAGCGAGGAAGGCATCAGCGGCGCCCTGGTCGGCGCGGGCCTGCCGTCCTGGCTCGCCGCGATCCTGGCGGTGGGAGTCGCCGGCTTCGCCGGACTGCTCTTCAGCCCCATCTCAGGTCGACTGCGCGGCATCTACCTGGGGGTCGCCTCGTTGGCTCTGATCTTCATCGGCCAGCACGTCCTGCACAACTATGAGTCTGTCACCGGCGGTTTCTACGGACGCGACGTGCCCACCCTGAGCCTGTTCGGCTTCACCTTCGCCGAGACCGACCCGGTCCTGATGGTGCTCGGTGTGCCGTTCGGCAGGGAGGAGCGACTCTGGTATCTGGGGGCGGCGATCCTGCTGGTCGCCTATGTCTTCGCCCGCAACATCGTGGCTGGAAGGACCGGGCGTGCGATGCAGCTCGTCAGGGACAACGAGGTCGCGGCCTCGAGCATGGGCATCGACGTACGCCACTACAAGGCCTCGGCCTTCGTGCTGTCCTCGATCTACGCGGGTGCGGCAGGCGTCCTCATCGTGCTGGCATTGGGGCGGGCCGTCCCCGACTACTTCGGGCTCGCGCTCTCGATCTCCTACTTGATCATGGTCGTCATCGGTGGCCTCGGCTCGCTGCCGGGATCCGTCGCCGGGGCCTTCTTCGTCGTGGCCCTGCCCGAGGTGCTTAACCACTACGCCACGAGCCTCCCGTTCCTGTCCCAGCCAGGAGGCGACGGCGTGAGCGCCGTCCAGTTCTCCGAGTACCTATACGGCCTGCTCGTGGTGGCCGTCATTCTGTTCATCCCACGAGGCCTGGCCGGAGTGTTCGCCTCCGTCCGTGGCCGGGCTGCACCCCGATCGGCGCCGGCATCCGACGGCGCACAGCTCGAGCCGCAATCCTCGGAGCGGCCCCACCTGCCGGCATGAACCCATGCCGGTCGTCGCAAATGGAGGCAAACATGCAAGCCAGCTTCAGCAAATCGGTGCGTATCCGCCGTTCCCGAACCTTCGTCGTGGCACTCTCCGCGTTCGCTATCGCGGCGTCGGTCACTGCCTGTAGCACCAAGAAGGACGACGGGCCGGGCGCCGAGAGTGCCGACGGTGTCAAGATGGGACCGGGGGTTACGAAGTCGACCATCGATCTGGGCGTGATCACGGATCTCTCGGGGCCCTTCGCCACGGTGGGCAACGCCCTCAACCAGGGCGCACAGATCTGGTTCGACGAGCTCAACACGGACGGCGGCATCTGCGGTCGTGAGGTGAAGCTCGACGTGCGGGACTCGGGCTATGACCTGCCCAAGTCGATCTCGCTGTACTCGGAGATGGAAGCCGACGTGCTCGGCTTCCAGATGATCCTGGGGTCGCCGCAGATGGCCGCGCTGGGCCCCAAGATGGAGGAGGACGACATCTTCGTGATGCCCGGGTCCTGGGCCTCCAGTCTGCTCGGCAGGAAGAACGGTCTGATCGTCGGAGCGACCTTCGACCTCGAGATGATCAACGGCATCTCCTGGATGATGGACGAGGGCTTGATCAAGGAAGGTGACACAATCGGTCACATCTACCTCCAGGGCGAGCTAGGCGAGAACGCGCTTGCCGGCAGCACCTACGCCGCCGACCAGCTCGGACTGACGCTCGTCGGGCAGGAAGTGCCCCCGACCGCCACCGACGTCACGAGCCAGGTGACAACGCTGAAGAACAAGGGGGTCAAGGCCATCCTGCTCTCGACCACCCCCGGCCAGACCGCGTCGGCCGCCGCTGCGGACGATGCCAGCGGACTGAAGGTCCCGCTGCTTGGCAGCAACCCGTCGTGGGCGCCGCAGCTCCTGGGGACGGCCGCGGGCGATGCGCTGAAGGAGCACTACTACGTCGCGCAGTCCTACCAGCTGTTCAACGCCGACGTGCCTGGGGCCGAGAAGGTCCGAGAGGAGTATGCAGCGAAGTACAAGGACGAGCCCATCGCCGTCATCCCCTGGTCCTATGCCGCGGCCTCCGCCTACTCGGCGATCCTCGAGAAGGCGTGCGAGAACGGCGACCTGACACGTGAGGGCGTCCTGGCCGCCTACCCCGAGATCACCGAACTGGACACCGGCGGCATCATGCCGCCACTGGACTTCAGCGACCCGAGCGAGCCTCCCACGCGGTCGGTCCTGATCGCACGGCCCGAGGACAACCCGCTCGGTGGGCTGAAGCTGGTGCGCGAGGCGGAGACCAGTGACCTCGCGGCGGACTATCCGATGCCGCAGGGGTAGCCGGCGCGGCGAACCTGCGTGGGGTCCTGGGTCGATGTGACCCGGGGCTCCATTCGTGTCTTCACCTGCGATGCCGTCGACCGCGCGAGTGGGGTGCATGCGATGTTCATGGCCGCGTGAGGCATCGACCCGGAGGTGTGAAGAGGTCTTGAAGCGTCAGACCCGCCGCGTGTCATGCCGGGTCACCGACGGCCGAGACGTCGACGACAGGGGCCGCTTGGAGCCTTTACCCATCTTCCCAGCTGGGCGCGCCAAGGGAGGCTCCGGACATGACGGCGCAGGTCTACGACGGGGTCGCGGGGCCGGCGTCCAATCGCAGCGGGGGCGCTGCACGATCTGGACCGTCACACGGTCCAGGTGTCTGCGCCCTCGATGAGCGCTTGGAGCTCCGCGTCGGGAGGCCCCTGGAGCACCGAGTCCGCAAGCTGGGCGGACATGAGGGCGTCGTAGGAAGGGCGCTCGACACTGCGGAAGACGCCCATGGGCGTGCACCCAGGCGACTGACGGGTCAACCTGCTCAGTGCGAACGCGTAGGCCACATCGTCCGTGAGGGCGTCGTGGACGACGACCCGTGGGTCATCCGCCGCGACGTCGTCAGCAACGAGCAGCCGGCCTGCCGGGTCGCGGATGACCGCGCGCCCGCCTTCGGATCCAAAACGAAGCGGCCTTCCGTGCTCCATCATGAGCATCTCGTCGTTACGCGTGGCCGGGTCCTTGAGCACGTCGAAGGCTCCATCGTTGAAGATGTTGCAGTTCTGATAGATCTCGATCAGTGCGGTGCCCTCGTGCTCGGCGGCTGCGCGCAGCACGAACTGGAGGTGTCCACGGTCCGAGTCGAGCGTGCGCGCGACGAAGGTCGCCTCTGCTCCCAGGGCCACCGAGACAGGGTTGAACGGGGCGTCCAGGGAACCCATCGGCGACGACTTCGTGACCTTGCCCTGCTCGGACGTGGGCGAGTACTGGCCCTTGGTGAGACCGTAGATCTGGTTGTTGAACAGCAGAATGGTGAAGTTCACGTTGCGGCGAAGAGCGTGCATGAGGTGGTTGCCGCCGATGGAGAGGGCGTCGCCGTCTCCCGTCACCACCCACACCGACAGGTCGGTGCGCGAGGTGGAGAGTCCTGTCGCGATCGCGGGCGCACGGCCATGGATCGAGTGCATGCCGTAGGTGTTCATGTAGTAGGGGAATCGTGAGGAGCACCCGATCCCAGAGATGAAGACGATGTCCTCACGAGGGATCTGCAGCTCGGGCATGAAACCCTGCACCGCGGCGAGGATCGCGTAGTCCCCGCACCCGGGGCACCAACGGACCTCCTGGTCGGATTTGAAGTCCTTGGGCTTGAGCCCGAGCTCGATCGGAACGGCGGTCACTGGCTGATCACTTCCTGCAGTTGGGTGGCGAGGTGGGCGGCCTGGAACGGCAGGCCGCGAACCTGGGTGATGGACACGAGATCGACGTCGTGCTTGGCCCGGATGAGCACTGAGAGCTGCCCCAGGTTCATCTCCGGGACGATGACACGCTCGTAACGACCCAGGAGGGCGCCCACGTTGCGAGGAAACGGATTGAGGTGTCGCAAGTGGGCCTGGGCGACCGGGGTGCCGGACTTGCGCAACCGCCGGCAGGCCGCCCCGATCGGGCCGTAGGTGGAGCCCCAGCCCAGGACTAGAACCCGTGCGTCGTGACCCGGATCCTCGACCTCGAGGTCGGGGATCGACGCGGCCACCGCGTCCACCTTGGCCTGTCGCGTGCGCGTCATGAAGTCGTGGTTGTCTGGGTCGTAGCTGATGACGCCTGTCCGGTCGGCCTTCTCGATACCGCCGACTCGGTGCTCCAGACCGGGCGTGCCGGGCACCGCCCAAGGACGGGCGAGCGTGACAGGGTCACGCAGGTACGGCAGGAACTCCCCGTCGGGTCCGTTCGGGCTGGTGGCGAAGTCGGGGTCGATCGTCGGCAGATCCTCAATTCGCGGCACCGCCCATGGCTCGGATCCGTTGGCGATGTAGCCGTCGGACAGCAGAAAGACAGGGGTTCGGTACGTCACCGCGATTCGCGCCGCCTCGATCGCGGCGTTGAAGCAGTCACCGGGGGACTGAGCTGCGATGACCGGAAGCGGCGACTCGCCGTTGCGTCCGTACATCACCTGCAGCAGGTCAGACTGCTCGGTCTTGGTGGGCATGCCCGTCGACGGTCCGCCCCGCTGGACGTCGCAGATCACCAGCGGCGTCTCGAGGGAAACTGCGAGCCCGATGGTCTCGCTCTTCAACGAGATGCCAGGCCCGGACGAGACCGTGACTCCGAGCGCCCCTCCGAAAGCCGCGCCGAGCGCGGCACCGACACCCGCGATCTCGTCCTCGGCCTGGAAGGTGCGCACGCCGAAGCCCTTGTGCTTGCTCAACTCGTGAAGAATGTCCGAGGCCGGGGTAATCGGGTACGCGCCCAGGTAGAGCGGTAGACCGGATCGTTGAGACGCCGCGAGCAGACCATAGGCCAGCGCCAGATTGCCCGAAATGTTGCGGTACGTCCCGGACGGCACGACCGCGGGCTTGACCTGATAGGAGTGCCCGAACGCCTCGGTCGTCTCGCCGAAGTTCCACCCCGACTTGAAGGCGGCGATGTTGGCCTCCGCGATCTCGGGCCGCCTGGCGAACTTCGCACGTACGAAGTCGAGTGTCCCCTCGGTCGGTCGCGAGTACATCCAGGAGAGCAGTCCCAGCGCGAACATGTTCTTGCACCGTGCGGCGTCCTTCCGGCTGAGCCCGCTGCCCGCCACGGCGTCCAGGGTCAACTGGGTCATGTCGACCGCGTGGACGGCGAACGATTCGAGCGAGCCGTCCTCGATCGGATTCGACTCCCAACCGACCCGCGTCAGCGCGCGCTTGCTGAAGTCGTGCGTGTCCACGATGAGGATCGCCCCCGCGTGCAGATCGCCCAGGTTGGCGCGGAGTGCCGCCGGATTCATCGCCACCAGAACGTCGGGCCGATCGCCCGGAGTGAGGATGTCGTGATCGGCGAAGTGCAACTGAAAGGACGAAACGCCCGCCAAGGTGCCCTGGGGCGCCCGGATCTCGGCCGGGAAGTTCGGCAGGGTCGACAGATCGTTACCAAAGCTCGCGGTCTCCTGGGTGAACCGCTCGCCCGTGAGCTGCATCCCGTCACCGCTGTCACCGGCTATGCGGATGACAACTCGGTCGATCTCCTTGGCTAGCTTCATCGCGATGGTGGCTCCTCATGGCTCGGTCCGGCCAGACGCTCCAGCTGGGTATCGCGGCCACGTTCGAGGTGCCCGCCAGGAGTAAGTCTATTAGCCAGACCGACCTGGCCACAAGCCAATCTTCCTATTAGACTGACTCGCGTCCCGGCGCAGGCCGGGCTCAAGAGCGGGAGTGCATCATGGAGATAGGCATGGCTGGACCCACCGATGGGCTCGTGGCAGCGCCGGGCGCGAAGGATGGTCCTGAGTGGCACAAGACCGCCTGCGGACTCTGCTACATGAACTGCGGTCTGGAGGTGCAGATCGATGGGCGAGCGCTGACCAAGATTCGCGGCGACAAGAGTCACCCCAAGTCCGAGGGCTACGCCTGCCAGAAGGCGCAGCGACTCACGTGGTACGGCGACCACGCGGACCGCCTCCGGATGCCGCTACGGCGTCAGCCCGACGGCACCTACGTCGAGATCGAATGGGACACGGCACTCACGGAGATCGCCGAGCGTCTGATCGCGATCCGTGAGGCGGACGCCGCCGCGGGACGACCGGGCTCCTTCGCCTACGTCGGGGGCGGTGGCCAGGGAAACCACTCCGGCGGCGGGTACGGGACGGCGCTGATGCGGTGGATGCGCTCGACCAGGTCCTTCAACGCGCTGTCTCAGGAGAAGACCGGCGACTTCTGGGTGAACGGACACATGTTCGGCGCGCAGACCTGCCACACGGCCGAGGACATCGAGGATAGCGACCTGTTGGTCGTGCTCGGCTGCAACCCGTGGCTCGCGCACGGCTTCAACCGGGCGCGGAACACGCTCAACCAGATCAAGACCAATCCCGATCGCAAGCTGCTCGTACTCGACCCGCGGCGTACCGAGACGGCCGCGATTGCCGATGTTCACCTGGCCCTGCGCCCGGGCACCGACGCCTACCTGCTCAGCGCCATCCTGGCCCTGGTCTTAGAACGCGGGGGCCAAGACGACGCCTTCCTCGCCGAGCACACCACCGGCTTCGAGACGGTGGCGGCGGTACTGCGGGCGGTGCCCGTCGACGAGTGGATCCATCACGCCGAGGTCGAGCGGGAGGACGTGGACCGCGCCGTCGACCTCATCCTCGCCTCCCAGCGCATGGTGGTGCGAGCAGAGCTCGGCATCCAGCAGGGTCGCAACTCGACCCTGAACAGCTACCTCGAGAAGCTGCTGTTCCTGCTGACCGGCAACTTCGGGCGACCCGGCACCAATGGTTTGCACTCCTGGCTGGTACCGCTCTGGGTCAACTCCCAGGGCGAACGATCGGAGATCACCGGCTTTGAGTACATCGCCGGGCTGCTGCCGACCAACACCCTGGTGGAGGAGATCGTCACCGATCACCCGAACCGGATCCGTGCGTTGTGGATCGAGTCGTCGAATCCCGCCAACACCTACACGGACACCGTTGCCGTGGAACAAGCAATCCTCGACACCGAACTGTCAGTCGTGGTCGACGTCGCGTTCACGGAGTCAGCGGCCCTGGCCGACTACGTGCTCCCTGCGGCGACGCAGATCGAGAAGTATGAGTTCACCCTGTTCAATTGGGAGTGGCCGACCAACTACTTCCACATCCGGCGGCCACTTCTCGAGCCCCTCGGGGACTCCTTGCCGGAGCCGGAGATCTATGCGCGCCTGTTCGAGGCGCTAGGTGCCATGCCCGCCGACGAGGAGCTCGCGGAGATCGTCGAGGTCGCCGAACACGACCGTGCGGCGGCTCTGCCCCGACTGGGCGCCATGATGCGCGCCGACCCGGACCTGGCCGCGGTCGCACCGGTCCTGCTCTATCGCACCGTGGGCAAGGTCTTGCCTGACGGGTCGGCCGCTGTCGCCCCAGTGTGGGCCGGGTGCCACCGCGCCGCAATGACGATGCCTCGGCCCATCCAGCGTGCCCTGAATACGTCTGTCGAGGGTCCGGTTCTCGGCGAGCTGCTGTTCGATACGATTCTGGAGAGCGCGAGCGGCGCAGCCTTCAGCCAGCACGAGTACCAGGAGATCTGGGAGCTGGTGCGCCATGATCGGGTCCACCTGGTGGTGCCGGAGATGCTCGAGTGGATTGGGCGGCTCGACGCGGACAGTGACCGCCGAGACGATCTCGAGTACCCGTTCTCCCTGATCAACGGGCAGCGGCGCAGTCATAACGCCAACCAGATCTTGCGCCCACCGGCTTGGCGCAAGACGGATCCAGAGGGGGCGCTGCGGATCCGTACCGATGACCTCGCCTGCGTGGGTGTCGAGCCGGGGGGATGGGTTGCCGTGGTTACCCGGATCGGACGGCTGGTGGCCCGGGCGGAGATCGACGACAGCCTGAGGTCTGGTCAGGTCGCACTGCCCCATGGCTTCGGGATGGTCGTCTCCGACGGGCACGGCGGCCGGGTGCTCAATGGGCCACGTATCAACCTGATCACAGATGCTCTCGATCGCGACCCGATAGCGGGGACGCCTCACCACAAGGACATGCCTGTGCGGCTTGAAGCTGCGACTCCTGCCGAGGTGAGCGAGAACGAGGCGGCCTCCGAGGTCGTTCTCACCTTGGCTGGGAAGAGGTAGCTGTCGATGGGAGTCGTGGTACACGCCGGTCGGCCAGCCTCGGTCCGAGAGTAGGGTGATGGAGTGCGTCGAACCTCACTGGGACAGCTGCCGTGTCCGGTGGCGCGGACGATGGATGTCATGGGCGACTGGTGGACACCGTTGGTCCTCCAGGAGGCCTTCTACGGCTGCAGCCGATTCGAGGAGTTCCACCAGGCTCTCGGGTTGGCCCGGCAGACGCTCTCGGATAGGCTGCGCCGCTTGGTCGACCAGGGACTGCTGGAGAAGAAGCAATATCAGAGCGAGCCGGTTCGGTATGAGTATGTCCTGACGACGAAGGGGAAGGACTTCTTCCCCGTGCTGATGGCGATGGCACAGTGGGGTGACGAGCATTTGGCGAGTGAGTCCGGCCCGCCGATCCGGTATCGACACGCCTGTGGTCATGAGACTCGGGCCGAGATCGTCTGTGCTCATTGCGCTGAGCCGCTCACCTCCGCAGACACTCAGATGGTCATGGGCCCGGGATACCCCGTCAAGCTCGCTCAGGTCCCTGCCGTCGCGGAGCGGTTCGCGCGCCAGGCGGCACTACATGGCCGGCCCGCCGATGAGCTCTGATACTGAACCCACGTTGATGCAGGAGCCCGCTCTCGTGATCCCTGCGCGGTGAGGCCCGTGGAGCGCTTGAAGACGATGACGTCGTGGGCGTTCCATACCTCGAGGACCGGCATGCCGGCGATGGGGAGCCGGGCTCGTCGAGGGCGGCGGGGTTGACGGTGTCGTTGGCGCCGATGACCAGGACGACGTCGGTGGTGGGGAAGTCGCCGTTGCTCTCGTCCATCTCCAGGACGATGTCGTAGGGGACCTTGGCCTCCGTGAGGAGCACGTTCATGTGCCCGGGCAGGCGGCCGGCGACCGGGGGGATGCCGAAGCGACGTTGACGCCGCGGGCGCGGAGCCTGGCCGTCAGTTCGGCGACAGGGTACCGCGCCTGCGCGACGGCCATCCCGTAGCCGGGCGTGATCACGACGGTCGAGGCATTGGCCAGGAGGTCGGCGGTCGCGTCGGCCTGGATCTCGGTGCTCGCCGACCAGGGAACCGGTGATGATCAGCAGGTCGTTGTCGAGCAGGAAGCCCGCGCCGCGGCGGCCCAGCCGGAGTAGCTGTTGAGCATCGAGACGACCACCGGCATGTCGCCGCCGCCGATGGCCGCGATGACCCCGACCCCCTGGTTCGGGTCCTCGGGACCGTGCCGGGCTCGGTAACTCGGCCCGAACGGCGAGCCCGGGGGTGTTGGCCGATCCCATCGGCACCCGATTCATGGACTCAACCCCGCCGGCGACGACCACGTCGTACTGGCCAGCGATGAGGCCAGCCGCAGCGAAGTGCACGGCCTGCTGCGAGGAGCCGCACTTGTTGATCGACGGTAGTCCCCGGAGCCGTCTCAGGCCATCCCGCTGACAACACGGCGGTGCGCGCAATGTCGAATGTCTGCTCGCTCACCTGGGAGACGCATCCCCACACGACATCCTCGACGTCGGCCGGATCCAGACCTGCCCTGGTGGCCAATTCGCCCAGCACCAGGGCAGAGAGGTCGGCAGGGTGGCCTCCGCTCAGACCACCCCACGCCTGCCGATCGGCGTTCGAACCGCTTCTACAATCACGGCGTCACGCATAATCGCTCCTCGTTCTGCGTCGTCGTCTGTCGGTGATCAGGGAGTAGGAGTGGCTAGCACCATCGTCGTGTCGACCCCGATCGGTCCGATCGATGTCGCACCGCCGGGACTCAACAAGGGCTTAGCTCTGCCTGCGAGCGCAGTGGCAAAGAACAACGCGTTGTCCTCGATGTGAGCGGTCTGGTCGTCCGGTACGTCGTCCTCGCTCAGGATCGCTTCGACCGGGCATACCGGCTCGCACGCGCCACAGTCGATGCACTCGTCGGGATGCACGTACAGCTTGCGTGCGCCTTCGTAGATGCAGTCGACGGGGCACTCGTCAACGCAGGCTCGGTCGATGACGTCGATACAGGCGCCAGTGATGACATAAGTCATGTTACTCCTCAATAACTGCATAAGACCATATCTGCGATTACAGTGATGCGCAAGGTGTCACGGGCGCATCAAGGTGCGAGCATCGGGAGGGTCCTGTGCGCGGACGATATGGTTGCGGCGGTCTTGTCGTCATGAAGAGCCTCAGCATGTTGCCGGAACGAACGGCGGCGCCCGCAGATCGGGCGTCCCAGAGGCTCGCCGGTATCTGGCCGCTCCGGCTGGTGCGGCTCGCTTGAGGCGTGGTCGTTGATTCGTTGTGCTCAGGCTCTGCGGAAGGTGAGGCGACCTTGATGGCGAGAACTTTCGGACAACGAAATGTCCAACCTCGAGGCCGCAGTCGAGGCGATGAGAGCGTTGAGCGCGGCACTGGGGAGACTTCAGTCGTGGCTGCCAACCGAGGCCAGCGCAGATAAGGGAGCGACCGCCGGCGCTTGGTCTTTCATGGAGGTGGCGGCGGCTCTGGAGACTGCACGCGCGGCTCAGCGGGCGGCTAACTCGCTGATGTACTTCCTGGCTGCGGAGGCAATGGACCGCGGGGCATCACCGCGGACGCTTGACTGGCCGGATGGACCCTACGACCAGGATCCGTAGGCCAGGTCAGTCGGCGTCTGCGACCTCCGACGGACTCTCTGGTGTGGGTCCGAGGTCAGCGCAGCGCGTAGGTCGTGGTGCGTTCGCGGACGGGCCGGCCGATGCCGGCTCCGATCTCGATGAGCTCCTCGACGGTCTTCGCGGAGCCGTGCTCCGAGCCCGCCATCCGGGAGATCGTCTCCTCCATCAGGGTGCCACCGACGTCGTTGGCGCCCGATTGGAGCATGGCGCGGGTGCCGTCGACGCCGAGCTTGACCCAGGACGTCTGGATGTTGTGGATCCGGCCGTGCAGCATGATCCGCGCCATGGCGTGCACGGCCAGGTTGTCGCGCAGCGTCGGGCCGGGGCGGGCGACGCCGGCGAGGTAGATCGGCGCCGAGGTGTGGACGAACGGGAGCGGCACGAACTCGGTGAAGCTCGCGGCGCCGGCCTCGAAGGCGGCGTCCTGCATCCGGGCGAGCACCTTGAGGTGGCCGACCCAGTGGCGGGGGTGGTCGACGTGGCCGTACATCATCGTCGAGGTCGTCGGCAGCCCCACCCGGTGGGCGGTGGAGACGATCTCGACCCAGGTGCGGGTGGGGAGCTTGCCCTTGGTGAGGACCCAGCGGACCTCGTCGTCGAGGATCTCGGCGGCGGTGCCGGGCAGCGAGCCGAGGCCGGCTTCGCGGGCCTTGATCAGGAAGTCCTCGATCGAGAGGCCGGTGCGGGCGGTGCCGTTGACGATCTCCATGGGGGAGAAGGCGTGCACGTGCATCTCCGGCACCCGCTGCTTCACGGCGGAGGCCAGGTCGAAGTACGCCGTCGCGGGCAGCTCGGGGTCGATGCCGCCCTGCATGCAGACCTCGGTGGCGCCGAGCTCCCAGGCCTCCTGGGCGCGGTCGGCGACCTCGTCGAGGGACAGCGAGTAGGCGTCGGCGTCGGTGCGCCGCTGCGCGAATGCGCAGAACCGGCAGCCGACGTAACAGACGTTGGTGAAGTTGATGTTGCGGTTGACGACGTAGGTCACGT